>CAZQXE010000020.1:0-23078 GCA_964597115.1 uncultured Pirellulales bacterium | reverse complement strand
AACAAGATTGTTTATTGTTTAAGATATTCGTTCATTTCTTTGGCGGCTTTCATTCCGTCCGCGACGGCTCTAACTGCCGTCATTCCGCCGTTGATGATGTCACCGCCGGCTAAAACGCCCTTGCGACTCGTTGTGAGACTATCCGGTTTTACAGCAATCAGGTTTCTCTTATCCAGCTCGACTCCGGGAAGAATATCTTTTAGATTATCCGGTGTTTTTTGCCCGAGCGCCTCGATAATCACATCCACCTCGACCTCAAGGTTGCTGTTAGGGATTTCAATTGGGGCACAGAAACCATTTTCATCCGGCTCAGCCAGACGAACATGCGTCATTTTGACCGCCTTGACTCGCCCATTCTGTGTGGCGTACTCTTTAGGCATGAACAAATTCATAAACCATATGTCTTTCATCAGTGCCTGCTGTCGTTCATTGAGCCATGCCGGCATAGTCTTAAATGATTCGAAACAAATCATATAGACGATATCGGCGTATTTCTTCCTGGCGGCGCCGGCGGCATCCATGCCGGTATTACCGCCGCCGATGACTGCTACCCGCTTGCCGGAAAGATTTATGTCCTTACCCTGCTTGATTGTTCCGAGAAATTCCAGCGCACCCCACAAGCCCTCGACACTTCCGTTGGAGCGAAGCGTTTTCGATTCCGGCAGTCCCATTGCGATAAAAGCACCATCGAAGCCTTTGGCCATCAGCTTGTCCAGATTGAAATTGGCATCAAGACCCTGGCCCAACTGCAATTCCAAACGGTCCCCGGGTACGTCACCGAAGATGGCGTTCAATTCGCTGGCGAGAGAATTTCCCTGCTTGTTTTTGGCAATGACTGTTGCAATTATACCGCCTAATTTCTTGTTCCGGTCAAAAACAGTGACGCTGTGACCGGCTTCGATGAGCTTGGCTGCACAAGACAGCCCGCCGGCACCGGCCCCAATGACCGCCACCTTTTTGCCGGTCGACTTCTTTGGTATTCGCAGCTTTGACCAGCCTTTTATGTTTGCCTGTTCCGACAGAAATCTCTGAATGGCGGCGATTGACATTGCGCTGTCGCCGATGAATTTCTGCAGGCATTCACCCTCGCACAAATTAGCAGCAGGGCACAACCAAGCACAGATTTCAGGCAGCACGTTGGCTTCTCTTATAACTTCGTATGCTGCTTTATCGTCGCCGTCCAGGAATAGTTTGATGAACTTCGGTATGTCTATTCCCGCCGGACACGCTTGCTTGCATGTAGCATCGCCGCACTCTCGACATGCCTCGGCCAGCCTGGCAAGATTGTCCCTGTCGCTCATCCTTCCGTGCTCAAATATCGGCCCATATACTTCGCTGTCCCGCACTACGCAGCCGGCCATTCCGCTGTCACGCATTATCTGAGTACACGCGCTGCAGCCGATGCAGGTTTTCTCAGGGTCCATTTTGCCCCTGGTAATAATATCGTTCGGAAAATCAGGATAAGCAAAGGACATCCGTCCGGCTCCTACGAATGTAACCATGCCGTTCTTTTTGCTCGCTGCCCCGACGTAAGGAAGCATTGAACGCAACCAGCTATATCCCGTTCCGACGATAGCCATATCGGGAGCGGATTTTTGAATCTGCCCTGTAATGGAAACGATTCTATTAAGGCCTATCAGCGGATGCTCGGGCTCCTCGTAGCCACCGAGTATCGGCTCGTTGAAAGGCCGGCCCATGTGTGGGTTGTAGTAGGGATTGCCTATCGTGGTGTTTAGAATTTTCACTCCGCGCTCGAGCAAAAGCTTTATGAGCTTTTTCGGCTCACTCAGGTCTGGCTTTTTATAATCGTCCTTGTCAACCGCCCAGCCATACGGATACGGGATGGCATCATAAAGACCGAGCCGGGCGGTAATCAGCTTATCCGGTCCCGGTTCCAGTTCATTCCGGATGCGGTCTATCGTCTCCAGCAAAATCCGCGTGCGGTTTTCAAAGGAACCTCCGTATTTGCCCTTACGATTATAGCAGGCAAACACCTCGTTAATCAAATAGCCGTGGCAGGATTTAATATCAACTGCATCGAAGCCGACCTCAAAAGCAATTTTGGCGGCTTTGACATATGCCTCCTGGAGACTATCTAAATATTCATCAGTCAAAACAGGCCAATCCGCTGGTAATTTTTTATCAGCGTTAATATCCGGAGGGTGCTGGGGTGTCATTATGTCCCGGTAGGGATCATGTTGTGGAATCATCGGCTCAGAAATGCCTTTTGGTTTGGAGTATCTACCAGAATGAGTCAGTTGGGCGACGATAATCGGCTTGTGGTCTGCACCGTGACGAGCGCTGGCGGCTTTTCGCATACTCTTAACCATGAAGGCAAGGGCTTCTTTGCTCTTTTGGTTTAACAATAACTGGCGTGGATTCGCTCGTCCCTCCGGAACAACAGCAATCGCTTCGCTCCATATAACGCCCGCGCCGCCGGCTGCAAATCGCTTGTACCGACGGATGGTTAGTTCTCCGGGCCGACCTTCGGAATCGCCGTCGCAGCCTTCCATAGCCTGGGTCGCCAGAGAGTTCGGAGCGACCAAATCGCCGATTCGGACCGCCTCGGCGAGAATCGATACGTCATCACTCGTTTCGATTTTAATCGATAAAGAATCAGCGAGCTTCTTCAACTGCTCAACGCTGCTTAAATCAAAATCCCAGACATATTTCTTTTTCGCTCTCAGCGTTTCCATAACAAAATTTTTCTCCAGAAAAGCGGGGGTATGCATCACCTTATTTTATTTAAAACTATTTCACAATCCCCCGGTAGCGACGGCGGGCGATATAAAAATTTTATTGTTTTTTTATATCAGATTGCAGCTTTGCCTGCAAATACTTTGCGGTATAGCTTTTCTTGTTTTTGATGATTTCCTCCGGTGCACCGGCAGCTACGACTGTGCCACCGGCCTCTCCGCCCTCGGGCCCGAGGTCTATGATGTAATCAGCCATTTTTATAACGTCAAGATTGTGCTCTATTACCACGATTGTGTTACCGAGGTCTGTTAGTCTCTGCAGCACGTTTAAGAGGTTGTGAATGTCGGCGAAATGCAGCCCTGTGGTCGGCTCGTCGAGCAAATATAAAGTGTGTCCGGTTTCTGCCTTGCCTAATTCGGAGGATAGTTTCACGCGTTGCGCTTCGCCGCCGGAGAGGGTTGTTGAGGCCTGACCCAGCTGCATATATCCCATTCCGACATCGGCTAATGTCCGCAATATCCGAATAATCGTCGGGAAGTTCGCGAAAAAACCGAGTGCATCTTCAATCCTCATATCAAGCACGTCAGCGATATTTTTACCTTTGTAAGTAACTGTGAGAGTTTCAGGGTTATATCTTTTGCCTTTGCAGCTTTGGCAGGTCACGTAAACGTCAGGCAAAAAGTGCATCTCAATCTTTTTTGTACCCTGTCCCTTGCAGTATTCGCAGCGTCCGCCTTTGACGTTAAAGCTAAATCGTCCGGGCTTATAGCCACGGATCTTCGCTTCCCGCGTCATGCTGAATAATTTTCTTATTAAGTCGAAAGCGCCTGTGTACGTTGCCGGATTGCTCCTCGGTGTCTTTCCGATGGGTGACTGGTCTATCTCGATGACCTTATCAATTTGAGCAGTGCCGAGAACAGTCTTGTGCATGCCGGGCTTTTCCCGGGATTGATAAAGCCGACGCTTGAGGGCTTTTAGAAGAATCTCGCTTACCAGGGTACTCTTGCCGGAGCCGGAAACGCCCGTGACGCATGTAAACACGCCGAGCGGAAATTTGACATCGATATTCTTGAGATTGTTCTGAGCCGCCGCCTTTACCTCGAGACATTTTCTAAGGTTGTATCGTCTTCTCTCTGCCGGCAGGGGTATGCTTGTTTTGCCGCTCAGATATTCACCTGTCAGCGAGTTTTCGCAGCTTATAATGTCACTGAAAGTGCCCTGTGCAACAAGCTCACCGCCGTGCGCCCCGGCAGCCGGACCAATATCAATTATATGGTCCGCACTTTTGATAATATCTTCGTCGTGCTCGACGACGATGACCGTATTGCCTAATCGGCTAAGTCGCTGTAGTATCCCTAACAATCGGTCGTTATCACGCCTGTGCAGACCTATCGTTGGTTCGTCGAGTACGTAACAGACCCCAACCAGGCCGCTGCCTACCTGTGTGGCCAGGCGGATTCGCTGGGCCTCACCGCCGGCGAGCGTGCTGCTTGTGCGATCTAATGTCAGGTACCCAAGTCCGACATCGGCCATGAATTTAAGCCGTGCCCTTATTTCCTTTAGCACCGCTGCGGCAATCAAAGATTTTTCTTTGTCTAATTTTAATTGATTGAAAAATCCTTTCGCCTTTTCGATGCTTAATGCGGTCAGCTCATGTATGCTTTTGTCACCGACGGTCACAGCCACAGCTTCGGGCCGGAGCCGGGCGCCATGACAGCTTTGACAGGGTTGTTCGGATAAATAACCGTGCAGTCGGGTCTTGACGTATTCGCTTGTGGTATTTTCCCATCGCCGGGTAAGATTAGGTATTACTCCTTCAAACGAAACGCCGTGTTTCCGCTCGTCCGCATCTGTCGTGCCGTACATCAGAATCCTTACGTACTCTTTCGGAATCCGACTGAAAGGTATCGATTTACTGATTCCCATATTCCGGCAGAACCTTTTCACCAACCTGTTGTAGAAGATATTCATTCGCTTGCCGCCCTTGCGCCAGGCATCGATTGTGCCGTTTTCCAGTGAGACGCTTTTGTCCGGCACAATCAAATCGGGATCGAACTCCAGAATCGTCCCCAAACCGTCGCAGCTTTTGCAGGCGCCATACGGACTGTTAAAGCTGAAAAGCCTTGGAGATAACTCCGCGAGGCTGGCCTGTGGATGTTTAGGGCAGGCGAATTTTTCACTGTAAATGATTTCTTGCCACGTGCCGGAACCGCCGTCTTGTTTATCTGTGGGTTCCTGCAGTAAAACAAGAATTACGCCTTCAGCTAATTTCAGTGCCGTCTCCACCGAATCAGCCAAACGAACGCGAATGGAGTCCTTGATTATCAGTCTGTCGACGACCGCTGCTATATCGTGCTTTTTGTTTTTGTTCAAAGCCGGGACATTGCGGACGTCATAAAGAACTCCATCGACGCGCACACGAACGAATCCTTCGCGTTGTATACCGGCAAAAACATCTTTATGCTCGCCTTTTTTGCCGCGGACCAATGGTGCACAAATCTGCATTTTAGTTCCTGTCGGCCGCGAAAGAATCGATTCGACTATCTGCGAAGAGTGCTGGCTTGTAATCTCTTTGCCGCATACCCAGCAGTGCGGCTGGCCCGCACGGGCAAAAAGCACTCTGAAATAGTCGTAGATTTCAGTAGTGGTAGCCACGGTTGAGCGAGGATTGCTGCTGGCGCTACGCTGCTCGATTGCAATAGTAGGGGGCAGGCCCGTAATTTCGGATACCGCAGGTTTCTGCATTTGTTCGAGGAACTGCCGGGCATAGGTGCTGAGCGACTCGACATATTTCCTTCGTCCTTCGGCGTAGACAGTATCGAATGCCAGCGAGCTTTTCCCCGAGCCGCTGATGCCGGTAATCACTACCAGCTTATCGCGAGGAATGCTCAGGCTGATATTTTTAAGGTTGTGCTCCGAGGCACCTGTAATCCTGATCACTTTTTCTGCTCGTTTGGCCATTTCGCCAGCCTTTTAACCGAAGTATTGCTATTGTGAAAATTCGACAATAATACAAATTGACAATTGTATCAAAACACCGCAAAGAGGTAAAATAGTTCTTGGTAAAAAACAATAATCAATTGTCAATAAATCAATGAAAAAGTTACATAGCTGGAATTTATCGTATTCTGAGGCCAGAGAGCTGCAGATCAGCCTTGCCTGCAAAGTGCAGTTTACGCCCTTAAAGGGGATGCCAAAGTTAGTGGCCGGCATTGATTGTGCTTTAAGCAGCCCGGCACGGTTCGCTCGGCAGGAAGACGGCCAAAAAATTTATGCTGCGGTTATTATTTTGCGACTACCCGATTTCGAGCCCGTCGAAACAGCAAGTGCCACTGGCGAGTTAACATTTCCCTATATACCCGGATTGCTTTCTTTTCGCGAAGCTCCCGTTTGCATTGCCGCAGTGGAGAAATTACAAAATCAACCTGACGTTTTTATGATTGACGGCCAGGGCATCGCTCATCCCCGCCGGTTAGGTCTTGCGGCACATCTGGGCCTGTTTTTTGACAAGCCAACCATCGGCTGTGCAAAAAGCAGACTGACCGGCAGCTTTGTAGAACCATCAAATGTAAAAGGTGCGTACGGTCCGTTGACAGATGGAGACGATGTTATTGGTGCGGTGGTCAGAACTCGTACTAATGTCAAGCCGGTCTTTGTTTCCGTAGGTAATAAATGCCTGCTAAAGGACGCGATAGAAATCACCCTTGCCTGCACGACTAAATATCGACTGCCGGAACCTACGCGTTTGGCTCATCAATTCGCTGGTGAGCTAAAGTTGAAAACCTGATAACTTCTAATCTGTAGTTTTGTCTATAGTTTATTTCGAGAGGACTCTTGCGGATTTTATGACTACTAGTTCGACTGGAACGTCAGCCATATCAATACCATTTTTATCTTTTCGTCTGGTTGTCTTCACGGATGCGATTGCATCCACAACGTCCAATCCCTCTGTTACTCGTCCGAATACTGCGTATCCGGGATTAACGTTCTCAACGTAGTCCAGAGGTTCATTGTCTACATGATTGATGAAAAACTGTGCGGTTGCGCTGTCAGGATCCTGGGTGCGGGCCATCGCGATGGTACCTCGATAATTTGAAAGGCCGTTATTAGCTTCATTAACGATTGGGTCGTGCGTTTCTTTCTGCTCCATTTCCGTAGTGGAGCCACCTCCTTGTATCATAAAGTTGTATATAACTCTATGAAATATTGTCCCATCATAGAAACCTTCATTCACATATCTGAGGAAGTTCTTTATCGTAACGGGCGCAGCCTGCTCATTAAGCTCAATGATGATATCACCCATGCTGGTTTGAAGCTTCACCATTTTAGATTCAGCCGTCTCTTTTTTCATTGTCTCGCCGCAGCCACAAACCAATAAAGCAACCGTCAACAATCTACAAAACCAGGACTTATTAATCATAATATATACCTTTCAAAGCCATAGTTCTTATAAATACATCGTTCCTTTTCTTTAACAGACGATAGGCTAAGTGTTGTATTCTATTTTATCATGCCATTTATGTTTTTTAACTGATGTCAAAATCTTATCTGCACACCTCAAAGCAGCCAAGCCTTCTTCGGCACTGACCTCCGGCGTAAACTCCCTGTTCGTAACTGACCGCAGAAAAGCCTCCTGCTCCAGGCGGATGGGTTCCTTGTCGTCTATATCAAGCTGCTCAATGTGTAATAAATCCGGCCAGTTCACTGTTGTTAAATCAAAGTCCCCGGCCTGTTTGTGTTCATGTATCCACTTTACGACGTTTGTGTTCGGGTCGGCCTTGATTATGAGCCCGCTTTTCTTAAGATAATCTACAGTCAGATACGCCTGCCGACTGAATACCCTTACCTTTCTTTCAGTTTTCAAAGCTAACCTTGAGGCTGTGATATTCGCAACGCAACCATTCTCAAAAGCTATCCTTGCACTGCAGATATCTTCATGTTCTTCAACAACACTGACACCGACTGCATCCACTTTCTTGATTTTGCTGGCCGCCAGAGACAGAATAATATCTATGTCGTGGATCATCACGTCCAGCACAACACCGACATCGGTAGAGCGGAACGGATAAGGACTTATGCGATTGGCCTCGATAAACTTCGGTTCAATATTGAGTCTTTTGATTGCCTGAGCAACCGGATTGCATCGCTCGGAATGTCCCACCGCTACGACGGCTTTGTTCTTCTTAGCAAGTGCTACGATTTTTTTACCCTCTCTGACATTAACTGCCAGAGGTTTTTCAATCAGCACAGCAATATTGTTCTTAATGAAGATTTTCGCTAATTTAAGATGCGTTACAGTTGGAGTCGCGATTGTTACTGCATCGATTTTACCTAGGATATCTTTGTGATCGGTAAAGGCCAAACAGTCATACCGGTTAGCCAGACTCTGCGCTTTGTCGGTATCGGTATCAACCACGGCAACAAGGTCGCTCTGTGGTAACTGTGCATATACCTTCGCGTGTATCGCTCCCATTTTACCTGCGCCGATGACAGCAGTCCTTATTTTCGTATTTTTCATCTCGACTCCAGACTCAGGGCAACGAACTCCAGATACAAGACCATAAGTTAGTCTTATTTAATGCTTTCTAAACTTCTCAAGGTACCTTCCATACTGATGTTCGCTGCTTTTGGTTATCGCATCAATCATAGCCAGAACGTTTTCATCGAGACCGTTCTCTTGTGCCAGAGCTGTCGCATTTTCCAGCAATGTGCCTGACTTGCGATAGAGTTTTTTGTACGCCTCGAATATTCGCTCCTGCTGTTGCTCATTCAGTCCGGCACGTTCCAGACCTCGCTTATTGACACTTCTAATCCTCGATGGGTAATGCCCGCTGACAGTTAGGAACGGAGGGACATCCCGAGTAATCCCAGCCAATCCCGCTACAAAGCACCACTTGCCGATAGTGACAAACTGATGCAGTCCTGCTAAACCGCTAAACCAAACTCCCATCTCAACCTTACAATGCCCGCCTATCTGCACAGAGTTGCTCATAACAACTTTATCTTCGATTACACAGTCGTGTCCAAGATGCACACCGACCATGAGAAAATTGTCATTTCCTATTTTAGTTGATCCGTCGGGGTGACTGCCCGGGTGGATTGTCACCTGTTCGTGAAATATGTTTCTATCACCTATTACAAGTCCGCCGATTTCAGAATCCGGGCCCAAAAGCAAAATCTGCGGCGTGCTCCCAATCACACAATTGGCAAAGAAATGATTCTTACGACCAATCCGGACGTTTTTGTTAATCACTACATTGGCCTCGAGTATCGTATCGGAATCGATCGAAACTCCGCTGTCAATAACACAATTAGGTCCAATGGTAACATCTTCTGCCAATTGGGCGTCTTTATGAATTACGGCACTGGGATGTATCTGAGTCATATTACCTCTTCAAAATTGTTCCTATACTTTTTCATCGTCAAGAAGCATAAATCTGATTTGTGCTTCAGCAACTATTGCATCGTCGACAAACGCCCTGCACTTACACTGCGCGGTTCTTTTTCTTAATCTGACTGTCTCTGCGGTAAGAATAAGCTGGTCACCCGGAACAACAGACTTACGCAATTTTACATTATCCATACTTAGCAACACTGCCAGCATACCGGTATGTTCGAGTCTCTGTGCGAACAACAAACCGGATAATTGTGCCATTGCTTCAACAATAAGCACGCCCGGCATAATAGGAGTTCCTGGAAAATGACCCTGGAAGAACTGCTCGTTGAAGCTTACATTCTTTATGCCTTTTATTCGCGTGTCACCTTCGATTTCGATTACTTTGTCCACGAGCAGGAACGGATATCTATGTGGCAGAATCTTGGTAATCTGCCGAATATCCAAAAGAGCATCGGTTCCGAACTTGGCTATGCGTTCCTGCTGCTCGGCTGCTTCGTACAACGTCCTGGCAAGCTGCTGATTCAGAGTATGGCCGCTCTTGTATGCTACAATCCGGCCCTTGATAGCCCGGCCTACCAGGGCGAGGTCACCCACCAAATCTACTATCTTGTGCCTGACACACTCATTGGGGAATCTGTAACTATTCTTGATTGGACCGTCCGAGTTAATCACCAGAAGATCTCGGGGACTAATGTGCGTTCCCATTCCGCGGGCCTGAAACTGCTTGGCCTCAGTCTCGAGCAAAAATGTTCTTGCTCGTGCAAGATTTTTGCCGAAGCTCTCCGGCGTAAGCCGACAACTGTAGATTTGCCTGCCAATGCCGGTATGCCCGCCGTAATCCAGATCGTAGGTTAGATTTAGTCCGTCATCGGAATGCGGCAGGGCATAAATACTGGCATCACCAGCCGTAATAGTGATCGGTTTATTGATTACAAACTCTTTACGGCTGACGTTTTGCTCAACCAACCCCGTTCGTTTGAGAATCTTATAATACTCTGCACAACTGCAGTCAGGAGCCGGTAACTCCGGGCCGTTAATTTCTACAATCAAGTTGTCGATTTCAAGTGCGTTGACTACTGCTAAACAGTGTTCGATAGTTTCTATGCTGACGGGGCCTTTCTTGATAGTTGTCCGACGGCTGCGTTTGGCAAGGTTTGACGCGATGGCGCTAATTCGTACCGGCTCGGGGACATCGGTCCTTATAAAATTTACTCCAGTATCCGCAGGTGCAGGGCGAAAAACGACCTTCGCCTCCTTACCTCCGAACATGCCGCGACCGTGCAGCTTGCCTTCACTTTTTATCGTTTTCTGCAGCTTCAAGACTTTCTATCCTATTGCTCAGTTCCTTTAACTGTTTGTTAAATTCCGGCAGGCGCAATAACAGGTTGACAATCCGCATAGCTTTTTTCCTCTCGATTGCAGGCGTCCATGCTAATTTCTGCCCGGCGGGAACATTTCCCATAACACCTGACTGGGCGCCGACCATCGTGCCATCACCGATTTCTATATTATCCGCCATGCCGACCTGGCCGGCTAATACGACACCGTCACCAAGTCTGCAACTGCCGGAAATGCCGGCAAATGCCGCTATCAAACAACATTTACCAATTATAACGTTGTGGGCGATTTGGACGAGATTATCAATTTTTGTTCCGGCTCCTACAATCGTATTTCCAAACTTGGCTCTGTCAATACAGCAATTTGCTCCTATCTCGACAAAGTCTTCAATCACGACCCCGCCGATATGTGGAATCAGCTTGTGAGCGCCGTCGATAAGTGAATATCCGAACCCAGTCGAGCCGATAGTGCTGTTTGCCTGAACGATCACGTTGTCACCTAAACAGCAGTTGTGATAAATGACGACGTTGCTGTCGAGTCGGCAGTTCTTTCCGAGCTTTGAATTCTCACCTATTTTGCATCCGCTGTCGACTATGCAGTTTTGTCCGATTTCTACCCCGTCGTCAATCACAACCCCGGCACCGATGGAAACACCTTCGACTATCCTGACGCTTTTTGCGAGCCTGGCACTTGGATCAACGCCTTCGGTTGGAGCTTTCAATTTTGGCGCAAAGATACTTAAGGTTTCTATCAAAGCTTCGTTGACATTCCTAACGATCAATTGCGGCTTGTCTAAACCGTCGAGGTGCTCGGAGACAATTACCGCACCTGCATGGGACCGGCTTATCGCTGCTTTATGTTTAGCATCTGCGACAAATGTAACTTCATTATCGCCTGCTGCATCGACCGGACCGACGGCTCTTATCTGTTTGCCGGTATCGATGGTGTCGCCGACTAATTCGGCGCCAAGCCGTTCAGCTAATTGTGCAACAGTCAAATTCATTTCAAATAAAACACCAAAATGCAGTATGGATACGAACTCAATGCAATAAACGCAGGATACATGATTTGATACTTACATCCTGAGTCTTGAGCCGAAAGAGCATTGAGCCCGCCGGAGATGGAATTATATCTCGCTCCGGTTTCTAATTGTTTAAGTTCAAGTCTTTTGCATCCAACCGAGCTATTACTTCGCCCGTAATATCCACGCATCCGTCACCATAGAGTACTTTATGCGTATTAAGCATTGTTACAAACTCTTCCGTACTCGTTACGGGAAATTCGGGTTCTGTTCTTTCAAGAACTATATCCAGGCCCTTTTCTCTTGCCAGCTCTTTGGTTATCTGCAGAATTTCTTTATAAAGAAGTTCGGTCCAGTATCGTTCTTTTAATCCTCTTTGCTGGTTGTTGAATTGCTGTTGAGTTTCCAGATTATTTTGTTTTTCCAACAGCTCTTTGTACTGTGTCAAGTGGTCGGGCGAGCCGGGTATTAACGCTCTGAGCCCGGCTTCCAATGCTTTGGTTTCGTTGCTAAGGGCTTCCATCTCTGCGTTTATTTTGCTCTGTTCGGTCAGGAAGTCAGCCCTAAATTTGGCGTTTGCCTTGCACTCGAGGAAGACTTTCCTGATACTTACTACGCCGATCTTCGATAAGGGCGCAGCAATATTCGGCTGAGCACAGGTGTATTCGTAGCCCAGAAATACGATAACAGCACCCATCAAGCAACTCAAAACGACCGTTTTAACTTTCATAAATTATCCTTTCCAGATTTATGCTCTGATTGACGGTTTGGTATACAATTATGATTTATTGATAGTCAATAATCAACTCAAAACAGTCTTCCCATGGTAAAACTGAAAACCCGGGTTTCGTCACTGTCGTCTTTCAGGAATGGCCAGGCAAGCTCAAATCTCATCGGCACCGTTGTGCCAAGCAACTGGGGTATTGATATCTGTATGCCTGTTCCAAGTGCAGCGCGGAACCCGCCGGTGTCAATTGTTCCACTGTCCGCGAAGAACACCACGTCAAGATTCTCACCTATGAGAGGTACGGTTATCTCGGCATCGGCCAGAAATATCCAGTCACTACCTATCGGATCTTTCCGCAGCGGCAACAGAAGACCTGTCTGCAGTCCTCGAGTACTTACGCCTCGATAGTCAAAGCCACTGATGCCGTGAGTGCCCGTACCGCCGGCGTAAAATTTCTCGAAAGGAGGAGCATCACCTAATGTTGTCGCCGCAAGCAGCTTACTCGCCAGAATAGTTTTTCGCTCAAGCAGGTCTTCGTAAAGCGTCTTATACCCTATTACAGATCCACTTAATACTCCGAAATCATACTCACCGGTAACCTGCTCATAACCGGTATTAAAAGTATAACCGCTGCTCGGATCAAATCTGTTGTCCGTCATGTTTCTTCCGAAGCCGAAGCTAACGCCGATAAGATCATTGTCGCCTTTTACGTCGATGATTTCCTGAGGCGCATCTAAATCGAGGTCACTAACACCAACGTTTTCAATTCTGAGACCGATGCTCCTGGACCATTTGCTTTTGTACCTCTTATTAAGCCCAACGAATCCCTTTGTGCGTTTTTCATCATAGCTTTCTCTCCATCTCTCGAAGCTCGAGCCTGAGACATTAAGTGCAGTCGGCTTGTTCCGAAAGTACGGCTCGTTGAATGTGATCGAATAGTAGCTGACCTGAGTCCCCGGCTCAATCGCGACTTTCAGGCTCTGGCCGGCACCTCTGAAAGCGTTCATGGTGATAAAATCTTTTAAATTCGTGGGCCAGTCCATAATATCGAAGTTGCGCTGCTCCCAAATAAACTGGCCTATAACGCCGCTGTCACTGGCTATCATTATACCCGGGCTCCACAGCCCGGTCAGGCCCTCCTTTATGTCCACCTGTACGTCCAGGCGGTCGTCTGCTCCGTTGATGGGCATAACAGGTTTAATGATTGCCTGTTCGGCCAAAGTCATGCTTTGTACATATCTTTCCAGCATACCATTGCCCTGCACAGGAGCTAAATTGGCATTATATAATTGGCCGGGTGCAAAATCATACTCGTCCAGCACACGCCGGATAACCTTGTCCTGCGTCTGTTCGTTGCCGGTTATTTCGACTCGTCCTATCCTGAACTGCTTTCCCTCGGTTATCTTGAATTCGACGTCTACAACATTGGCGTCGGGTACAAACCATGGTCGCTGCCTGATCTGCGGATTAACAAAGCCGTTCTCACCGTAAAGCTTGCGAATCTTTTCGACGTGTGCGTCAGCCTTTTGTTGATAGTAGACTTGTTCCGGTTCTAATTTCAAGTCTGTCAGCAGCTTCTGGTCATCATAGTACTCATTACCCGCGAGATAAATATTCCTGACGTTATAACGCGGCCCTTCTTCGATTATGAAAGTGATATCGGTCCTGCCCTGGGCTTCTATATGGTGGTTAAGAAAACCCTTCTGGTAGTAAATAGTACGCAGCTTCTCGAGGCCCGCAGCTACTTTGACCTCAGTGTAGTAAACCGGCCAAAGCAGCCAGCTTTTTCTCTTTATCTTTATGACCTTTCTGAGATCGCCGGTCTTCAGGAATTTATTGCCTTTGAACTTAATCGATTTAATACGAAGCCTTTGCCCCTCTTCAAATGTATAAATTATCCTGCCTTCCGATAACTTTTCGTTATCCAGTGTCACTTCAACGTCGGAGAAGCCTTTTTGTTGATAGAACTCGGCCAGGATTCTTCTGCCGGATTCGGCTAGAATCGGATCGAGAAAGTCGCCTGCCTCGAAGTCCAGCTTTTTCTTCAGAACCTTGTCTTTGAAAGATTCGTTGTTCAGAAATTCAATTGATTTGATAGTATTTTTATCACTGTCTTCTGCGGAGGATTTTTCTGTCTTGCTGTTCTGTGAATTGTCCTGCGTGGATGCACGAGCCGAGGCAACAGTCCCCATAATAACCGAGATAAGAACAATCAGAATCGCATATTGTCTTTTGTGTCCGCCTGTAGGAAGCGGGCCTGTCAGTCTCTTTTTTTTCATCTTGTATCCTGGTGTATCGTGAATAGACAAATCAAACACGAACCACAGACTAAAACGGTACCGTTTGCTGTTCTATGCGAGAGGCATTCTCGAACCGTGTTATTTTTTCTCTGAATACTAGTTTTACAGATCCGGTTGGGCCGTTTCGCTGTTTGGCTATTATCAGTTCAGCCGAATTATCCTGCTGGTAATCCTCATCGCTGCGATGGTAATAATCCTCACGGTGCAGCAGCATTACAACATCGGCATCCTGCTCGATGCTACCGCTTTCCCGCAGGTCGCTCATTCTCGGTCTGTGCCCTTCCCTTCCCTCCGGAGACCGGTTCAACTGGCTCAAAACCACAACAGGGATGCTCAACTCTCTGGCCAGCGCCTTGATATATCTTGAGATAGTGGTGATTTCCTGTTGACGTGATACTGTACTTGAGCCGCCGAGATGCATCAGTTGCAGATAGTCGACGACAATGCACTGTATATCGTGCATACTTTTTAACCGTCTTGCTTTGGCGCGAAGCTCAAGCGGCGTCAACGTCGATGTATCGTCGATGAAAATAGGCGTTTCGGACAGATCGGCGCAGGCATCGGCCAGCTTCTTATAATCTTCGTCACTGAGAAGGCCTCTCCTGACTTTCTGGCTGTCGATCTCACTTATGCTGCATAAAAACCTCTCGGCCAGTTGCTGCCTGCCCATTTCTAACGAGAATATTGCAATCGGAATCTTGTCCATCATACCGATGTGCTCGGCCATATTCAATGCCAGTGAGGTCTTACCCATACTCGGCCTGCCGGCGACGATTATCATTTCGCCGTTTTGCAGACCGCAGGTCAGGTCGTCGAGCTCATAATAACTCGTCGCCAGACCTGTAACGTGGGTGCCCTGGCGGGATTCTATCAGTTCAAAAGAACGAACGACCAAATCCTTCAATGCGGCGGCGTTTCCGGTTATGTTTTTGTCCGTGACGGCGAATATCCTTCGCTCGGCTTCGTCGAGTGTCTCACGGGTCTCGCCCCTTTGGTAATAGCAGTTGTCGAGGATTTCGCCGGAAGCGGCGATAAGCTCGCGAAGCAGCATCTTATCTTTAACGACGCCTGCGTAATATGTCACGTTTGCCGATGAAGGCACGGAGTCCAGAATCTTCGCTATGTATTCGACGCCGCCGACATCTTCGAGTTGATTGCGTTTTACAAGCTCGTCGCGAAGCAGCACTGCATCTATTCCGACGCCCTTGTTCTTTTCATAAAGCCCAATCAAAGCGTCGAATATGTAACGGTGCTCGATTCGATAAAATGCGTCGCATTCGAGAATCTCGACGACCTGGCCGATACATTCCGGGTCTATCAGCATCGAGCCTAAAACCGCCGCCTCGGCTGCCAGCGATTCCGGCATGCTGCGAACCGTCGTTAAGTTGGCGGTCGCATTCGACTTAGCGTTTATTGATCCTGATAGTGAAACTGTGCGTCCTTTTTCTTTATCTGCCATATAGGCTTCCTGCCTTATCAGGCCAAAATTACCGTAAATCGGCATTTTACCTGTCCGCCGGCTAATAGTCAAACACTTGCTGTAATTATTGTCGGGCTCTCGCGAAGCGATAAATTGCAAATTGTCGTTATCTGAACGTTTATTTGGGAGATATTGGACGCAGTCGAGTGAAAATTTTCTTTTAGACTGGGCTCAATTAGCGCGAACTGACAGAACATAATCCAAAAATAAATGCTCGTTTATGATCCGGCTTTATTTTTTTATGCCTGACTGCCAGAGCACCGAGTTGGATTCTTAGTAATCGCGGACGATAATCGCGTCTTCACCGACAAGATAGCGGTCTGAACCTTCGATTTTGAGATTATACACTTTACCCACATACGGCATTGGTCTTTTAGTTACGCTTATAATCTCAATCAAGCCGTTTGATGTTTGCAATTTTGTCCCTGCCTTTAATTCCTGCAGCGAAATCCATCGACCGGATTCTTCGAGGAAACAGTGATATTCCGCAACGCTGATACAATTGCCGCTCTGAAGCACAACATCATAGCATACGAATGTCCCCTGGTGCTCCTGGACTTCATGAATTTTGCCGATGACGTTAACGCGGCAGATTGTCTGCTCGATGTCAGCCTTTGATATTGGGACGAGGACTCCGTTTATCCACACAGGCGTTTCGGCGAGGAAACAGGAGCCTCTGCCTTTCGGTGGTCGAGTATCCGTGGTAGTAAAGGTCCAAACTGCACCGGTTATTATCTCTCCCTCGCTTAAAAGTTCATCAACGCGCCAGAAGTAAGTCTGGCCATAGTCGAGAATTCCGGGATCAAATTCAGCCCCGATTTGATTGCCTACAAAAAGAGGGGGAATATTGGTTCCAAAATAAACATTGTGCGAAATGGCATTTAAACCCGGAGTCCAGCTCAATGTGACGTTTGTATCGACATCAATAGCCCTGTCGGGAGGATATGGATCAGAGGCCTGAGAGGGTGAAAGTTGAAGATGCCATGGTGACAGACTGGCTTGTGGGGTGCCGCCATAGGCACCCATATTAATTCGGCCGCCGTTGGGGAAATACTCAAGACCAACGGAGCTTTCCGGATCACCTGCATCGATACACGGGCTGCTTACTTCGTCTATGACCCAGCTTTCAATGGTTGGATCCCATCGGCCGGCCTGGGATTTCAAATGATAGTCACCGTTATCGGTATCGGCGAATAGCGGATCAATATCGATAATTCCTTCGCTGTTGTCGGATATGCTAACGTTCCAGTTGTGCGAGACGTTCTCGATGTTGCTGTATGAGGCGTATGCCCAACCGCTAATCTCATCAGGAGTATCGCCCCAGAGGATACAGTTGGTGAGGGTAAGGCTACCACCCTCCCGACGATTTGATAGTCCGCCTCCGGCAGCTTCTGCGGAATTGCCGCTGAATGTGCAATTATACAATGTCGAGTTGCTGCTGCCGATGTTCTCCAATCCGCCGCCGGTTAAAGCGTAATTCCTGCTAAAGATGCAGTTGGTCAAATTTAATTCACTCCGGGAATCGCTGAAAATTCCTCCACCGCTTACCCGTGAAGAATTAGCTCTGAATTTACAATTGAGCAATTCTGCATCACTGTTATGGTTATGTATCCCACCACCGTTTCCTTCTGTCATGTTCTCACTGAATGTACAGCCGGCCAACATTATGGCGCTGTTCATGTTGTACATTCCACCACCGCCGTCACTACCTCCTGCGTTACCAATGAAGGTGCAATTGGTCGATGTGGGAGAACTATTGTCATTGTACATCCCACCTCCACTTCGAGTTGCAGAATTATTGGTGAATATACAGTTAATCAGCGTTGGATTGCTGTTATTATTTTGCATTCCACCGCCATTTTGTGACGTCGAGTTTTCGTTGAATATACAGTCAACCAGCATCGGGTGACTGTTAATAACATACATTCCGCCGCCGGAACTTGCGTTATTTCCGCTAAAGATGCAGTTAATCAACGTGGGATTGCTATCATCGTTGTACATTCCGCCGCCGTTATCGTGGGGGGGCGGACCGTCAGCGTTTCCACCGGTAATAGTGAAACCGTCCAGCACTGCTGTGACGTCGGTTCCGTTTGCTTTGACAACGTGGTAACTGTTTTCGTCTTTGTTAGTCCGCCTTGGATTGTCGTTACTGTTGAGGTCACCGCTGAGAATGCTTGTGTATCGGTTGGTATCGCGTGCATCGGGATCCCGTGTGCCGGAACCTGCATAGCCGCCCTTGATAGTCACGTTGCTCATAAGTTGAAACGAAGCTTCGCGATTTCCCGGCATAATGCCGATTCCATGGTCGGGCGTGTAAGTACCCTGAGCGACACGTATTTCCACCGGCTCGACGGAAAAATAAGCGAGCAATAAAGCATCCTGCAGTGAGTTGATGGCGTGTTCCCAGCTTGAGCCGACATTTCCACCTCTTACATCGTCGTCGACGTAAATAATGCTCGCGCCGGCTTTGCCGACCATTGACAGTACGAGAAAAGCAATTGACCCGGTTAACATTAGTCTGCTTTTTGAATTACTAAAGCATTGCATTTTGCACCTTCCTTTCTGCTATTACTGTCATTCTGTCCTAGGGACTCCTTACGGAGAACGCAGCATAGCGTAGCGAAGAGTCTTGACGTCAACAGATTTCAGCAGATCCTTCGCTGCACTCAGGATGACGTAATTGCTTTATCTGTTCGCAAAAAAAATCAAATTTAGCATTACCAGCTAAAGAACGTCGTTAATTAAGAGGCTTTTTTGTTGGTGTTTCTCATCGCTGCTGTTCTCATTTACGTAAGACTTCCTCGCAAACGAGTATATATTATTAGCGCGTATTTTGCAAGGAAATGTAGGTGATTTCGATAAAAACTACAGTGAAGAACCACCAGTTAAAACTGGTGGCATTGCGGTATTCAGGCTTTGCCTATCCGCCTTTGGCGGATATTTCCATCCACCAGTCTTACTGGTGGTATTGAAATCGGAAGAATAAAGACAAGAAACATTAGAATTTAGTGCGTGTTCTCAGCAATACCAGGCCGCCAATCGCCAACAGAAATAGAGTCGATGGTTCCGGTACAATCCAGACTACGTCACTGACCTGATCGGATACGTATATTCGGCCAAGAGAATCAAAAGCGAACGCTTTGGGGTCTAATCCGATAGCGATTATATCGACAACTCCGTCGAATGAGACTCTCGCGATAGCTCTTTCATCTATAAAACCGACCACCAATCCGTCGCCGAATGGGTCTACACCAACGGCAGAGATGGCACCGGCAAATCCGGACAATTGAAACTCTTCGGGCCTGCTTGTTCCTTCTGCCCAACTGTATAGATTCTCTCCGCCGACGAACCATAATGTGTTGTCCGTGTCAAAGGACAGACATCGAATGACATTATATTCGTCTGTGCTGAAGATGCTGGTGACACCAAGAGGATCCGGAGTCACCGACAGAATTTCTATGCCGCCGACTAAATTCGATTGATTCGCAACAATCACCGAACCTTCGGGGCCGAACCGGCCATTGCGGTCTAATTCGAGCGAGGTGGGATTGCGCAGGTAATTGCCGCCAATCGTCTCGAAGGTACCATCGCTGAAGACATGGACGACTTCCCCGTTTTGCCTGTTATTCCTTACCCCGGTTGTGCCCCATATCGTGTCCATGTCATCGACGTCAATCCCATCAGGGTCATCGAATGGTCTTTTGTTACTCGGCCAGGCAAGGGCCTCTCCGCCACCGGCTGGAATTTGATATATCGTAATACGGCGTGTATTAAGGCTGCGACCAACGTACAGATTGCCCGCCGAATCGAACGCCAGCTCCTCCGGGTCTTGTATTCCGTAGCCGTATATCTCTATCTCTACCAGCGCAGCCATACAGTCGGATTGGCTATAGAGACTACATAAGAGAATCAGGATGAAAATCGAGATTAGGGAAGAAGGCTTCCTTCTCATTCCTGCAATCCTCCTTTGTAAAAGTGTTCACATATAAATCCACGGTAGAACTTCGTTCCGTACGAAAGAAGCTTCCACGTCGCTCATCCATGAACACAACATTCTATCTGATTAATTGGGGCAGTGTAAACATAAAAAAGTCCTATAAGAGCATTTTTTTTCGGGAGCCGCAGGCAAAAGCAGCAAAAAGCCCTTTTGGCCGGTCTGTGAAAGCAGCCTCGTCCGCCCCGAAGTACATCGGGATTTTACTGCACATGGCTAATAATCTGATACTAATTTAAAACAGTTATGTGAACGCCATTAATCTCAAGCCGTAAAACCTGCTCACCCTTATAAATATTTAGCCCTATCCCACTGCGGCTTAAGCCTTCGCCGGGACAAGTGTTTTACATGGGATTCTTGAGGAACAGATAATATAATCGGCCTTCCCTGTATGTATGTCCTGCAAGTTTGCCGGCTATGTCACCCTGACCCATATAGACGTCACACCTGCCGGGGGCTCGAATAGCTCCACCGGCATCCTGGTCCAGAGCGAAGCCGCTGTAAAGCTGATTCGTAACGCTGCTGCCGAACACCTGAGGTAAAGATGTGGAGATGAAAGTCAGGCACGCACGCGGGAAAATGGACTTATCGGTGGCGATGCTTCTGTACGCTGTCACCGGCTCGTTAAGACAGCCGCGGGGAGGGCCATCTTCTTTTTGAAAGAATACGAATCGAGGATTGCGATTGATATACGTGCTGATCTGGTTTTTATGCATCTTGAAGTAGTCAATCATTGCGGACAGGCTTAACTTGCCTGATGCGATTTTACCGTCTTTGACCAGTTCGTTGCCGACGCTTCGATATTCATGTCCGTTGTTTGCTGCGTAGCCTACCGCGGCAAGCTCACCGCTGGGTAGTCTGATTTTGGCGGAGCCCTGTACGTGGGCGGTGTAAGCCTCGAATGGGTCGCCAAGCCATATCAGCTCTTTACCCCGGAGCATTTGTGAGCTTTCAATAGCTTCCCGTGACGGATACGGTTGAATCTGCCCGTCGGCTCCGCGTTGGCCGAGTATCTCACCGTTATGATTTTTTATCAAATCGTCGGGCATTTCGTACAGCGGATATTGAAAGCGTTCGTTGCGAGCGAAAGAGCCATCGAAAATCGGCGTGTAGTAGCCCGTGAAGAGCACTGTCCCTCTGTCGTCGCACCCAATGGACATGTAGACGTCGAACTTTTCTCGGATGGCCTGATTCAGTTGCCCGCCTATATAGCCCATTTCGAGTAGTTCGGCGAATGCCTGCAGGCTTTCCACCGCCCGGCTGTGTGTTATCTCGCCGCAGGGGAAGAATCGATAGCTCGATGGTTTGCTCAGGTAATTCAAGCTGTTGCTTACGGCTTGCCGCAGGTCCGTTAGCTCAAGACATGCCATCGAGAAATCCGGTATTTCGTGGGGATTCGTTATCTTCCGCAGGGCGAGCCGGCCCGGCGGTAATGGTCGGTCATAAGGTATTTTCGCCTCTTTAATTTGTGTTCTACAACCGACAAAAAAGGACAGGGTAACAAGTAATGTTGTGAGCAGGATTTTATTCTTCATTTTGTACTCCGTGTTTCTATCGTATAAATTCCGTCAACAAGAGCATCTGTAGTCATCGAACGGATATGTTATATCAATTGCAGCCGGTTCCGCAAACAAATTTAACGCTAGAAACGCTGTTTTGGTTGTCAAAAAGTTCTGTGTTTTTGCTTGCGTAAACGTGGTAGATTATGGTATAAAATAGTTGCGATGAGGAGATTAATTTATTTTCGTGCTCAGGGAATGTGCCGGAAGTATAAGCGTGCTACCTATTGGAAATAGCGGATATTGAGATGTGTGGCCAAGGCAAAGAATTTGGGATTTTAATTTTTAAAAGGAGGATTATTATGTGTAGGAGATTAATAATATCTGTTTTAGCACTGTCCTTCGTATGCGTAAATTACACCTCGGCTGAAATCGTTTATGTCGATGCAAGTGAAGGTAAGACGGGTAATACCACTTTAGCAACGGGTAAAGTGTTTAAGGCCGCAGGTGATGTTAGCGGCAGCGATAATCTTTGGTGTAGGCGGGAATTTGCCAATTCAGGTACCGTATTTGAATCTGGCGGTCAACACGGCAAGACGGTGAATACTGAAGACTGTCCGCGACTGTTGACTTCGGTAAAAGTGCCGGAGAATGACTATAAAGTGTACGTTTACTTCTGGTCTGATACCAGTTCGTGGTGCATACAGGCTTCGTTAGAGGATTTTGAAGGCGATTTGCCGGTTTATATCGCTAATGATCCCAACGGGGGAGCGACCATGGCCGTTGCGGATGACTTCGAGGAACCTGTGCCGATGTTGAGTGAGGGAAATCGAATTTTATGGCAGGCATATCTCGGTACCACGGGATTTACTAAGAGTATCAACGTCTATATCGACGACGAGCCCAACCATCTTACCCATAATGCCCGCACCTGGTACGACGGCATCGGTTACGAGGTCACGCCGGTTAGGCCGGTTCACTCGTACACATTTGAGGATGGCACGGCCGATGATAGTATCGGCTTGGCTCATGGAACATTGATTGGTGGTGCGGTTATTACCGATGGAGCCCTCGTAACATCCTTTCAAGATCAATGGATGGAGATGCCCGGCGACGTGATTGCGATGAATACCTACAGTGAGGTTTCGATCGAGGCTTGGTGCACACCGCCGGCTGGTTTAAGCACAGGTTGGTCCTTCCTGGCCTATTTCGGTGGGCAGAATCCGAGTGAGGCCCGGAGAGGAGTTGATTACTTTTTTATTGCCACTACGCGGGGCCCTGACAATAGTCGTACCGCGATTTCAGTGGGTGATTACAGTACACCCTGGGTGGATGAAACCGGTGTGGATGGACCCGAATTAGATGATGGTCTCCTGCATCACGTGGTTAGCACTCTTACTGCCACCGATATCTCCTTGTATATCGATGGTGTACTGATTGGCAGCGTTGTGCTGGTTGGGGACAATCACATCGAAGGTATTTCACAGCAGCTTGCTTACCTTGCAAAGGGTGGTTATGGTGGTGATCCGGAGTGGAGTGGTTCTATTGAGGAATTCAATATCTACGACACGGTTCTGTCAGCAGATGAAGTTGCGGCCCTCAATGCCGCTGGGCGGGTAGGACCG
>CAZQXE010000019.1:0-23534 GCA_964597115.1 uncultured Pirellulales bacterium | reverse complement strand
CTCAGCCTAATTGTGGTTTTGGTCGTTTTTGGTGGGTTAGCCTATCTTTCTCGTGGGCCGTACAAGGCGGTGATAACAATACATGAACTACTTAACGAGAACAAGAATCTCAAGCAGGCCATAACCAACCTGACCGATGAGAGCCAAATCGGCTATGCAAAAGTGATAAGGCAGGAAAATGCCGATGGAAAGCTGCTGACGACCATAAAATTCGTTGAAACCGCCCGAGACGATAAAACGAAAAAGATCCTGGAGAAAGAATACACAATCGAGGGCGATATTGTCCATTTCGATGCCCTGGTGGTCAAGTTCGGGGATAAAATGGTTACGGACGGCAAAGCGCGGGCACTATATTTGTGGCGAAGGGTTTACGGTGAAAAGATGACTCCGGAGCAGGGTTTTGCGATTGAAGAGCCTGGTGCTGAACCACAGAGGTACAAGGATTTGCTTGAAGCCCTGCCGATAGAGCATCGGCAAATGTTTTGGTCGAATATCTGGGATTTGGCAAATGATACCGAAAAGCTGGCCGAATACGATATCGATGCGATATACGGCAGTGCAGTCTACTCGAAGCTGAAAACAGGGCTTATATACGTATTCAAATTGACACCTACCGGCCATTTTTATCCGGAATTAGTGCCGGATATATAGCGGCGAGGAGTCAAATCAAGTCTTTTAGATGATGTCTCAGGTAGTACCGGCATTGCGATAATATCAAAGCGCTTACCATTACGGTAATGAACACATCAGTTGAGACCTCGTTTATCACCACGGCAAGAGCCGTGCCCGCTGCCGGCGGATGTTCGACATCTAAAGCCACCATTGCAAATATGGCAATACCGACCGCGAGGGGATACTCAAGAGGATAGGGTAGAACGGTGTAGTAAAATATCCCCCCCGCCGCTAAGCCAACTAAGTGACCTCCGATTACATTTCTTGTCTTTGCGGGGACGGTGGTCGGCAGTGCGAATACGATAAAGGCGGTGGCGCCCATCGCGCTGATTATGACCATTTTATCCTCGCCCAGCACGAGAGCGACAATCAGCAAAGAAAAAGCCGCCAGTGAGCTTTGCAAAATATAATATATCCAAAGCTTTCTGAATTTGTACGCAATTGAAGCATTCAGGTCGATTTTTAGCAGATCCGCCATAAAATGTGCCCCCTTTAGTATATGTTTTCTTTGGTTGAAAACACAAGAAACGGCAAGCATTAAAGGAGTGTATCAGTTTAAAGTATACACCATTTCCTGCCGAGTCCAAAAAAACCGTTTTAGCCCTACGTTTCGTCACATGTAATATGCGCAATTGTCATTCCGCACTTGATGCGGAATCCATTGTTTTCGATTCTGGTTTCCTGCTTCCGCAGGAATGACAATTCATAAATCTTTTTGCCCCTCGAGGCTTTCATATACCACAGTTTAGGATGTATTCTGCGGCTTTTTTGGTGTTGTCCAGGCTTTCAAGTTCGCCGGACAGTAAAAGCTCTCGTGCCCGCTGGACTGCCTGGGTATCCGTTTCCGGAATCTGCATTGCCTTGTCGATGAAAGAAGCATAATTGACATGCACGGATACATCGGCGTCAATGTCTGGATGAGCCCCCGTGAGGTTCGACTGTTTAGATGACGATCTTTCTATAAAATCTGGTATTTGATTGGATTCCACTTTTTCTATCATTGCGCTACAATCTTTTCTAAATTCTTATTCCATATTTTTTTTCGTGTATTTTTGACAAAGCTTTAGGAATTTTTGTCAAATTATGACTTTTTCTGAATTTAACGTCCTTTTCTACAGGGTTTCGGCTGCCTCATAACTTACAAACTTAATAAACTCCAGCGGGCTGACAACTACCAATTCCTGATACAAAGGTGCGAAACCGGTACGTTTCTGGGATTTAAAATAGTCCTTTATGTGGCGTTCAGTTTTCTTATCGGCGCTGTCCCAAACCTGCTCAAGTGCCCATAGTAGCTGGCCATCTCTCAGATCCAGAAGCTTCAGGCGAAGTCCAATAGCCATATGTGGATAAGGTCTGAATTCGGTGATAGTCCCAACCAATACTCCTTCGCACTTTAGCGTCTTATGGATCGCTGATATCTCTTCGAGAGTAAGGATGGAGTCATCATCCAGCTGCAGACTTCGCCACGAAGGATCACGCTGCCGGACAACGGTCAAACCGAAAACCTGCTTTTTTTGTAATGCCTGGAAAAGTGCCTCGGTAATATCGGCAGAGATTTGAGGATAACTCGAATTGTTATCCAGCTCAATAATAGCAACTCTCCCAATCGATGTTAAGCTCTTATTCGGATTCAGATAAGAGTAGTCGCCTGATGATAACGAAGCTCTATGAGCATTACAACCTGATAGAAGCAGAGCAGACAATAGCAATGCCGTAACCTGGTACTCATGCTTCCTCATTCGCCTCTGTATTGTTGGTTGGTTATTCATTCAATTCACCCAAATTAAGAGTTCCCTGTAATTCAGACTGGTTAAACTTGCTTAAGGATTTGACAATTGAGCCTGTATCCTCATCTTGTCTGGTTCTGTTCCGACCTCTCCGCCAAGGGCTTGAAGTATTTTAACCAGTGCTTCCAGTTGGGCTGTCTCAGCGTCACGCATTTCATCACGAAATCCAAGGATGTCCATTTTCCAGTTATTCAATTCAATACGCATCTCAATCAGAATGTCGTTTGCTTCGGTCAGTTCCTTTTGTGTCTGGTCTAATTGAGCTTGGAGGTCGACGACCTGGTTTCCAAACTGCTGGTTCTTCATGACAGTGTCTCGGTTTTGCAGTCGCAGCAAAGCCGCTTCTTCTGAGAGTCTGGCATATTTATCAGACAATTCTATTGCGGACTCAACCGCCGTCGTATTTTGCGGCGCAGATTCCTGAAATCTTTTTGCGACCGGATCACTCTGCTGTATTTCGAGGGAGCCGGGTTGGCTGGTAACCTGTGCTGACTGTTGAACAGGCTGGCAGCCCGACAGTAACAATGCCGGTAATAATAAAATCAGTGAAAGGATTGTTTTTTTGTTACTTTGCATAATAATTTTCTCCATATTTATTTCACATCTTGCGGTTGCGGATCTTCTGCCGCGTTGGCGTCGGTATATTCACATCTTAATTGCATTGCGGTGCCGCAGGAACACGTTATTTCTATAACAGCGAACTCAGGAAGATTTTCCACGATGCGTACCTGCGGTGCGGCTAAGGCGATGTCTCCCTGATGCGGCAAACTCGATGCGGATTTCATTACCTCGAGATGGAATTGACCTTCAAGTTTAACGTCATCGCTCTTTAATATCCGCCCTGCTGTTTTTCCCATTTAATGCTCTACCTTTTTTTGGCCATTGAATATTTTTTTACTTTACAGAACTTATTACCCGTTGTGTCTTTTCGAAGTATCAATCAGGCACGAAAATCGATCCCGACACTATTGGGATTCTCGCTATTCTCATGCTTAGTCGAATCTTCCGGCGAGTTGCCTGATTCTTTGTCGTATTCATCGGTGTTTTCTTTCAACTTGTCTTCGGAGGATTCACTTTCTTCTTCTTCATTGTTCTGTTCTTGTAATTGCTGTCGGCGTTTTCTTTCTTCTCGCCGCCCTGTTGGGTCCAGACGCGATAAATTTTGCAGACCCTCTACGGGCTTTATCATATTGGAATCATAATCTGCCATTTTTCCATTGCCTCAATTTTACAGATAAATTAAATAAGGCACTTGCGTGCAATTGACTAACGCGCGACTCGGTAATTTCTAAAATCTCGGCAATCTGTTTCATTGTCAGGAGCTGTTGGTAGTAGAGCAGGATGACTGACCTTTGTTTCTCGGTCAACTGCTGTATTGCTTCGGTCAGCTTATCAATAAGCTCAGCTCGTTCGATTTGCTCGTCGGGAGAGCTGGCATGGCCGGCTATAAGGAGATTTCCGAGTGCGGGCGTGTCTTCTCCAAAGCCATTGAGCGAGACAAAATGCTGCGCACGGGCGCTTTCAAACATTTCATATAGCTCCTTAACGGTTATTTCAAGCCTTTCGGCTAATTCGGCATCGGTAGGCGCAGAACCTGTTTGCTCGGTGATTTTTTGGCTTAACTCTTGAGCATTGCGAATCCGTTTGCTCAAGTTTGTGGGCACGAATGACCAGCTTCTAAGTTCGTCGAGAATAGCCCCTTTAATTCTGATATAGGCGTAGGTTTTGAACTCGGCACCGTGAGACGGATCGAAGTCGCGGGCGGCTTTAACCAGTCCAACAGTTCCTGCCGAGACCATGTCTTCAAATGATAACGGAGGTCTAAGGTATGTCACCACCTGCCCAACGATCTTGTGAACCATAGGCAGAAAATCGGTTATCTGCTCATTTTCGATTCCGCTTTTGACGGACCTTTTGTGGCCGGTGTATGCACGCAGGGCAACACTATTGAGATGCTTTTGGTTGTCCCTGGCTAACTTGTCTTCACGGATGTTCTTAGTCGTTACCGGCATGGCCCGTTTCCTTTTCTTGATTCATCTGGTTTGTGATTATCGCGTTCATCAAGATAGCGTTAATTGCTTTTACAGCCCAGGCTCCGGTTATATACGCAAGCATGGCGCCAATCAGTGCCCTCTTACAACAGACAAACGGCGAAAGACCGCTAATCCAGCAGATGAAGCTCAATACGAAAAAACATATCACAGCAACGGTCACCGCAATTGAGCGAACATGTAATGGCATGAATACCTCAAATTATGTATTGCGTATATCGTATTGCGTATATCGTATTGCGTTTATCTTTAACACGAATCATAATTCTAAACGGTCACAAGCTCTTGTTCTTTTAGTTCTGTTGATTCAGCTTGCCGAATGGATATGGTTTCTATTGGTTCTACTTCGGTTCCAAGCACAATTTCGTCATAGGCTACGACCGGCAGCATTGAGATTGTTCGTGAAAGCATTGCTGCCAGCGGTGAGCGTAATCTTGAATCACACAGTAAAACCACCTTGTCTTTACCTTTGTCCATTGCTGTTTTCCAGGCTTGTGCGGTTCTCCTGCTTATATCCATTGCCGTCTCGGTCGGCAATGCCAGGCTTATTCCATCTGCATCCTGTTGCAGGGTCGAAGTCATCTGATGCTCGATCGCGGGGTCCAGCGTTATGGCAATGACTTTACCGGCTTCGTTCCTGTATAACTCGGTAATGGTCCTGTTAAGTCGCTTGCGAACCATTTCTGTCAGAACGGCAGTGTTTTTGGTTTTTGAGGTGTGCTCTCCGAGTGATTCAAGAATAGAGGTCAATTCACGAATCGGTATTCCATCCTTTATAAGGTTTTTGAGCACACGTTGAAGCAGTCCGACAGTCACTTCCCGGTCTGGTCCGACAACCTCTCCGACCAACGACGGTTGAGTTTTGCGAAGCCTGTCGACCAGAAGTTGTACATCTTCACGAGTCAGCAAGTCATCAGCGTGTTGACGCAGTGTTTCGGACAGATGCGTGACAAAAACCGACTCAGGATCGATCACGGTATATCCGTTTAATTCGGCTTTTTCCTTGTTGGCTGGTGTAATCCACAAAGCCGGCAATCCATAAACAGGTTCGGTTGTCTCTATGCCCTTGATTTTGGTTTGGACAGTTCCAGGATCCATAGCGAGGAACATGTCAGGCTCTAATCGCCCCTTCGCTACAGGCAGCTCTGCGATTCGTACCTCATAAGCAGTCGGCTCAAGATTAATATTGTCCCGCAATCGGACCAGAGGAATAATGATACCGAGCTGTTGGGCGAACTTTCTTCGCAATGCCCCGATGCGGTCGAAAATGGCGCTGTCTTTACGAGGATCCACCATACTAATCAATCTCACACCAACCTGCACGGAAACCCTGTCGATGTCCAGAAGCTCTTCAACCGGCTGCTTTTCCACTTTTCCCTGTGGAGCTGCACCGTGTTTGTCCTTTCGCTCCTTTTCGGATTGAGCTGCGACTCGTCCAAGCAAAGCTGACCCGATGCCCAAAAACAAAAACGGAATTTTAGGCAAGCCTGGTACAAGCGCCATCAATGAAATAATGAAAGCTGCTATTATCAATGGCTGACTGGTCTTGAGAAACTGTCTGGACAAGTCTTGTCCGACGCTATAGCGCGACGATATTTTAGTTACCAAAAATCCCGAACTTACCGCGATTATGACCGAAGGTATCTGGCTGACGAGTCCATCACCGATGGAAAGAATAGAGTAGGTTCTTACGGCATCGCCAATTGTCATGCCTTGTGTATAACCCATAGCTATGCCGCCAATTACGTTAACGGCGGTGATTATAAGTCCCGCCTTGGCATCGCCACGAATGAATTTGCTGGCACCATCCATCGCGCCGTAAAACTCGCTTTCCTTGACGATTTTTGACCTTCGCTCGTTGGCCTGTGTTTCAGTGATGGCCCCAGCGTTAAGGTCGGCGTCGATAGCCATTTGTTTACCCGGCATGGCATCAAGAGTAAAACGGGCGGATACCTCGCTGATTCGCTCGGCACCTTTTGTGATTACTATGAACTGAATAACGACAAGAATCAGAAAGATTACCAGCCCAACCACAAAACTGCCGCCGGCGACAAAACCGCCGAAAGTCTCAATAATCTTTCCGGCATCGCCCTGTAAAAGTATTAATCTGGTTGAAGCCACGTTCAAAGAAAGGCGAAACAGGGTCACGAAAAGGAGCAAAGAGGGGAACGCAGATAACTCAAGCGCTTCTTTTGATGATAGTGTAACTATTAAAACGCCCACAGCCAACGAGATACTGCAGGCTAAAAGCATATCCAATATCGGTGTGGGCAAAGGAATTATAAGGGTAGCAAGGACCGCAACCAAACCGACAACTAAAATAATGTTGCTATATGATGCCAGAGGTGCATTAAGTGGATTCGATCCAGCCAATCCTGATGAATTTGATTGTGTAGATAACGCCATCAAAATTCCTTTTTTAACGTTACGCCTCAACAGTATTGGCTGCAGAATCACCGAGGCCGAGAATCTGTGTTATCTTGACGGCAAACCGGCCATCCACCACCACCACGCTTCCCGTGGCAAACTTCGTATCTCTCAAGTATAAATCCACCGGTTCATCAATAGGTTTGCCAAGCTTCAAAACGGAGCCGGGTCCGAGCTGTAAAAGCCGTCGAACCGGTATCTCTGTTTGACCGATAGCAATCGTAACAGGTACATTCATATCCAGCAGTATGTCTAAGCTTGCACCGGCGCCAACAGCCTCGCCCCCAACAGCCTCGGAAAATTCCACAGACTGAGCCTGCTTTGTGGAGTCTGTCTGCGAAGCATCATCCTGCTGGTCCGGTTCGTCTTTAACTGCTTTAGCTGCTTTTGCCATGTTATGATTTCCTTAAATTTTATTTTGTGTCCGTAATTGTATTAGCGCCTTTTGGTGTATTGTGAACAAGTTCTGGCGGACCCGGGTGTACTTCGGCATGTTCCTGTGACGCGGTTTTGAGTTTCGGGTCCTCGGTAATTACCAGGGCGTACTGGCCGGATGATTTCGAGGGCCAGCCGTAACAAATCGTCAGGTCATCGACGATCAATTCGACCGGTTCATCAATCCTCCTGTCGAGCAATAAAATGTCATCGACCTGGAGATTCATCATTTCTTCAAAAGTAAGTACTGTAGAAGCCAGTTGTGCCATAGCAGAAACTCTCATTTCGTTCAAATGCTCAAGAATCGCATTTGAAATGTCTTCATCAGAGAAGTCACCGGCACCTTGTGCGGCTTTTGTTACTATAGGCAACAGCTTTTCACAGGTTATCAAAAAGTAAGCTCCGGAACTGTCCTCTGAGTCGGCTTTTTTGGCCTCAAAAGAAATCTTACAGAGTTCGTCTGTGCCCTGCAGATCCAGGGGCCATTGCCCTTTGATAATGCTCCCGGCCGGACGAAATTCGCAGGTTGAATACGGGCTGGAAAACGCATCAACAAGTCCGGAAGCAAGATCCAGCAAGAGTGATTCTTCCAGTTGTGATAAATCCTTCTTTGAATCCTCTTCAGGTTTTGAGTCACCGAGTAATTGTGTCGCCCAAATAAATGCGGTTTGATCAGGTATTCCGACCAGCCCGGATAAACGCTCCTGGTTGACACCAAAGGGAATGTAGTAATCTCCCTGTTCGTTGCCTGAAAGCTGGTCAAGCAATTCATCTGCGAAGTGCTGAGTGGTCGAAACAACTGTAACGTCGAATTTGCTGTTGTGAGAGCCGGCTAATTTTTCAGCAGCTTTTAAGGCTACTTTCCGCGTGAAACTTTCAAGCCTTCCAAGTTGCTCGCTGTTGAAGCAATGAGGCTCGTGCCAATTGTAGTCCGTAGTCTCTATCTGTTCAGCATCTTCTGTTGGTTTGGCGCCTACGGCTGCAAGGAGCTGTTGTATTTTTTCTTTGCTTAAATTGTTGGTGTCTCTGCTGCTCATTGCACAGGGAATCCTTTAATTAGAACCTGCTTTATTTGTGGTTTGGAATCAGGAAAAAGTTTGTCGTTAAAAGCCTCGCATATCTTTGCCTGAATCGACTTGAGGTTATTGTCACCTCTTATATCATCAAGTTTCAGACCTGAAAGAAAAACAGTAAGCCAGTTTATCAGGATGGGTTTATTCCTATCGAGAATTTCAGTTCCCTTTTTTTGATCCAGCTTGGAACTCATTTGGAGTGTCAAAGATGCACTAACATAACGTGTTACGCTGGGCTCGTTGAGATTTGCCACTACCGGTTCCAGGTCGTAATACCATAGTTTATCAGGGTCTTCGACTGAATCATCATCGGCTTTGAGTTCATCCGTTTGAGTTGATTCATCTGATTCTGAGTCGGATTCGGCTGCTTCGGGTGTGCGGGAGCCTGCAAATAATCGGCCAAGGCCAAAACCGGAACCGGCACAAAAGGCTACTACAACAACTATTATGATCCAGGGTAGCAACCGACCCACTAAGGATTTCTTGTCGCCCTTTTCTGCTTTCGAGTCTTTTTGCTCTTCCTGCTCTTTTATATCATCCGCATCTGCCATTTTTTTACCTCAGTATTTTCTAACAAGAACAATAAATCATGCCGTCTGCAAACAACCTTCCTGCCGATATCTATGAATTCTGTCTCTCAACGTTCGGTCACTTATTCCCAGGACCTTTGCAGCCTTCGTCTGGTTGCCTCCTGTCTGCTGTAGAGTATCCAGAATCGCACGCCGCTCTACCTGCTCAAGTGATACGCCTCCCAGCCCGGAGTTGTATTGTGTATGTCTACCATGCGAAGATTGACGTTCGATGCACGGCGAATCGTAACTGCCGGACTTTTGTTGCGTTAGTGGTTGCAGTTTGTCAAAAAGCCACGAAACATCAGCTAATGAAAGGATTTGGCCGTCTCCCAGAATCAGTGAGGTTCGCACGACGTTACGTAATTGCCGGACGTTGCCGGGCCAATGGTATTTAGCGAGAATGTCCATCATGCCGGTATCGAGCCTGGTAATGCGACGCTGCACCTCACGGGCATATAGATTGACAAAATACCACACAAGATCGGATAAATCGTCCGTACGTTCTCGCAAAGGACAGATAAACAATCTTACTCCACTCAATCGATAGTAAAGGTCCCGCCGAAAACGACCCTGCTGGACTTCCTGTAGTAAATCCTTATTTGTAGTACTTATTATTCGAACATCGACTCTAACACTTTCATTTCCGCCGACGCGTTCGAAATCCTGCTGCTCGAGCACTCGCAACAGTTTGGCCTGAAACCTTATGGGAGTTTCGGTAATCTCATCCAAAAGCAAAGTTCCGCCGTGAGCCATTTCGAATCGCCCTTTGCGTTGAGCATAGGCGCCGGTGAAGGCACCTTTCTCATGGCCAAACAACTCACTTTCAAGCAGCGAGTCACTTAGTGCGGCACAATTGATTTTGATATATGGACCCTGTGCTCTTTTACTATTGTGATGTATCAGGTAAGCGAGCAGCTCCTTGCCCGTACCGCTTTCGCCGTTTATTAAAACCGGTGCCGAGGTGGGAGCAACTCTTTTTGCTAAATCGACAGTTCGAACCATGCTTGCACTTTTACCAACGATTTGGTAGAGGCAGTGTGTATCTTCTTGGGCGGAAGATATTGTTGAGATATTGTGATTAGGCAGGTAAGTGTCGAGCAGGTCTTCTATTCTTTCACTGTCGAGCGGTTTGACCATGAAATCACAGCAGCCTCGGCGAATAGCGTTGACAGCCGTTTCAATAATTTGCTGCTGACTCTGTGGCTTTCGGCTCTGGACTTTTGCCATCATGATCACAGGCAGTTCCGGCCAATTTGATTTGATTTTTTCGAGCAGTTCAAAACCATCCTGCGACCGGCCGGACATTTGAGCTTGTGAACTTATTTTGTCACTGGTGAATACAAGGTCACAGTTGCTCTTGCTGATAAAATCATTCGCACTTTCTTTGTCGTTTACGAGTTGTCCTCGGATTCCTTTACGCGCCAGAATCTCAAGCATAAATCGAGGCAGTTCGGGGTCGCTGTCAGCTATCAATACGTTTGCAATATTTTCCTGCATGCCTGCGTTCAGATCATCTATTTCGGCCTTACTCACTTGTTGCATACTCCAATCTTTATCAAAACAGAACACGTTTCATTCAAGTCACCTACGGCTGGCGCTCAGCAATCAACTTGTGTGGTTCGTCCCTCTGTTGCCAATCGATTAATTTAGCCTGGGCTTCAGCCAGATCTGTCCATGGCGAATTGGGATATTGTGTAATGAGCTGCCCATACATCTTCGCTGCGGTGGGCATGTCGTCATGCCGCAGACAATTGCCTATCTGAAACAAGATCCATGCCCTGTTCTGGATCGAGCTGATGTCGTCTGCACTTGTGCGTTTGAGAGCTTCCTGGTAGAAAGCGGCTGCATCTTCAAAATTTCTACTGAGAAACAAAACTTCTCCGAGTTCAAAAGGATTTTCAATTTCACCAGGACGCTCTGACAGGTTTTTGAGAATTTGCAATGTTTGACCGGTTATCAACTCGTCTGTCAATTTAGATTCTGTTTCTTTTTTATCTTCTTTTTCCGGCACGATTGTACGTGACGGAGTTACGTTGGGCTCAGGGAGCTCAGGTACTTCAGGTGCCTGTACTTTGACAGGACCAACGATAGGATCGGGAATATGTATCTGCGGCGAAAAATTTATAGAGCGGAGTTGCTCGATTGTTCGCCTGAGTTTATCCTTGCTTTGCTGGTCATCTTTACCTTTGGCGATGCTTGTGTTGGTTCGCCACAATTGGCGTACATTACTATTGTTAGGATCTTTCGGAAAAGAAAAACTGCTCTGGGATAATTTTGGGGAGACCTCAGTAGCAGACTTTGCATAAGCGATCTCAGTAAAAGACGTTAGGAGATTGAAAGGTAAAAGGATGAGGCAAATTATATGCAGGTGAAGCTGGAAATTCAAAGTCGCACACTTTTTCAGTTGAGAGCTATAACTGTACATTGAGTATTTATTCTTCATCTTCATTTCCATTGACCGGAAAGAGCTAATGCTGCTTTGTCATAATTTTTCTGTTGGTTATAGGCTGTAGCTAATACTCTCAGGGTTTTTTGCCTTATCTGGGCGGATGCATTCGAATCCATGAGTTGTAAACAGACTGAGATAGCTTGAGAATTCTGGTTGAGCTTTAAACATACTTCTGCCAGCTCGAGGGCGGCTCTGTGGGCGAATGGTCCGGGTTCAATGGCGCCAAGAACGTCGATCAGGTAACTGCTTGCATGTTCCAGATTTTCCTTTGCTATATGGCATTGAGCAAGTTCAAAAGATATTGATGCTTTTAACTGCGGGACAGAGACGTATTCTATCCTGTCGCGCAAAGGAACAATAGCTGTGTCAACCAGTCCGAGCATCCGAAGAATTCTGCTCTTGAGCACTAATATTTCGACAGATTGTTCCTGTGACAATGAGACTGAACGTATGCTTTCCAGTGCGTTAAGCGCCTCAGTCAAATTTCCCTGCTTTATGTGCCCTTGGACGAGAGCTTTTATGGCCTCTATATATTGTTCTCTGGAATTCTGTTCTGTTAGAGCGTATTGAAAAGCATAGCAGGCCTGCTGGCACTGTCCTAAAGCCAGATAAGTTTTGCCCAGAAGGAAATAGGCCGAGTACAAGTTGTTGTTCTTGTCACTTCCTGCCAATTTGATATATCGAATCAGCCATTTGGCTGCATCCTTATAGGATTCTGTCTCATAGAAACATTCGGCAGCCCTGAGAGCAGAGGCGGTTTTCGATTCCGTAGACAATTCAAAATTGTATACTCTCTGGTAGAGTTGTGCCGCCTGGGCGTTTAGTCCTGCCTGCTTTGTGGCATCGGCAAGACGCAGGTAAGCCTGTCCGTAAATTTCGGTATCGGGATATTGTTCTATGAGCTGTTTCAAATCGTTTCGGGCACCATGGTAATCACGCAGATTTGCTTTCAGGCTGCTTGAATGCAGCAAAGCAAATGGTGCCAGCGACATTTGTGGGAAGCGATTGGCCACTAATTTGTATTCTGCAATTGCCTCTGTCGGCAATTCTAACTTGGCTTTCAAAATCCCCATCGCGAAATGAGAGTTGCCGATGCGTTTATCGCTATAAAATGTCAGAACGAATTTCTGCCAGAGTGAAACCGCCTGATTACAAAGAAAGGATATGTGTTGGCGTAGAGATGAATAATCAGACGGATCGATAATTGTCAGTTTTTGTTTGCCAAGGTTTTCTTCCAGTCGTGCCAGCAGCCCTGCACAGCCGGCAGCGATCAGGACGGTCTGTTGGGATGTTGCTGCTGGTAGATATAAACTGACCGGCCTCTGTCGAGTCGTATCTGTTCCGGACGGCTTTTTCAAAGTCCAGTGAATATCAAGATCTGCGCTGGCTGCGAATTTCGCCAGCATTTCTTCAACTGGTGTACCATAAGAGACAACCGACCAGCGAGGCAGCCCGTCTTGATGTTCGAATCTGCGAATCTCAGGATCGAGTAGTCCCTTGCCAAGGTGTTCTGAACCGGAATTTAAGAAGGATCGCAGTTGCGCTTCGCTCATATTATCGAAAGGATCGGCTGTTGTCGTGCGATTACCCCACAAATCATTGGGAAGATCATTGTCAGCGTTACTGAGCGAAAGAATATTGCGAGTCAGACATTCGGCGACAAGAAAGTGACAGTCGCACTCAAACGATAAAGCCCAGTCATCGTTGAAATCTACTGCCTTGACTAAAGCGAGTGTTTTATAAGCCCTGGTTCGCGCTCTTAAGTATTGTTTTCTTCGTATTTCAAGTAGTGTGAGATGGTAATTAGCTACTACGCTTACAGCGGGTGAACGACTCAGGGAAGCCATCCCCAACAGACGGCTTGCCTGCTCCAGATAACCCGCTCTGTTGGAACACAAAGCCATTTTTAGTTGAAGGAAGTCTCTCAGCAATTCTTCTTCGCCGCCTGTCGGAAGATTTTCGCGAAGCTGCTGATAAGCGGCATAAGCTTTGTCGTAATCTTCCTGTATGTAGAAATCGCGGGCGACTTTCAATGACAATGATTGGTTTGATGGAAGAACAGGCTCTGACTTTTGAACCTGTTCCTGAAGTACTTGTGTGGAGTTGGTAGCGTTTAATCTTACAGTGGGTGTTTGCTGAACCTCCGGTGTTACCTGATCGTTATTTGTTAGCATCGAATTGATTACCGGACCTAACTTTGGTTTTAACAATCCATATAGCAGCATTGCACCAATTGTAACGATACAGACGACAAGGACTTTTTGAAGAAGCGATAAACGCCAGGGTAAAATCGATTCTATCGAAAATCGGCGTTTGCCGGAATGAGTACTTACCGGCTCGGCGACAGGTGAACTTATGTTGGATTGTGTGGATTCTGTAAGGAGTTTGTAAAAGTCCTCATCTCCAGCGAATACCTCACGCTCAGAAAGCTCCGTGTGAACTTCGCCTGCAAACAGCTCGTCGTCCGACAGCAGTTCGGAAGTACTTTCCTCGAGAACATCTTTTTGTTCTTCTGTTGCCATTTTTTATGACTTCGCCCCCAGATGGATCCGGGAGGCTATAGTTGGCTCAGGAAGTATAGAGCCGTATTAAAAACTTATTACAAATTGAATAGCAATAATTGTGCCAGATTTGGCTACACATGGCTGAGTATGTGTGTAAAGAGGATTCAGACGTCAAAATAGCTCTGTTGTATTGGAAGTGAAGTTTTCATGATCTGAAGAAATGTCAGGATTCTATACGAGCCGATAGATTTTCTGACAAAACACGTCAGGCGAATGCCTTCTCAGTGAACCGATGTAGTCTGAGGTGAGGATGCTGCTGGGGCTGCATTTTGCCTTTGTTTTGCAGTGTTCAAAGCAACATCCGAATCCTTTTCGATATTGTATTGCTTGACCTTGGCATAAAGAGTTGCTCTGGTTATGCCAAGTAGAGCAGCGGCTCTTGTTTTTTGCCAGCCTGTTTCCTGTAGAGCACGAGAAATTAATTCACGTTCGGCTTTTTCCAAAGAGAAATTTCCGACGAAACCAGATATCGGACCTTGTGATGCCTCACTGCATTCGGTTGGATCAATTATGATGCCGCTTAGTCCGATTTTATCTGTTGTTTCCAAAAGGATCGCCCTATCGATCACATTACGCAATTCACGAACATTACCGGGCCAGTCATGTTTCTCCAGAGCTTCAATTGCTAATTTAGTCAGTGATGTTACTTTATCACGCTTCTCCGGATAGATCGTTGATGTTTTGAGGAAGTATTCTGCTAAAAGTTTAATGTCTTCTCTTCTTTCAGATGATTTGAGAGGAGCGACTGTAATAGGACTGACGTTCAGGCGGTAATAAAGATCGCGTCGAAAGCGATTTGCCTGGACTTCTTTTTTTAGATTGCGGTTGCTCGAAGCTATTATCGTGGCGCGGCAGGCGATATCTTTAATACCTCCGACCTTTCGAAAGCTTTTTTCCTGCAGTACACGCAGCAATTTAGCCTGCAGGTTCATCGGCATCTCCGAGATTTCATCCAGCAGAAGTGTACCGGATTCGGCCACTTCCATAAGCCCTGTTTTCTCACGGTCAGCACCAGTAAATGCGCCTTTAACGTGGCCGAAAAGTTCGCTTTCCAAAAGATTCGCCGTCAGGGCAGCACAATTTACAGCTACAAACTTCTTGTTCGGATGTCTCAGAGTATGAATCGCTTTAGTCGCCAGCTCCTTGCCGGTACCTGTTTCTCCGACTATCAAAATTGGATTGCACCGACTCGCGGCCACGAGCTTAATCATCTTGAGAGTGTTGAGAATCGAACTACTTTTGCCGACCATGGACACAGAGCTGGCTAATTCTTCAGCAAAAAAACGACTTATGCTTTGTTCAGAGCATGTTTCCATACGTGCATCTGTGCATCTGCTGCTCGAATCAGCAGCCCTGGATTTATTCTTTATACTGCTTATGATTTGCTCCAGCCGGTTATAATCCTGCTTTCCCTGTAAACAGTCATATGCTCCCATCTCTATGAATTCAGCGGATACCTTAGTGTCAAAGTCATCGCTGCCGATGACGACAATAGGAATATCGATTGGAATTTTATCGGCCTTATTGAAAAACTCATGTTTATAATCCGGATTGAACCGATGGTCTAGAAGAATGAGATTCGGATTGACCTTTTGGACGAAATCCAGAGCATCGGTCAAGTCGTCAGCACCGAATACTTCCTGGCTGAACCGTTGAGCTAATCGTTGGACTTCGGGGTCCTTACTTACTACGACAATTTTACTAAGACTCATCCTTTGCAAAACTACAAGCTTTATCTCAGACTATGTTGTTTTGAAACTATATGAGTATTCCCGTCCCATAGATAGTGGACAACTCACAGCCATAAATCGACAGACAGCCGGAATCAACTTTAATCTTTTTATGGGACCGCCCAATAATGTCACTATTCCTTATAAACGCGAAATTGTAATGATATGTGGCTGGTATTGTTATAGGACATTGCATTAAAGCAAATGAATTAATCCGAAGTGAAATAGTGCCATATCTTATAGGACCTCTTGTCGATACCAGAAAAACATAAAGCGGAACGATAGAAATAACCAACAGTAAAAACCAAGGACGGCAAAATCTTCTGGGATACAGGAAAAATTATCCTCTACGAAAGTATCTTGGCAAGGCCTATTCACGTATTTGCTCAAATTATTAGCTCACATAACGTTCGTTATAGCAGGAGTTTGTGTTATATGAAACCAACGGTTGTCTTGACGTGGCATGATAATTGCTAATTGTCAATAGATGGTGCTCGTAACGGTATGGTACCGAGACCAATCGGGAAATTTGATTTTTAGATAATTAAGGTGAAAAAGTAATGAGTGAAGTATCGGGAATAAACAGTGCAAGTGACATTCAGATGGATTATATGAAACTGCTTATAGTCCAACTGCAGAATCAGAATCCGCTAGAACCTTTGGACAATAATGAGATGGCTTCCCAGTTGGCACAGTTCTCGCAACTGCAACAACTGGAAACAATGAACACGAATTTTTCGGAGGTGTTAACCGCTACGGAGCGTAACTATGCAAATTCATTATTGGACAAAACTGTTACGTTCTACTCACAAGACGAGATTACCGGTGAATACAGCGAACAGGTTGGGACTGTTAATTCTATTTTCCATGATCCTGAGACACAGGAGGTTCTCCTGGGTGTAAATGTTGGCGAGGGTGACCAGATGCAGGAATATACACTTAGTCCTGATGCTGTTGTATTGGTAGAGAACTAAAATCGATTTCAGATTAAGAATATAAGGAGAAATAAAAATGAGTTTTGCACTGTCATCCGGAGTTAGTGGCTTGCAGGCCCATCAGAAAATGCTCGATATAGCCGGCAATAATCTTGCCAATGTTAACACGACCGCCTTTAAGGCCAGCAGAATAACCTTTTCGGAACTGCTGAACGAGACGATCAAGAAGGCATCTCAGCCAACGTCCGTTATCGGCGGTACTAATCCTCAGCAAATGGGTAGTGGTGTTGGAGTCGCTGGTATTACACCTAATCTGTCACAGGGCAACATCATTAATACAGGTAATCCTCTGGATCTTGCTCTGGAAGGAGAAGGTTATTTTGTATTGAGTGATGGCCAGCAAAACGTTTACACTCGTGCTGGTGCGTTTGCTGTTGATGCAGACTCAAGTCTGGTTGATCCTTCGACAGGTTATCGCGTCCAGCGTATCGGCTCGGAGGGTGAAATCGACGGTTTCCAAACTCCGGGTAATAGCGATGTTCATGTCCCTTACGATGTGGCAATGCCGGCAAGAGCTACAACATCAATAGATGTATCAGGTAATTTAAGTGCCGATGCCGCGTTTTCTATCACACGAACACAAGTAATGACCTCGAACGTAGCTTATACCTATAATGATGGTACCGCAGCGACTGAGTCGACGGAAATAGACCTGCTTGATCAGTACAGCGGAACGTTAACTTCGGGCACAATTACGATCGGCGGTTTCGACCAGGATGGCACGCCATTTGACACAGGCCTTACTTTCGCAATTGATGGAACCACTACCTTCGGTGACCTCGTTAATCACTTGAATACTAATGTTCTTGATGGATCAACGGCTTCTATAGTCAATGGACAAATCAGAATAACCGATGATACCGCCGGCTACAGCAAGACTGATATGACTCTATCGTATACCGGCGACGGCTCGCTGACTATGCCGGGCTATTTCGAGACTTCAACCGTTGGTGGAGAACAATTCAAAAGCGTTAACATTACAGTTTATGACTCCCAGGGAGGTAAGCACGTTCTATCGGGTGCGTTTGTCAGAACAAATACTCCCAATACGTGGGATATGGTACTGACCTCAATAACCGGCGACATAGGCGAGATAACCATTGCGAACCGGCGTATCGAAGATATAACGTTTAACGCCAACGATGGTTCTTACGCTGGTTTAGGTGGTTCGGATACGGCGCAGTTTGTGGTAACCTTTGAGCATGATTCTTTGAATCCTCAAACTGTAGATGTAAACCTGGGTACAGCAGAGCAGTTGGATGGCTTGACGCAGTTTGCCGGCAACTCCACTGCAGTGGCAAGAGACCAGAATGGTTATGAAGCTGGCAGGCTCGCTACTGTCTCGGTTAATAACGAAGGCATACTTATTGGCGCATTCTCCAACGGTATCAAAAAGAACATTGCAACCATCCAGATAGGATTGTTCCAAAATACATCGGGCCTGGAAAGTATCGGCAACGGATATTTAATTCCTTCGGCTAACTCAGGAGGAGCCATAGCTACACAAGCTATGACTGGTGGTGCCGGCACGATTCATGGTGGTTCACTGGAAAAATCCAATGCCGATGTGGCTACTGAGTTTGTCAATATGATTCAGGCCCAGAACGGTTTCCAGGCTAATGCCCGAAGTATCAGAGTTGCCAACGAGATACTACGGGAATTGACAAGCCTTATTAGGTAGTAGCTTCGGAAGTTTAGGATGGTAACAACATTTATGATTAACGCGGGAGTTAACGCAATTGTTTTGGGATTAACTCCGATTGAGAAGTGGCAGGCTGCTCGTAGGTTCGATGTTGTTGATGTGATGACGGAACGCTGGTTTATACTAACCAGTTTTGTTGCCATAATCACATTGGTAGTGTTATTCGTTATAGTAAGCCAAAGAGGTAAAAAAAAGGAACTAAACTTCACCAACCGGTTATTTTTTGAGTATGCCAATAGCAAAGGCCTCAGCCGGCGGGAGTGTGAGATTCTGTTGGAAATAACAACCATAACTAAGCTCAAGAGAAATGAATCGATCTTTACTATGGTTACCGCTTTTGACCGTGGAGCTGTTGAATTAGCAGAGGAAACGCGCGCACAGCACGGAGTAGAAACAGCAAGAAGTTTAAATGCTGAACTGTCCGTTCTGCGCGAAAAGCTCGGCTTTCAGAAAAAAAGTCCGGCAGAAAAATCGAAAAAACCGAGCAGCAGGGAAATTCCCGCAGGGAAAAAGCTTCACGTTACGCGCCGAAGAAGCGGTGACGTGGACAATATTGAGTCAACCGTCCTGGAAAATAATGATATAGAGCTTACTATCAAACTGACCGCATCGTTGGAAACCAAACCTGGTGAGCAATGGTGCGTGCGTTACTATTTTGGCGCATCGGTTTGGGAGTTTGAGACCTCTGTCATCAGTTGCAATGATAACATTCTTGTTCTAAATCACAGCGATAATGTAAGGTTTATCAATCGCCGGCGTTTTTTGCGTGTTCCGGTAAACAAACCGACCTTTATTGCACGTTTTCCATTTGCAAAGACATTGTCCACAAACGATGAAAACAATATTGAGAATTCCGGAGCGGAGCAGGACTCGGCAAACGGCACCGGAGATACATGGGGACCGCCGGAGTTTGTGCCTGCAAATGTTACTGAATTAGCCGGTCCTGGCTTACGAATAGAGACGCCGTTGGAAGTTAATATTGGAGACAGAGTGCTCGTAATACTTAAATTAAGCGAAGAAGATAAAAAGGATTCAAGTTCACAAAAAGCCGGTTCAACAATGCCGTCAAGGGTAGTTGAAGATATCGGCGAAGTCAGACATGCTAAAGTCATAGAAAACGGTTTTTCGATAGCGGTCGAGTTAACGGGACTAAACGACTCAAACATTAGCGAGTTGATTCGTGCTACAAATGCAGCTTTGCTGAAAACAAGTGGCAAAACCCAGGATGTCCCTGAACCTGCGGCTGTGTAAGGAGTCTGAAGTGTCAGAGGTTATAGATCAGGTTGGCTCAAGCATTGATGTGTTGACACAGGAATTCAATACTATTGCGCATAATCTGGCCAATGTAAGCACGGTCGGATACAAACGCAGATGCAACGCATTTTCAAAATCTCTCGAGGAACAAAAAGCAGGGACAGAGAAAAATTCTCCTGGTGAAATCGATATAAATTCGACATTTGATTTTTCTCAGGGTAGTATAGTAGAGACATCTCGGCCGTTAGATTTCGCATTGTACGGCAAAGGTTTCTTTCTGATAGAGACGACCGAAGGACCACGTTACGCTCGCAACGGCACGTTCCACACAAATCAAAATGGTCAAATAGTGGATTCTCAGGGACACATTGTCGCCGGTGAAGCAGGTCCAATCTCGATACCGAACAATGTTGCAATGTCGGAGTTTAATGTCTCTAGTGACGGAAGTATCAGTGCCAGCGGAGTATCTATCGGAAAATTCAGATTGGTCGACTTCCAGGACGACGAAAACAAACTCGTACCTGCGGGTGACGGTTGCTATCGGATGCCGGAACAGGATATAGAGCCGGTCGCTGCAGAAAATATAGTGGTTAAGCAGGGCTACCAGGAAGCATCCAACGTTAAGATGATAGACGAATTAGTGGACATGATAATGGTGTCCAGATTATACGAAGCGAATATGAAGTTCATCTCGGCCCGAAAGGACGCTTCGTCCAGTTTAATGAGTGTGGCTATGGGCTAAGGGATTAATCGATGATTGTTCTGCTACGAATTGGGAACTGAGATAGAAGGAGAATAATATTATGCTAAGAGCATTTTCCACTGCCGCGACAGGTATGACGGGCCAGCAAATGATGGTGGACGTGATCGCCAATAATCTTGCGAACGTCAATACCACGGGTTTCAAACGAAGCCAGATTAATTTTCAGGATTTAATTTACGTCCAGTTGAAAGAGTCCGGTACAGAGATAGCTTCGGGCATAAATTCTCCCAGCGGTCTGGAGATAGGTAGTGGAGTTCGTGCCGCATCAACAGTAAAAGTCTTTACTGCCGGTGAGCTTCAAAATACCAGCAAACCTCTCGACATAGCAATTTCAGGTGGGGGCTTTCTTCAGGTAAGCATGCCGAACGGCGATTTAAGGTACACGCGAGACGGCTCGCTGCAGGTAAACGCCAACGGTGAATTGGTTACGACCAGCGGGTACTCCATAGAGCCGGCTATCAGCATTCCAACAGATGCATCCTCCGTGAGTATCGAAAAAGATGGAGGAGTTAATGTCACTGATTCTTCGGGAACACAATCGGTTGTGGGTACTATTCAGTTGGCTCGATTTCCGAATGCATCGGGTCTTTCGAGCGAAGGAGATAATCTGCTTTCGGAGACCCTAGCAAGCGGCACGCCTACAACCGGTACGGCAGGGGAAAATGGCTTCGGAACTATCCAGTCAGGGTTTCTGGAAAAATCCAATGTACAAATGGTAACCGAGCTGGTCAATCTTATAACCGCACAGCGGGCATACGAGATAAATTCACGCGCGATAAGAGCAGGTGACGATATGCTTCGAACGGCAAATGGTATCGTCAGATAAGGAATCATTATGAACATGAAAAAGAACACAGGGGCACAAGAACATATTAGCACAAGGACACTTCTAACTTGTGTATTTGTGACATGTGTATTTATTTGCCGGGTATCAGCGAATGAAATAGCAAGTGACTCACGGAATGACTCCATTCTAAATGTTTATTTGCCGAGAGAGGTTACGGTTAGCGATGGTAAATTAAGCCTGGGCCAGGTCAGCATAATGCGAGGCCAGGAATCTCTTGTAGCCAAGGCAGGTAAAATTGCGTTAGGGCAGATTTCGGTGCCGGGTCAGAAGATTATTATCGACAGGCCAATGCTTTTAAGCAGGTTAGCCTGCAACGGAATCCCCGCATCGAGAGTGATATTGACCGGTGCAGAGAAAATTACGGTGGGGCAAAAACAAAAAACTATTACCGGTGCAGAATTTGTTAAGGTGGCGGATTCATTTCTTAAAGAAAATCCACCTTCTGATTTTGTTTGCCAGACGAATCCGATAAGGATACCGAAAGACCTGGTTTTACCCGGAGATATCGGAGATATAGAATTGTCTCCGTGCCTGGCTACAAACAACTCACAAAATCGAGCCAAGGTCCACATCCTTGTGCTACGAAATGGCAAAGAGATAGGGGCTCGTGAAGTAACTTTTCGCTTGAAATATGACTGCCATAAAGTAGTAACACTGGTTGATATCCCGGTAGGTGCGGTTATCAGTCCCACAAACGTGAAGATAGAAAAGACTCAATCGGACTATCCTGAACCTTCTGACTGGAAGCCACCTTACGACCAGATTACCAAACGCAAGCTGTCGGCAAACACCGTGCTTCAATCGTATATGGTGGGTCCTGTTATGCCGACAGTCGTTATTGAACGTAATCAGAATGTTGTTATTCGGATTGAAAAACCGGGATTTCTAATTACGGCTATTGCACGGACTATGGAGAAGGGTCGAGCGGGTGAATATATCAGAGTTCGGAACGTTGATTCACAACGAATAGTCCTGGTTAAAGTCAGGGAAGATGGAAGCGTAGAGCCGGTCTTGTAAGGAACGAATTTTGTAATATGAAATCTTATCGTCTGAAAAGGAGTGACAATGAATAAAAAAACAGTTTCAGTGCTTATCTTAATGGTCTTTGTTCTTTTCTGTTCTACCTGCTCGCAAGCAGGTTCTATCTGGGCAAAGAGAGACAAAAATATGAGAGCTTTATACGCAGACGATGTAGCTCGCCAGATAGGCGATGTCCTGACCATTAAAATCACGGAAGACAGTAAGGTCGACAACAAGGCGAAAAGAGATCTTCAAAAGAAAACCGATCGGTCGAGCAGCTTCGATGGGCAATTAAATATTGACCACATCCTGCCAAGCATACCAGGCTTTACAATGGATGCTAAATCCAGCAACGAATTAAAAAGCAAGGCCGATTACAAAGACGAGCGTAAGTTTGTCGACAGCATCACCGTAGTCATCATGGATGTTATGCCGAATAGCAACCTTGTGGTTATGGGGACCCGCCGCCGCAATATTGCCGGTGATGTACAAACCATTGAGGTCAGCGGTATAGTCAGGCCGAGCGATATTGCATTTGATAACACGGTTAAAAGCGAACAGGTTGCAGACTTCCTTATTGTAACCAAAAATGGAGGTATCTCAGCACCTTATACCAGGACGGGCTGGCTCGGCAGAGTATTTGATGTTGTCTGGCCGTTCTGATTATCCCGTTTGCATATGTTTTTTGAGAGTTATAGATTATGAATTCGACAAAACGAGCGAAAGAGCAAAACAACGTGATAGTGATTATGACTTGTGCATTCTTGATTTGTGCACTTGTAGCTGATGTTGCGCGGTGTGAGCGAATAAAGGACATTGTTGATATTCAGGGACTTCGGAGCAATCCGCTCACCGGAGTCGGTTTGGTTATTGGCCTGGCTGAAACCGGCGATACTTCCCTGCTCTCGCGACAGATGCTTACAAACTTATTGAGGGATTCGGGCCTGGTTCTTTCTCCCACCGATTTGACAGGTGGAAACATTGCCGTGGTCTGGGTCACAGCAGAATTGGGGCCCTTTGCTCGTGAAGGCACACGTATAGATGTTGATGTCTCCGCTATTGGAAATGCTAAAAGTCTTCAGGGCGGAAAACTTTTACCAACACCATTAAAAGGTCTTGATGGTCAGGTTTACGCTGTGGCTGATGGCGGCGTTTCAATTGGAGGCTGGACTGTCTCCGGTGAAAAGGCTTCG
>CAZQXE010000018.1:13431-23681 GCA_964597115.1 uncultured Pirellulales bacterium | reverse complement strand
CCTTGGGGATGGCAAGGCTCACGATATACTCAAGCAGAACGTTTTAATAATATTTGCAGAAATCAAGCTTGATAAGGGCTGCAAGCAATCCTCGCAGCCCTTTATTTATGCGTGGCTGTAAGGGCAGCATTCGTGCGGGCAGTCAGCGTATAAAGGTTCGGATGAAGATATACCCATTGCGAATCGTTCTTGCCATCTTTGGAAAACCGACTGAGCTGAATCGGCCATCTCCTGCAGCTTTTGTGTCTCTGCTTCTGTAATTTGACAATAGGATTTTCCGGCTGGTATTGCCTTATCGAGCAGGTCGAGGAATCCGGGCGGTATAGCTGTTGATACGGTTTCCTGAGACAATGTAAAACGCAGCGCCATTGCGATCTCTTCGTCTTCTTCCAGCGTGCGATACCAATGGTCGCGGGTCCGCTCGTCCCTGTTCGGCCAGGCGCCGCCGGCCATAGCTTTTATAGCTATAACTGCTACGCCCTGCTCTTTGGCAAGCTCCAGCACTTCCTTTGCAAAACCAAACTTGAAATACTCGACGAAGTTTACGGGGAACATGGCGGTGTCGAAGTTGAAACCTTTCATAGCTGCAATTGCAGCCTTGGTGGTGTGGGCGGAAAAGCCGAAGTGTTTGACTTTTCCTTCTTCTTTTGCCTTAACGAAAGTTTCTATCGCGCCGCCGGGTCCGAGGGCCTGCTCGACATCTTCAGCTCTTGTGATTGCGTGCAATTGATACAAATCGAAATGGTCCGTTTTCAGCTGGCTTAGCGAGCGCTCCAGTTCTTCGCGTGCGCCTTCCTTGTCCCTTTTCTGGGTTTTACAGGAGAGAAAGATTTTACTCCGGTCGATGCCCTGCAGGCCGATTCCCATTTTTATCTCGGCGTCACCTTTGCCGTATGTCGGCGCGACGTCATAGTAGTTTATGCCCTGCTCGAATGCGTTGTGAATCGCCTTTGTGCCTTCAACCTGACCCTGTTGGGTAAGCGCCAGGCCGGGAAAGCCGATAATAGATATTTTTCGGCCGGTTCTGCCGAGCGTGCGTTGAGGAAATTCGGTGGCTTTTTCGTCGGGTTTTTTAACATCCGTCTCTGTAGCTTGCAGCTTCGTTGATGCACCGAGATAATAACTTGAAGCTACGCTGCCAACTGCTTTTAGGAATGAACGTCGTTTCATAATGAGTTCCTCCTTTTCGAAATTTCTTCGAGAATAAGTTGTTTTGCAATTTTCATTGGTCCGGGCAGGTAGGTGCCGGCGGCTTTTTTGTGGCCTCCACCACCGAATTTGGTTGCGATTTTGCTGACGTCGAGGTCGTATCTGCTTCGCATCGAGCAGCGGATTCGGCCGTCCTTTAGCTCTGTGAACAAGGCCGATGCCTTGACGGTGCTTATCCGGTGACATTCGTTTATTAAACTTTCCGTGTCACTGTATGATGCCCCGGTCTGCTCGAAGTCCCGCTGTGTTATGTGCATAGCAGCGTATCGGCCGTCAAGGTGCAGCTCGAGCGAATTAAACATCGCTGTCATCAGCTTAAAACGCGAGTACGAGAAGTTCTGGTACAAATCGGCATAGATTTTTGTCGGTTTTGCCCCGGCATCTATCAGCTCGGCACATGTGCGATATGTCCTGCTGTCGGCATTGCTGAACTGGAGCCAGCCGGTATCGGTTGCCGCCGCTACGAACAAAGCCTCAGCGATTTTTTCTGTTATGGTCCAGCCGGCGTACTTGAGCAAGTCATAGACAATCAGGGCCGTTGCGGCGGCATCGGAATCAACCAACTCCACGTTACCGAGCCCGTCTGAAGTGACGTGATGGTCGATCACAAGAATCGGCGTATCGGCTTGTTTGAGATACTTTTCCAATTTCGACAGTTGGCTATAGCTGTTGGTATCGACGATGACAATCAAATCGAACTTGCCGAACCGCCCTTCTATCAGCTCTTCAGGCTGGATATCTTCGCCGAGAACTGGAACGTGCTCTGCGAGCAAAAACTCATACCATTGAGGCACTGGTGAGAGAATCAGAGGGTTTACTTTTTTGCCGAGGGTCTCCAGCGTGTCGCACATCGCCGCAATGCACCCACAGGCATCGCCGTCCGGCTTGGTATGAGTCGTAATCAAAACATTTTCGGATTTATTAATCAACTCAACCGCAGATTGAAAATCTTTGATTGCCATAATAATTTTTCTAACGTTAACCTATTTGTTTTCCGGAGCGTTGATCTTTACGTTTTCCATAGTTATATTCTTAGCCCCGTCTATAATGCTTGCTTTTTCCACATTATTAAACTCACAATTTTTAAGATGTATATCGGTTATCGGCGAACGGTCATAACCTCTGATTGACAGAGCGTACCTGCTTTTTTGGCTGGTGACGTTTTCCATATTGATATTGCGAACGTTTGGTGCAAATTCGCCTGTGTCACGTTCGCCGTAGTAAAAATTGATTTTCAGCACTGCTTCGGCCACTTCGCCGACGGTGACGTTCCTCATATATACATTTTCGACAAATCCGCCGCGAACCGAGTTGGTCTTGATACGCAAGGCCCGGTCCAGATTCGGGCTGTCCATTTGACAGTTATCGGCAAAAACATTTCTGGTCCCACCGGTCATTTCGCTGCCGATGACAACGCCGCCGTGCCCGTCCTTCATCTGGCAGTTTCGAACGATGATATTTTCACTGGGGACATTGACCCGTCTGCCGTCGTTGTTTCTACCTGCTTTTATAGCAATGCAGTCGTCTCCCGTGTCGAAATAACAGCCTTCAATGAGAACGTTTTTACACGATTCGGGATTACAGCCGTCGTTGTTGGGCCCGTGGCCGACGACTTTTACATCTCTGACGATAATGTTCGTCGAAAGCACAGGGTGAATGTGCCACATGGGAGAATTCTTGAATGTCACGCCTTCGATCAGAATGTTTTTGCATTTGTACGGCTGGACCATATTGGGCCTTAATTTTTTACCGGCACCGAAAATTCTTTCCTTAACCGGCACACCCTCCTGGCCCTGGTTTCGCGAGAGGTTAATATCATCGCGGGCGGTCCTTATCCATCCCCACCAGTTCTCTTTGCCTGCCCGTCCGTCGAGTACCCCTTTACCCGTTATTGCGATATTTTCCTGCTCATAGGCATAGATTAAAGGCGAGTAGTTCATGCACTCAACACCTTCCCACCTGGTATACACAACCGGAAGATACTGATTGGGATCTACTGAAAAATAAACGAGAGCATCTTCCGAGAGATACAGGTTGACGTTGCTTTTCAGATGTATCGGGCCGGTAAGGAAGGTGCCGTCGCCGACTACTACCCGACCACCGCCGGCTTCGTGAGCGGCAGCGATGGCTTTCCTGAAAGCTTCAGTGCAATCCGTCTTTTCATCGCCGACTGCACCGTAGTCGGTAATATCGAAATCCCGGTCCGGAAATTGGTACGCCTTAATATTGCTCAAAATCTCATCGACCTGCTCCCATCCGGCATTCGCCTGCACCGCCGATAAAACGGAAAGACCGAGACAGAACAACAGCGAAGCAAAGCTCTTCGATTTTTTACTTTTCATAGCTATTTCCTAATATCGTTTTGTCTTTCCTATGTTCCTGCCCAGAACCAGGATACGTTCAGGAATGAATTTACCAAAAAAAGCACGCCAATACAAACGGCAAACCAGTCGTCATACACGATTGATTTTTTACATCGCCACGCGAAAAAGATCGACAGGATGCTGCCCTGGACAAATAATAAAAAAGCATAATACGGCATATTGCTCAGGACGGTCATTGTCCGCTCTCCTACCAGCCATTGAAGCGGCCCGACAGTGGCCTCAAAAACCGAACGTACCGTATAACCGCCTGCGTTGAAAGGCCAGCCGAAAAATGGTGTGGCAAGACGCATCAATGGTGAAAAGCCGGATACACTGATATGCGGCCATCCTTTCAGAGCCTGCCAGATACCGGCAGGCAGCGAAAGTAAAACCTGTAGACCCCATCCGAGAATAAAATATCCTCCGAATCCACGCCTTTTCCGCCTCTTCTTCAATACCAACAAACAGCCGAACCAGATTAGCAAAGCTGCAACAATATGAATTACTCCAAAACTCATTTTGTTTCCTCCATTGGCATCTGATGATATAGATCCATCGGAACCTCTTGAGCGTCAAGACTTGTATCTTCTTTTTTCATGTAGCGAATTATACGGTTTCGTGGCAGTAATTCAACCCGCCTTCTGTGGATATGCAGTACTAAATCCAAACTTCAGTCCTGGAATGAGCCCCATTTATTCGGCATCCGTAAGCCATCGGCTAAAAAACACCTTCAGGTCGGCAGCTCCGACCTTTTCATCTCCTGTTAGATCGGCTCCACCGCACCGGCTACAGTTGACTCTGTGCCAGTGCTGTGCAAACAGGGCAAAATCAGACAGCCCTATGAGTTCCGGCAGGAACTTGAAGTCCCGGATAATGATTTCCTGGCTCTCGCCGTCGGAAGGAGGTTCGCCGGGCGTTTGGGACGGCGTACCTTCAGGAGGAAGCAGCCAGAAATTTATGCGAGGGTGCTCATTCGTCTCTGATGGAACATCTGAGCCACGATAGGTCCAATGTGTAATTATATCTTCCGGCCGCGGCGCCGAAGAGTAATCGCCATAGTAGCTTTGAAAAATAACTTCGTCTTGCTTCCATGTAAACACGTACGTAATAGTTCTTGTTAAGTCGACACCGAAACGATATATGTTGCCGGGTATATACCATGGCTGGACAACAAACTGGGCGTTTAAAGGTTCAGGATTGGAATCTTGCGAGGGCTCATTCCACCAAGTGCTCAGTTCAACGTCAAGCTCCTGCCAAATCGGACAGTTCTCGTATGTGAATAATCCAAGTACCGTGTTTTTGTAATCAAGCGTTACCGGATTGCCTTCAACTACAAAGACGTATGTTCCGTATCCAAATGAGTCAGTGGCAATGACCTCACTGCAATACCATTGTCCATCCGACCGGACAATTTTAAGGTGGAGATGGTCATTTCTGTCGACAAAGACGTTTTGCTCTCTGTCAGAGAAAAAGTTCCACCCGGGGTCGAGCCGCTGGTTATGATTCTTCACCCACCATTCGTAGCCCGCAAAGTCTATAGTCTTGAAACGTTTTGTCTCAACGTGCGGGAACTGATACAGGGTTGAGGGAATACATTCAACACCTCTCAGTATTGGTGGTTCTTGTCCGTATGGTAATAGAAAGGCTATAACGTTCGTTGCATACTTATCTGTTGTTGCTGTCACTATCCTGCAATTCCAACTTCCATCTTGCCCGATCGATATCAATGGTTCATCCCAATAAGGCTTAGTTACCCAACCATAGCCTGGGACATAGATATAGACCGCGACCCGATAGTCTGCGTAATCTTCCGGGCTCTGACACGACAGACGCCCACTTACGTCTCCGGATTCTCCATATATCGATACTGAGACAAATTCTATCTCGCAGTTCTCCGGTTGTTCTACTGAGGCCGAGGCTTTTACTTGTCTTTCAACCCTGAATAGGCAAACGCATGAGAAAACTATAAGTAACGTGCAGATAACAAACGAAATGTGTCTTGGTTTTTCCACCGCGTATTTTTTTCGTTGAGGTTCCTTTCTCTGTTGGAGTTCGTTGCTCACAGTAGTACCTTTTCTCTCACCATCCACTGCTTTTTATATATGGCGATCCGGATTAAGTCAAATTTTTCAGACAGGTCTTTGATTATCGTATTATAATATTTTTTTGACGATAATTCAAGAGCCAAGAAGGTTGCTATAGTGTTAAAAATTGCGTGTCAATTTTTTTTACATATCCATAGTTGTCCTAAAACAAACTTTCTAATATAGTATGATAATGAGCAAATTATGAATCTTTAACAATCAAAGGCTATAAAATGATCTATTATAATATGCTACGTAAGTGGCGCATTACACTCTCAGGAATATTTGCTGCACCGTTGTTTATACTGATATTATTCTCAACCAGCAAATGGGAAAATATTGACATGGTAAGCACTTGTTTTTTTCTAATTGGGGCAGTGCTTGTTGGAATCGCAACCATAGGCAGAATTTGGTGCTCGATGTATATTACAGGATATAAAACCAAAACCCTGATAACAAATGGTCCCTACTCAATGTGTCGCAATCCGTTATATTTCTTCAGTTTGATTGGTGGTCTCGGTATCGGCCTGGCAACCGAAACACTTACTATTCCGGTTCTCTTTTTAATTGGCTTCGCCATATACTATCCGCATGTTATTAAAAGAGAGCAAAACTGGCTAACCAAGCAGCATGGAGAGGAATACCAGCGATATTGTGACAAGACTCCCTATTTTATACCCTTGATCTCGCTGCTTTATGAACCAGAGGAATATGTCATAAGGCCAAGAAAATTCAGGAGGAATCTTTTTGACGCTATGGGCTTCATTTGGATTATTGGTATTCTTGAGCTTGTCGAGGGATTGCACGAAGCAAATATACTCCCTGTGTTTTTAACTATTTACTGACATAGGACAACAACAAATTATCTTGCCCGATTAAAACAGTATATTATGATTCCTGACTAGATAAGATTTTTTTTGCTTCGTTGCAGTCTTTTGCGATTTGTGCGGACAATTCTTCGGGAGTCTTGAATTTGTGCTGGTTGCGGATTTGCTGTACGAAATCCATGGCCATGTATTTACCGGATATAGTGCCGATGTTTTCTTTGAGCAAATGTGCTTCTATCAATAGCGGATAATCTTCGCGGTATGTCCTTGCCTGGCCGATGCTGTAAACAGCGGGAATCACCTCGTTGCAAGACAGTACGTTTTCTATCGTGTCACCGATTCTGACGAAGCCGGCGTAAACGTTTTCGGCGGGAATCACCTGATTTGGCTTTTTCATATTGAGCGTGGGAAAACCCAGTTTTTTGCCTATGCCCCGGCCGGGTATGATTTGTTCGAGAAGTCGATAAGGCCTGCCCAAAGCAATTCCGGCGTCGGCAATGTGGCCGCTTTCGAGCATGTAGCGAATCATGGTGCTAGATACCCTGAAGGTCTGGCCTGTCGAGAGCTTGATTTTTTTGGGCTCGATGATTACTACTTCAAAATCTTTTTCAGCACCCAACTCTTTTAACGTGTTAACATTTCCGGTTCGTCCTACGCCGAAGTTAAAATCGGTGCCCTCCACGACCGTGCTCGGCCGGATGTTCTTGATAATAAATCGGCCCACAAAATCTTCGGGCGAAAGATTCAGCAATTCGTCGTTGCCCTTTAGCACAATCAGGCAATCGACACCGCTTTGTGCTAACAGGTGCTTTTTTAGCTCCAATGGTGTTAAAACACCCGGCGTTTTTTCCGGATACAAAATTGCGACCGGATGCGGCTCGAAAGTCATCGCTATCAATTGCGTCTGAATTTTTTCTGCGGCACGTCTGGCTGCTGCTAAAATCTCCTGATGACCGAGATGGACGCCGTCAAAGTTACCGATAGTCAGGACGCAGCCTTTGTTAATTTTCTCAATATCCGCTATTGTTTCTGCGACCTTCATTTCAATTTGACCTTATCTTCGCGTGTAAAACGGGAGTATAACCTCCTGACGACATTTTAACCGTCAGATTTGGAGAACTAATTTACCCACATGGACTAAAACCTGCAACGCTTTTTCATCTTTTTGGACAATAACTCAACCAGTATTTATTACAAAATGAACAATTTTCTGGTGAATGACGTAGAAAAAAATGAAAGATATATTTGCAACTTAGTTGCATTTTAGATGGTAATACTGTAAAATACTCAATTATGATTAATATCGTTTCTCGGCAACGAAAAGTATCGGAGTAATAAATGCTTATTAGACAAAAGCTTACAAACATTTTAGCAGAATTAAAAGGCCACGCTCCATTTACTCTGTTCGGGGCTTCTACCGGCATTATCTGTATGCTGCTGTTCAAAAATCTGGACCATGAGATGAGCCGAAAGCTGTTCTACGTATTCCATCCGGCACATGTGTTATTAAGTGCCATTGTAACCGCAGCGATATTTCAACTTTACTCGAAAAAAAGTAAATTTATCTATGTCCTGCTGGTCGGATTTTTCGGCTCGATCGGAATTGGCACACTGAGCGATTCGTTGATTCCTTATATCGGTGAGCTTTTATTGGGTATGCACATAGAAACACACGCTCACGAGCATGCAGGTTTTGCGGAGCAGGCTCACATCGGCTTTATTGAAGGTTGGTATGTGGTGATACCGGCTGCAATTGCGGGTGTTTTGATAGCACGTTTTAGACCGAAAACGAAATTCCCGCACGCTGGCCATGTTTTGCTTAGCACGTGGGCTTCGTCCTTTCATATGCTGATGGCTATGAATGGTCAACTTACGGTTGTGAAAGCGATAGGAAGTTTCGGATTTTTGTTTTTGGCGGTCCTGTTGCCCTGTTGCTTCAGTGACATAATATTTCCGCTGCTTTTCGTTAAATCGGATATTTCATTATCACACACACCACTGAATTGATAAAGAATAATCAGCCGCAACTATGAGGGAGCGGCTGTCGTTTCCGGAGAAAAAATGATGAAGAATAATATGGATGCACAAGCCTGTAAGATGTTGAAAGCAACAAAACTTTATCGCACACAAGGCAGAGTGACCATACTGAAAGTGTTGATGAAAGCAGATAAGCCACTCAGCCAGGAACAGATTGCTAAGCGATCGGGGAAGAAGCAATTAGATAAAGTCACTATTTACAGGACGCTTGAAAGTCTGCTTAAAGTCGGGCTGGTTCACAAGGCATTTACTGCCATGAGGACCTGGCATTTCGAACTGGCACACAATTGCACTGAGAGCCAGTGCCATCCTCATTTTACCTGCACATGTTGCGGCAGTACGTACTGTCTGACGGGCGTATCGCTGCCTATGGCGAAAAGCCCGCATAAAGGTTTTGTTATTCACCGTCAGCAGGTTAGGCTCGAAGGCTTATGTCCGGCTTGCGCTTGAAAATAAAACGAATGTTTTTGGAGTGTTGAGATTTGGCACGCTTAGCTCGAAAATGGTTTTTTGTACTTGCTATTCTTTCCTTTGTGGCAATGACCACGGGACTGACGATGCAACTGCACATACTGAGCCATAAACATTCGCATGAGCACGATATTAACAGTTGTTTAGTCTGTCAACAATTGATTGCTCTGGGCAAGTTTTATTCGGAGCCGCAGCCGAGTCTCGATAATATTGATAGATTCGAGTTTACTATCGAATTGTGCCCAAGCACATCCTACATATCTTCACAACCTAAACCATTCAATTCCCGCCCACCTCCTTCGGTTTCGTAAGTATTTAGTTTTCGCGTTCGCGCGGATGATATGTAAGCCGACAATAAGTCTTTTTAAAATTACCTCCTGCGTCGAAGGAAGTGAGTGTTTATGTTTAGTAAAAGAATATATTTCATCATTGTAGCAGCGATTTTTTGTATCTCTAATACGGCACTTTCGCAGCATTCTGTAGCACATACTCATATAGGTATAAATCCAACTTGGCAGCCACTGGACTGGAGCAGTCCCGGCGATGGTTTTGTTGATACCGATCCGACGGACGATAACAAACTATGGTTCTTTTCAGTGCCACCTTCTAATGATTGTGCAACACTCGGCTGGCCGAAATGGGAGCAGTCAAACGGCAACACATTTCTTGTTCTGTCACCGTTGACGGAGGCAGAGGAATACATAGCAAAACCCGGCGATCCCAACAAGGTGCTCTACACATGCAGTTTCACTTATAGCAGAGATGACGGCTATGACGATCCGAATGGTTTGCAGCATCTGGATGGTTGGCATTCCGCCCATGGACCTCAGGGTGCCTGGAATCTTGAAAGCATTGATGCCAACACCATGCCCGACTGGTATATTTATATTGTGCGGGAGCGTGTAAGCCCGAACCTGGAAGATGATGATTTTTTCACTTTGTTGCCTGATGATACACCAGCACTGGAAAGAGACGGTAAGATTTACGCACTGGAAAAAACCTGGCTTTCGGATGAGGATGCCTGGGGCATTCACGCTCACATGGGATTCTACTTCTGGCTCGATGAAGAAGATGAAGAGGTCTATATCGTCCTTTCGGCCCATGACGCAGGCGGGATGTATCAGCGGTCTGCTGATTATATTATACGTTTCGCTAAGACGGTGTATCAGCCGGTCATTGGGGACCTGAACGGCGATAGTGTCGTGGATATACACGATCTTGAGATTCTAATTGAGCACTGGGGCGAATCCGGCATCTAC
>CAZQXE010000018.1:0-13331 GCA_964597115.1 uncultured Pirellulales bacterium | reverse complement strand
GGATATACACGATCTTGAGATTCTAATTGAGCACTGGGGCGAATCCGGCATCTACAGCGGTGAAGATTCCGAATATCACGAACATGACCATGACCATAGTGAGGACCATTAGAACCAAAAACCGAAATGAGAGGACCGGTTATGAGAATGGATTTATCTCAATTAAAATCGGAGTTGGAGTATAGCCGGGATGTCGAAAGGCGTCCACATTATAACCTTTCAAAATATAATCTAAAGAAGGCTTTTACTCTTATCGAATTGCTGGTGGTCATAGCGATTATCGCCCTGCTGATGGGCATTCTTATGCCTGCCCTGCAAAGGGTTCGCAAGCAGGCTAAAAGAATCGCCTGTTTTAGCAACATGCGACAAATGGGTGTAGCTTTGAATACATATTTACCGGATGCGGACTATCGGCTGCCGCCAAGCTCATGTCACTGCGAGGACCCGAACGACCACTGGCTGTATGTCCTGACGAGCTACACGAGTGAGCAGTTGCTCTTTCGCTGTCCGAGCGATACTGCCAAAAACTTTGTCAATTGGGACAAGCCTTTTGAAGAGCAGGACGGAGTTCGGTATTCAAGTTTTGCCGTGAATGGTCTGCTCGATCCGATTCATTACCGTTATGGGCCCAGTAGGAATAAATATAATAATATAAACGCAATCCGGCACGCAACGAGTTGTATCTGGATAAGCGAGGCCCCCGATTCGGAAAGCTTTAATCTTACCGACCATATTCATCCTGAATCATGGGAAGGATCGATTGAGTATGCCAAGGATTTTGTTGCATGGGACAGACATATTGGCGTGTCGAATTATCTGTTCGCTGACGGACACGCGGATACTTTTGAATTCGAGCAGACGTATAGCTGGCCCGACGCCTGTTTCTGGTACCCTGAGTCGGCACCGATATGGCCTGAGAATCCTTAACACTTGTAGAATAAAAGCAAAACGAGGAGTATGAAATTGAAGTTATTTACCGTGACAATAAGTATAGCGATAGTCCTGATTGTTTCGGCGGTTTTGTTCGCTGATTGTCCGCTCGACCATTTAATCATCGGTTGTAACAGAGATGGTATAATGGGCACGGATGACGACATGAAACTTTTTTTCGATTGTCGGCAGAAATACAGGCACAGCGGCTCTGCTGATTATTTGAACTGGTTTTATCCACTGCATGAGAGTATTTTTTCCAGCTATCCGTATCGGCTTGGCGAGCCGGGATTTGACGCTTTTCAGATTTCCGGTCCCACTGTCGGCAGCACATACGACCCGAATCGGTGTCTTGTTGGACAGCCGGATATGGATTACAGGATAATCGTGGAATGTCTTTCCATATCGCCGGGTTTGAGGGTTGTTCATAAGGAGTATCCGCAGTTCACGATGGACGAGGCGGGAGAATATTTTAATCATAGTTCAATTCACGAATCACGTGGCGATCCGCACATGCATCTGTCGTATCAGGCGGTGGATGATTATAATCTTCACTGGGTTACGTATTGCATATATGATGGACTTGCCGATTCCAGTGAGCCGAATCATTACGAAGCTTCCGAGCCGGTTACGATTGTTTTTGTCGGGGAACCTTTGGCTGGAGACCTGGTCGTCGATGGAACCGTAGATTCGAAAGACCTTGCCCAGTTCGGTTATTACTGGCTTAATGACAAGAGCGAGAGAACCAACGATTATTACGAACGAGCGGATGCAAACCGAGACGGCTTAGTCAATTTTCTCGATTTTACACTTCTTGCCTCGAACTGGCTCGAATCCCTCGATGATTAGAATTCGCAGAATTCCTCGAATTGAATTATAGACGGGATTATCAGTTGGAGTTACAATGGTTGCATGAAAGCGTATCCGTTAAAGTTTAAGCCGATATATAAGCAGCGAATTTGGGGCGGACAGAAGCTGCGGGAGGTTTTCGGTAAAGATTTGCCGCCGGGCGAGAAGATCGGCGAAAGCTGGGAATTGGCAGATTTGCCGAATGATAAATCTGAAATCGCAAACGGCGAATTAACCGGCCAGACAATTCATGACGCAATCAAAAAATTTCCCAAAGAGATAACGGGCGATGAGAATTTCACCCTGCCCTTTCCGCTTTTAATCAAACTGTTGGATGCTGAGGATATTCTAAGCGTTCAGGTTCATCCCGATGAACAGACCTGCAGGCGATTAGGTGAGGGAGAGCCGAAAACCGAATGCTGGTATATAATTACTGCCGAACCCGGTGCGGTAATCTATAAAGGGCTAAAAAAAGGCGTAACAAAAGAACAATTTGCCGATGCGATAGAAAAAGGCACCGTAGCCGATATGCTCTTAAAAGTGCCGGTCGAGGAAGGTCAGTGTCACTATCTTCCTGCCGGGACCGCTCACGCCATTGGGCCGGGTCTACTGATTGCGGAGATTCAGTTGCCGTCGGATACGACGTATCGAGTTTTCGATTTTAACAGAGTGGACGATACCGGCAAGACCAGGGAGCTCCACATCAGGCAGGCCCTTGAGAGCATACACTTCGATGCTTCTGAGGATAATCTATCGATGACAACTGTTGGTCGGCTGGTGGATAGCGAATACTTCAAGATAGATAAAGGGCATCAAGCCAAGAGCTGTGAGGTTCTTCTTTCGTCGGATAAAATGAAAACGCTGATTTTCATCACCGGCTCCGGCACAATTTTAGGAACCGAGACCGATCCCGTTGAATTCCGCGCCGGCGATTGCATACTTGTCCCCGCTGCTTACGAAGGTGTAATCCGCTTCGCCGACGATTCACAATACTTGAAAGTGACCTTGTAATTGATTAATACTGTCAAATATTTCCCATTTGAGTGATGAGGTAAATGGGGAAATTAGTCACAATAATTTTTCAGCACAAAGAAACGTGTAAAAGCGTGTCATTAACTTTTTTTACGTTTCTTTGTTTACTTATGACGGGATGCAAAGACGCATCCATTCGCCATCATGATCGCGGCATAGACTATTTGGAGAAGGGCCAATATGACAAGGCGATCTCAGAGTTTACTAAAGCTCTTGAGATAGAACCATGGATTTTTGAAGCCCATTGTAATCGGGGATCTGCATACTATGGTAAGGGCGATTATGATTCGGCCATTTCAGACTACTCTATAGCCATTATCATTAATCCACTTGATGCTATCATCCGTTCCGATCGAGGATTGGCCTTTCACGCCAGAGGTGAATATGACAAGGCCATTTCCGATTTCACCAAGGCAATTGAACTAAATCCCAAGGATGCGTACGCATATGTTGCCCGTGGATATGCCTATGGTGCCAAAGGCGGTTACGAACAGGCCATTTCAGATTGCAACAAGGCAATAAAACTAAGACCGTGGTATGCCGATGCTTATGTTGGTCGTGGGCATGCTTATGCTGCTAAAGATGAATACGAACAAGCCATTTCTGACTATAATAAAGCCCTTGAGATGGACACAGGATCTGCTGATGCTTACTACGGTCGAGGATTGGTTGATGATGCCAAAGGTGATTTTGACCAGGCTATCTCTAACTATACAAAAGCCATTGAAATAGATCCGAAACTGGGTGACGCTTACTACGATCGAGGATTAGTCTATTATAAAAAGGAACAATATGACCAGGCCATCTCAGACTATACCATGGCTATTGAGATAAATCCAAAGGATGCAGAAATATATGTCGGTCGTGCGTATACTTTTTACTGCAAAGAAGAATACGACAAAGCGTGGGGGGATGTGCATAAGGCTCAGAGCCTGGGATTAGAAGTTCAAGCGGAATTTCTCAAGGAGCTTCAGAAAGCTTCAGGAAGAGAAAAATGAAATTGTCTTAAATACTCCCTTTACAATTCGTCATTTTTCAATCCAGACTTCGTCGTCGTAGCGGAGCATAATTAAATCATCTTTGAAGCCATCGAAGTGAATGTTTGTTTTTTTGCCCGTCAGTTCCTGCAGTATCCATTTGGGAAAGTTTGCGCCGGCCTTGATTGACAATGGTGCCCCCCCGCCGAATCGCGGATTTATCTCGATGAATTTGATGCTGCCGTTTTTCGTTAAAGACAACTGCAGAGTTATTACTCCCGGCCCTGCGCCGAGTTTCTCAACGAGTTTTGCAGCTTGGCTCATTATACGGGCGTTTTTTACCACCTGTCCCTTACTCACCTCGCCGGCCCTGACCTCGATGCGTTTTCTCGGGACGACGCAGCGAACCTTCAAACCCGAATCAACATAAACATCACACGTATATTCCGTACCCTTGATAAGCTCCTGACAGATGGCGTTCGGTATCCTCTTGGAATAGAACAACAGTTCTTTGCGGTTGTTGACGACTGCGTTTCCTCTGCTGGCATAGCCGTCCCAGGGCTTCAGAAACAAAGGGAACCTTGTTTCTGATTTACTATTTACTATTGACGATTTACTATTTTTTAAAGCGGTCTGGATATTTACGGTTGCTGGGGTGTCGAAGTTATTTTTAAGCAGGAACTTATAGGTTTTCCTCTTGTCCTGGCAAATATCAATCACATCCGGGTTCGAGACCAGTACGCAGCAGCCCATCGCTGCAAATTTCGGTTTGTTCCGGGCCAGAATTTTCAGATCCAAATCGACGGTCGGAACGAGCAATTTCACCCTGTTGGTTTTGACGATGGAAAGTAGCTGCCTAATATAGCCGGTATGAGTAGTCGGCTTGACCAAAAAGCGCTTATCGCACAACTGCAGGGCCGGACTCAGCTCGGTCGTGTCCGTGCCAAAGAACGAAGCGTTTATTTTAAGTTGCTTCGCTGCCTGCCGAAAGCTGTTAAGCAGAGATACACGCCTGCCGATACAGGTGAACAAAACATTAAAATTAGCTGCGGTTTTCGATTTTCTATTCTTCAATTTGGCTGTCCCAGATTGCTCTAATGACGACCAATTCTTAATCGAAAACAAAAAATAGTCAATATTTAATTCTCAATTTCCAATTCTTTTGACATTTCGGCCCTTTAAGTCTAAACTGATTGCCTATGAGAGACTTCAAAAGAAAAATTGAAAATAAAAAAGTCATCGTTGGCGTTTTGGGGCTTGGTTATGTGGGCCTGCCTTTGGCCAGAGAGTTCGCATCGGCGGGACTGAATGTAATCGGTTTCGACATTGACCAACAAAAGGTACGGATTCTAAATTCCGGCAGGAGCATCATTAAGCACGTTCCCCATACGCAGATCAGGCAGATGGTCAAATCCGGCCTTTTCCATGCCACAACAGATATGGCTGGTCTGAAAAAAGCCGATGCGATATTAATCTGTGTGCCGACCCCATTGACTGAAAACCGTGATCCGGATATGCGATTTGTTGTCAGCAGCACCAAAACAATCGCAAAATATCTGCGGCCCGGCCAGCTAATTGTTCTCGAAAGCACTACCTATCCCGGCACTACGAGGGAAGTCATGGTGCCGATATTGGAAAGCAGCGGCCTGAAAGCGGGAAAAGATTTTCACCTGGCATATTCGCCGGAACGTGAAGACCCCGGTAATAAGGACTTCTCTACCAAGACCATTGCCAAGGTGGTCGGTGGTCTGACAAAAAAATGCTGCAAAATGGCCTGCGAGCTCTATGAAACAGCCATCGTACGGACTGTTACCGTATCGAGTCTGGAGGCTGCTGAGGCCTCAAAGATTCTCGAAAATGTTTATCGTTGCGTGAACATAGCTATGGTTAACGAGCTTAAGATAGTCTTTGACAGAATGGGCATCGATATCTGGGAGGTCATTCACGCTGCGAGCACCAAGCCGTTCGGCTTTAAGGCTTTTTATCCTGGTCCGGGACTCGGCGGTCATTGTATCCCGATTGATCCGTTTTATCTAACGTGGAGGGCCAGGCAATACGGCATGCCGACACGGTTCATTGAACTGGCCGGGGAAATCAACACCAGTATGCCGCACTATGTTATTACGAAGACCATCGAAGCGCTTAATGAGCATAAGAAAAGTCTTAAAGGCTCAAAAGTGCTTGTGTTGGGCCTGGCTTATAAAAAAGACATCGACGATTTGCGGGAGTCACCTTCAATAGAGCTGATCGAACTGCTGCGGAAAAAAGGAGCTAAGGTTGACTATAATGACCCATATATCCCAAAAACTCATAAACAGCGTCAGCATAATCTGAAGATGACGAGCAGAAAGTTATCTGCCAAAATGTTAGCTGGCTATGATGTGGTTTTGATTTCGACCGATCATAGTGATTACGATTACGACTGGATTGTCAAAAATGCGAAGCTTGTGGTTGACGCACGAAACGCTACAGCGTCGGTTCGCAGAGCCGGGAAAAAAGTTATAAAAGCTTAAGATTAACGGGGAGTTTAAATGCGGGTACCAATTCTGGATTTAAAGGCACAATACGCGACTATCAAAGACGAAATAATGCAGGCTATAAGTGAAGTCTGTGAGAGCCAGTTTTTTGCTCTTGGTCCTGCCGTGGAGGAATTTGAGAAACAAATCGCTGCGTATTGTAAAAGCAAATATGCAATCGGCGTCTCGAGTGGAACCGATGCTCTGCTTATCAGCCTGATAGCTTTGGATATAAAACCCGGTGACGAAGTTATCACGACTCCTTTTACTTTCTTCTCCACCGCCGGTTCTGTAGCGAGACTGGGGGCTAAGCCGGTCTTCGTTGACGTTGATCCTGACTCTTACAATATTGACCCGTCCGGTATCGAGGAAAAGATAACCGAAAATACGCGGGCAATTATTCCGGTGCATCTTTTCGGACAGGCGGCTCAGATGAAAGCCATTACGGAAATTGCTAAGCGGCACAATCTTGCTGTTATAGAGGATGCCGCACAGGCGATAGGTGCAAGTCAGGACGGTGTAATGTGCGGCAATTTAGGTGATTGCGGGTGCTTTTCGTTCTACCCTACAAAAAATCTCGGAGGTTTCGGCGATGGCGGATTGGTTACGACGAACGATAACAAACTTGCGGAAAAAATCAAGATTCTTCGCGACCACGGCCAGAATCCGAAATATTTTTATCGTATGATAGGCGGCAATTTCCGACTCGACGGTATCCAGGGTGCGGTTCTTAAGGTAAAATTTAAATACCTCGACAGGTGGAATGAGATACGAAGACGAAAAGCCGCTCTATATGATAGTATCCTGGCCGATTCACCCGTCAATGTGCCAAAGATTGATGAAAATAATATCAGTATTTATCACCAGTATACTGTCACTGTCTCGGAAAGAGACCAGTTGCAAAAATTCTTGGCTGAAAACCAGATTGGCTCGGCGATATTTTACCCGAAGCCTTTGCACGTGCAGGACTGCTTTAACGAATTGGGATATAAGCCTGGCGATTTGCCGGTCGCCGAAAGGCTTTGCAGTGAAGTCTTGTCGCTGCCGGTTTATCCCGAACTTTCAATAGGCCAGATTGAATTTGTTGCTAAAACGGTATTGAAGTTTTACGGAATTAATTAGGACGAAGAAATTGCTTAAAGCAAGTGATAATCCGCCAATTGTTTGGCCGGTAGTGGAGTCGATTAGTGATTTTTCAGGCCAGTGGTGGGTTGCGCATACAAAAAGTAGAAACGAAAAGGCCCTTGCTCACGATCTTATCGTTAGAAACGTCAGTTACTTTCTTCCAATGAGCTGGAAGGTTCGTCGTCGCAGCCGAAGGACGATACGGTCACTTTTACCATTGTTTAGCGGTTATTTGTTCTTTTGCGGTGAAGAGAATGAACGCCTGGAACTGTTGCGGACCGACCGTGTGGCAAATCTGATTAAAGTCGAGGACCAGGAGATATTGCTCAGCGAGCTGGTTCAGATTGAGCAGGCCCTGAAAGCTGGTGCTCCTTTGAAGCCTTATAATTACATCAAGAAAGGCCAGAATTGCAGGGTTATAGCTGGCCCCCTTCTGGGTTTGCAGGGCATTGTGGTTATGACCACGGGTGAAACTCGCTTGGTTCTGCAGGTTGATATGCTCGGCCAGGCGGCAAGTGTGGAAATAGATATCGATATGATAGAGGTTGCTGTTTGAACTGGCATGGAATAAGGAGTCGATAGAATGCAGATTTGTGTGGTTGGCATTGGTTATGTCGGATTGGTGACTGCTGCGTGTCTTGCGGAAGCGGGCAGCAAAGTCGTATGTGTGGATAATGACGGTAATAAAATTGCCGGTTTGAAGGCTGGAGTAATCCCGATTTACGAGCCGGGCTTGGCAGAGATGGTCAAACGTAATGAAAAGCTCGGCCGGCTGCAATTTACCAACGATTTGAAATACGGCATAGACAATTCGCTTATTGTCTTTCTTGCGGTCGGGACGCCCTCGGCGCCGGATGGCTCATCCGATTTGTCCGCAGTCTTTTCGGTTGCCAACGGCATCGCCGAAAACATGGAGGACTATCGGATCATAGCAACAAAGAGCACCGTGCCTGTTGGTACATGTCAAAAGGTGACTGATATTATAAAATCGAAAACTGAAATTAAGTTTGATTATGTCAGCAATCCGGAATTCCTGAAGGAAGGTGCCGCCGTCGAAGATTTTATGAGTCCGGACAGGATAGTCATAGGCACAAATAATCCCCCCGTACGAACAATAATGCAGCAGTTATACAGCCCGTTTATGCGAAAGAGCAGCCGAATACTATTTATGGATCCGTTATCTGCAGAGATGACAAAGTATGCAGCCAATACGATGCTGGCGACGAGAATTTCATTTATGAACGAGCTATCGGTGCTGTGCGAGAAACTCGGTGCGGATATCGAGCAGGTCAGGCATGGTCTCGGCAGTGACTCACGAATCGGCTCGGCCTTTTTGTTTCCTGGTGTCGGTTACGGCGGTGCCTGCTTCCCGAAAGATATCCGGGCGCTGGTTCATACCGGTTCTGAGCATGGTGTTGAAATGACAATTGCAAAATCCGTCCAGAAGGTAAATATCAACCAGCAGGAACGATTTGCAAAACGCGTTATAGATTATTTTAGCGGTAGAGAAGATCAGACTACGCTGGCCGTTTGGGGATTGGCGTTTAAGGCAAAGACCGATGATGTCAGGGAATCGCCGGCAATTTACTGCATAAAAAAGTTTCTTGATTGTGGAATTAAGATTAGGGCTTATGATCCGGAGGCAACTTCGGCAGCGACGGCCGCTTTGGAAGGACGAATCGAGACTTTTCAAAATGGAAACGATGTACTGGACGGTGCTGACGGACTTGTTATCTTCACCGACTGGCAGGAATTCCGCAATCCCGACTTCGAAGCCGTCGCGGCAAAGCTCAAAGAGCCTGTTATCTTCGATGGCAGAAATCTCTACGATCCTGATGTAGTGGAAAAAGCGGGAATTAAATATCATAGTGTCGGAAGGGCGCCGAACTTGGGATAAAGTGCAGCACGGAGTCCCGTGTAAACGAAGGGAGAAGATCATGGGGATCGTCATTGTTATTAGAAGTTTGGGCATACTTTTCGCTATTATAGGGGTTGTATATTTACTCAGGCCAGACTTTATCAAGTGGCTGATGGAATTTTTCAAAAAGGGCAGCCGAGTATACTTTGCCGGCGTATTGAGATTTGTCCTGGCGGTCATTTTTTTAGTTGGGGCCGGCGATTGCAGATACTTCTGGATAATATTCACCTTTGGTATTCTTTTTTTAATCGGAGGCCTGTTGATATTTACGCTCGGGCCCGAAAAAATCGGACGTATGTTCGACTGGTACCAGGGACAATCGACTCTGGTTTTCCGAGCTATCGCACTGATTGTTTTAGTTATCGGAGCAATCATTATCTATTCGGCATAATCACCGAATATAGACAAGCACGAGCTACTAAATAGGAGACGTAGACTGCATGAGAGTGTTGGTGACGGGAGCTGCTGGTTTCATTGGTTCGCATTTATGCGAGCGTCTTCTTGCCGATGGGTGGATGGTGATTGGCGTTGATAATTTCGATGACTTTTACGATCCGCAAATCAAACGCCAAAACATTAGCGAGTGCCTTCAAAACGAAAATTTCCAGCTCATCGAAGCGGACATCCGCGACATCGCCGCGATGGACGATGCAATCAATGACGTCGAAATAATCGTACACCTGGCTGCAAAGGCTGGCGTTCGACCGTCGATTGCTCAACCATTGCTCTATGCCGATGTGAATATAAACGGAACGATGGTCCTGCTCGAGGCTGCTAAAAAACACAAAGTTGATAAGTTCATTTTCAGCTCGAGTTCGAGCGTTTATGGCAATAATAAAAAAGTTCCCTTCTCCGAGGACGATAACGTTGACTTTCCCATCTCTCCCTACGCTGCGACAAAAAAAGCCGGCGAGCTTATCTGCCACACGTATCATCACCTTTATGATATCTCTATAACCTGCCTGCGTTTTTTTACCGTTTACGGTCCCCGACAAAGACCGGACCTGGCAATCCATAAATTCGCCAAACTCATCGAGCAGGGTAAATCAATACCCATCTATGGTGACGGCTCGATGATGCGAGATTTTACATACATTGACGATATAATCAACGGCATAATCGCAGCGATGCAAAAATGTTCCGGCTTTAATATTTATAATCTTGGCGAATCTCGCCCTGTTACGGTCAATGATTTGGTCGCCGAAATAGAAAAAGCCCTGGGCAAAAAAGCAGACATAGAATACCTGCCTCTTCAGCTCGGTGACGTAGAGCGCACCTATGCCGATGTCACCAGAGCCGCCAAAGAGCTCGGCTACAATCCCAAGACGGAAATTCAAGCAGGCTTGGAAATATTCGTCACCTGGCTAAGGCAAAAATGATATGTAGCATTTTATGATTCAGGATAATCAAATTATAACTTCCCACAATGGTTTCATATACACCTTGCTGACACATCGCTATTTTCCATTTGCCGTTGCAATATTGGCTGTCGTCCTCGCGCTGCCGTCTCTAAATGCAGGATTGTTTGTCGATGACTATCATCATAAGCTTTTAATGGACGGCTCAGACAGCCCGATCAGACTTTTAAATTCGCCGCTTGACATGTTTTGCTTCTTTGACGGCGATCCGCAGCGCACTGCTGAACTAATGGATTACGGTTTCCCCTGGTGGACTTACAAAGGAATTAAAGGTGCATTCTGGAGACCTTTGGCTTCGATTACACACTGGCTTGATTACATTCTTTGGCCGAATACTCCTGCACTTATGCATGCTCAAAATATTCTCTGGTATGGTGCTCTTATAGTAGCGGTGACTTTCCTGTACCGCAGGTTTATTACTACAGCCTGGGTTGCATCTCTTGCCGCACTGCTGTATGCCATCGACGATGCTCATGGCATGCCGGTCGGTTTTATTGCAAATCGAAATGCCGTGATGGCTACATTATTCGGTGTCCTTACAATTATGGCCCATGACAGGTGGCGGCGGGACAATTGGCGCTTGGGCATAATTGTGGGCCCTGTGCTTCTTGTCGTAAGTCTGCTGTCGTCGGAAGCCGGAATTGCTACCTGTGTATATCTGGCCGCTCACGTGTTCTTTGTTGATCGAGGCCCTTGGCGTCAGCGGTTTGCATCCATGATTCCCTATATTGCTGTTGTTATAGTCTGGCGGTTCCTATGGTCATATCTGGGCTATGGTGTTGCAGATATCGGTGCTTATGTCGATCCGATCAACGAGCCGTTGCGTTACATAACCGCGATGAAAAGTAGAGCACCGTTTTTTCTGCTTGGCCAGTTGGCATTGCCGCCGTCGGATATTGCTACAATGATCCCTCCCAAATACAGTATTCCGCTATGGCGCTGCGCTCTGGTTTTTTTAGTGCTGTTGGCAGTTGTACTAATTCCTATGTTTCGGCGGCAGCGCTCGGCACGGTTTTGGGCGATGGGGATGATTCTTTCTGTTCTGCAAATATGTGCGACATTTCTTTCCGACCGTCTTCTTTTATTCGTAGGCATCGGTGCAATGGGATTGATTGCCCAGTTTATTTCCGTTGTCTTTTGTAAAAATGATTGGCGGCCAAAATCGATTTGCTGGCGAGTCCCAGCCATTGTGCTTGCTGTTATATTTATAGTGATTCATCTGGTCATTGCACCTTTAGCATTCACAGTTCGTGCATATTGTCCGATGGTACCAAAACAAATTGCCGACAAACTGATGATAACCGGACCGCTCGATGAATCCGTAGAGAATCAGGACCTTATTATTGTCAATCCACCCGTGGCATTTGTCGTGTTAACATCTCCTCTGATTTGGGAAGCTAATGATCAGCCAATGCCTCGTCATATCCGAATTCTGACGTCGAGTTTATTTCAGCCGGTCGAAGTATATCGCCCCGATGCTAAAACTCTGATAGTCAAGCCCGGGTACGGATATTATGCGTATGTTTTGGATGCACTTTTTAGAAACGAGCAACATCCCTTCTCGGTCGGCGATACAGTTGAATTGACCGGGATGACCGTTGAGATAAAAGAGATGACCAATGACAGGCGTGCTGCAGTAGCAGCTTTTACGTTCTCGGTTCCACTCGAAAATCCTTCACTGCGATGGCTGCAATACAAAAATGGCGAGTTCGTCTCATTCAACCCCCCACCAATCGGCCAAAGCGTGGTTCTACAGGCCGAAAAACTATCCTTGAATTAAAAGAAATTATAGTTTAACTTATGGAAGTGACGTAAAGCTACAGTTATGAATAGTGCATAAATACAAATGTTTAGGAGACGACCCAATGTCAGACGAAAAGAAAGCGGATTTAGCCGGCCCCGGCATCGGTGATTATGCGGAGTTGGAGAAAATCCTGCCGCAGGACTACAAGTCTCTGCTGAATCCAAAGGAGACCCAGCTTGCAACCTATGCCGTTAAAGATTATATCGAGGAGAATATGTGTAAGGAATTGAATCTGATTCGCGTGACGGTCCCCCTTATCGTGGACGTCGATAGCGGCGTCAATGACATGCTCGACCGCGATGGTTCACGTACGCCAATCCAATTCCACATCTCAAACGATAATGACAAAAATCCAATCGATGCTCAGGTTGTTCAGGCTGCTACTAAGTGGAAACGCATGGCCCTGAAGCAGTTTGAAATGAAAATCGGCGAGGGACTGCTCACGGATATGCGAGCCGTACGCAAGGATTACTTCCTCGATCATGACCACAGTGCATACGTGGACCAGTGGGACTGGGAGCTGGCCATCACCGATGAGCAGCGCAATTTGAAACTTCTGCGGGAAGTTGTTAAGAAAATCTGGAAGGTCCTCAAAGGTGCCGAGATTCACGTGCAAGGGCTTTTCCCGCAGTTGAAGACCGACAAATACCCCGACCTGCCGGATGAGCTGACCTTCATTCACGCTGAAGAAATACTTGAGAAATTCACCGACCTGCCGCGTAAACAGCGCGAGAAAGAGATTTTGCAGGAATATCCCGCCGT
>CAZQXE010000017.1:5060-23842 GCA_964597115.1 uncultured Pirellulales bacterium | reverse complement strand
ATTCGCCAGTAGTATCTCTGGCCCCATTCAATACCTTCTGAGGGAGTAAAGCTGGTAGTTGCTTGTCGACCGCGATATATGTCGGTCGTGGATATATCGGCATCTTCCACAGCGAATTTATCTGTGCCGAAGTACACATCGTGCTGGGATGCATTATCTCCCTGTGACCAGCTTATCGGTAAGGTGGATTCAATTTCCGATATCGCTCCGTGAACGGGAACTGGATCTTTTGCACGTAATGGATCAATTTTCATAACCATTTCGATCTCATCGGCCGTCAGAGCGTAATTATATATCCGGAAATCATCCAAAGAGCCCATGAAATAGGGATCGGGCGGGACCGCACCATCCTGTGATCTGCCGAGCCAGTTAGTGGTGGTATTGCCGAGATCTGCCGGCAGAAGCTGTGTCTGGTCACTGGCGACAACATTACCGTTAACATAGATTTTTACGATCAGACCGGTACCGTCCATCACAACAGCCACATGATCCCAACCACCGGACAATGTAGTCGATGTATCTATTGTTGCTCCGGTACTACCTCCATCGTTTGTGATTTGGAAACTTAACGTACCGGTAGCATTATTGGCTGTCAGGTACATATAGACAGTCATATCATTGTTACCAAAATTGAGGATTCGCTGCAAAGTTTCGCCAATATTCGGAAATTTCACCCAGGTCGTAATAGTCATACTGCTCAACGTAGATAGGGTTGAGCCGATTGGCAACTCCACATAATCATCAGCATAGTCAAAATCCATTGCATTGCCATCGTATCCGTACACAGACGCTGCGTTTCCATAGACAATGCCGTGTTGGTTCAGACCGGACCAGTCAATTGCTTTGCCGTGGCCTTCGTCAAATGTCCACCAGCCGACAAGAGTGGGATCCGTTACGGGTATTATAGGTATAGTAGTAAAGCGCCAACTGTCACCCACAACTCCATCTCCGGTATCCAATGTCTCATCTACTCGCCAATAGTAATCCAGATTGTTTTCAAGGCCTGTCACTTGAAAAGAATATTGATCTACGCCTTCGGTGTGCGTTATTGTTGTCTGGAGCTCGAGGGCATCCGGATTGGTGCCGAAGTATACTTTGCTTTCAGTCGAATAGAGGCCGACTTTCCAGCTAAGGTTTGTGTCGGTGAAGACAGCGATTTCGTTATTATATGGATTTGCACCGGAAGCCTTAATTGTTCCGGTAGTAAAGCTCCATAGATTGCCTCTAATATCAGAGCCACTCTGTTGTGCTTCGTCGACTCGCCAATAGTACTTCTGATTGTAGTCAAGAGTCGTCACAGAATAGCTATAACGATCCACGTCTTGTGTATGTGTAACAGTTGTTAGAAGCTCGAGAGAAGCTGCATTGGTGCCAAAATACACCTTGCTTTCAGTTGATTCGCGACCGCCGTTCCAGCTAAGATTCGTATCAGTCGGCACTCCCATCGTCTTATCGGTCGGTTCCGGGATGGAAGCTGTTATTGGAAGTGTCCCGGCAAGTTCAACAAGAAACACACGGTCACCGGGAGCCACAGTTAGTATGTTGTTAGCCACACCATTGCCACCACACCTGTAAGCCGTGCCTTCCGGGTAGGGATTGCCGTTTGGGGCATCGTCTTTGATACCAAGCATCTCGAAGTACGAATTCGGACTACCGGACATGCTGACAACATCGAATCCGTATGTCGTGTCCGGTGCAAGACCAATTGGTGTAGTAAGTTCAAAGTGTATCCATGTACCAGAACCGTTCGTAGAACTGCCCCCGGGTATAATATTTTCCTCGGTACCCGTAACTGTGTAGGTTTCACTGGCCAGCACAAAAGCATCAGTTCCGGAAGCGGAAGGATCTGTTATGCGAATTCCGAATTTTGCGTTAGGCGGCATCGAGTGCCACGTACCATTATTAGTCGCACCACTGGCAGAGTTTTCAGTGTATCCGACATGTTGAATCCAAATACCAGTACATAGATATACAGCCTCGCTGTCGCCTGTAACAAGCGTCTGTCCGTGGGCGGCGCGGTCGTCTGCCACATAAGTCCACTCATCGTTGAGCCAGCCGTCGTCGGGAGTTGTTCCGACGTTGTCGCCATCTCTTGTTGCGCCGACTAAGTTATATTCATCATGCGGGCCAGGCGTAGGTGCGGTTGTGTGGAAAGTAACAATTGCTGCTTGTACAGAAACCGGCAGGCTTATTACTGCTGCCAACAGAATGATAATTATTTTTGCTTTCATAATAATACTCCTCTCATACAAATTGATAGTTGTAGAAATTACCCTGTTCAAGGGTGATTAAAAAACGTAATCTTTTACATATAATATTCCTCCTCTTATTTGAGATTAACATATTCTCATCGCCTGTCTCCGGAGATGTATGACTGTTATTGTATTTGCATGTTGACCGTACCCTCTCCTGTTTTTAGGATTATTGCAGGCTCAACGAACACGCACCAATTGTATGCTCGCTGATAGGCTCTCATACGATTAATATCTCCTCCATCCGTTGTCACGAGTGTCAAAAAACGATCGGAGGGGCCAAGTTCTATAGAAACATTGCTCAAAACGTTCTTCTGTGTGACATTCCGCCAGCTCTGGCGGACCTGCCCGTCGATTAGTACCCAGAAGTCCGCATTACAGCCTGTTTGTTCCTCAAAATCCGCTATTCCAAATTTAGACACAAAACGGGTCACCTTTATGTCAGGGCACATAGCCCGTATGGCACTCAAATCAAATGTAATACCCAGGTTGGCGTGCATCACGATACAGGGATGTTCTCGATTACCATAGTCTTGTCCGCCAAACCGTATGGTGCCGTTTTTCTTATCAGTAGTCCCAAGGTACCACCAGGTTCCATTTCCTCCGGACAGATTCTCAGTATAGCTGACGTTCTTCAGCCAAATGTCTTTCATTGTGTATCCACTGGGATTATTACCAGTCGTGAAGGTCTGTCCCAACCCGCGCCTGTCCCTGGCAATATAGGTTGCATAGTCGTTGTCCCCGCTATAGGTTTGCTCAGGAAAGCCTCCAACGTTTTGATTATCGATTGTCGATTCTCCCAGGAAGTAGACATCAGAGGGTCCTATTTCAGGTGGCGTGGCACTATAACTGACCTTCGGGCTGCTCTGTGCCGGTTCGATCGGGCTGATCTGTGTCAGTTCCATAACAAACGTGCGGTCGCCGCTATAAACCTCATCCAGATTGAGGCTATTGGTCCCACCCTCGGTGCCTGTGTTATAGGCAAACCCTCCAGCATAGGAATCTTCAACGACACCAGCGGTTTCAAGGAAATAGCCCCAATTACCGAGGGTTACGGTCACATCAAAGCCGTATTGCTTATTCTTTGCCAAGGTGACCGGCGTACCGAGTTCGAAATGCACCCAAGTGCCCGTACCGAGTCTATTTGAACTCCAATCCTCCGGCATCAGTTCGATGCCTGTTTCGTTCCCTGTGACGATGTACGTCTCGTCAGCAAGTATAAATCCTGGAGTCCCCTGAGCAGACGGATCGATTACACGAATTGCCAGGTTGCTGCTGCTGTCGTAATCTACTCCCTGATTCGGATTGGCTACCAGGGTGGCATAGCATTCACCATTAGTCCTGGGGCAATCCGCAAACTCGTGTGCCTGTGAACTGATGATCTGTCTCTTGCTTCCATCCGGAATAAAGAGACCATCAATGAACGGATTGGCTGCGAGCGTGTGGTACTCGTTGCCTTTTCCACTACAATAGATGGATTCTTTATATCCCTCTATCGGATCCACGTAGATATTGGTTTGGCCGCTGCCAAGCCCGTTTCCGTGTCCAACAATATCCACAAGGCAGAGTTTCTGACCTCTCCAGACAAATCCTGTATCTGAGGAAAAATGGCGCACAAATGCCTGTTCTTTGATTGAGATGTCACTTATATGCCCACTGGTATCAATGCGTTTGGCCTGGCCTGCGGTTAAGGCTAGGGTTTGTTTGGCCTTAGCGACGGAGTCTAAAGCTAATGCTGCTTTTCCCTTAAACATGTGCAAATCGCTCGTTCCGTCCTGCTCGACACGAATCCCAAATTCAGTTCCCATATCGATGATGCGTGAATTAGGTGTTTCAACTGTAAAACCCTGTGCATAATCCGGTACGAAGGCAAACAATTGCCCCGCATGTAGAACCATCAGGTTGGCAGACTTCAATCGGAACGCGGCAGGGGCTTCGAGTAACACTTTTGCTCCTCCGTCGAATACAATCTCGATCAGTCCTGTTTGCAGAAATGAAGGATCTTTTCGATTAGCCAGTCTCATTCCGGATACGACGGTTTGATTGTCGGACAATGTGGCGTTAAGCGATGTGCTGAGCGTTGCGATTTCTTTGGGAATGAGCATTTTGTAAAAATGTACACATGTCAGGATAAGCAATAGTACTACCAGCGAACACACGGCTGTTGTCTTAACTGCCTTCAAGCCGGTCCTTAAAAATGCTGTTACTGTCTTGGCAGTACTGTCTAAAGCATCCAAAATGTCCCGGCCGGATCCGGGGGATTCCTGCCGTATAATATCTTTATGCTGCTCCCTAAGATATGCGTCGAGTTGTTCACTGGCATAGATTTCAATCTGACGCCTTTTTTCTTCTTCGGTGACATCAGGGCCAAAGTGGTAAGGATTGGGATATCCCGTTGCATGAGATGTCGCACCCTCCTCATCCGGACGATATAGTATGTCTTGCCAGGGAATATCAAGTGTTTTTGGCAATACTCCCTGCAGGTCCATCAAACCAACGTAGGTTGTAATGAACTCCAGATAGTAAGCGCAGGCATTGTCATTAGTAGCAATCTCGTTATCAAGCAAAGCGAACTGCTCGGCCGTGATCGTGCCTTCCAGAGAACGATCTATCCATTCAGGAAAATCCAACGGAATCTGATCATCACGTTTCAAGCGAGTTCCTCCATACTCAAAGTCCTGCGGATACATCGAATCAGCGAATCGTTAATTCGAGCCATGCGTTTGTAAATGCTCTGAACGGATCGCTCCAGCCTCTTGGCAATCGTTTTGATGGGTAGTTCATGCTCATATCGCATCTGAATTAGTTCATAATCTCTGTTATTCAATTTACGAACACATTTTCGCAGGGCCTGCATGCGCCTCTCAATATGTTGAACAAAATGATCCGACTTATTTTGAAGAGACCGTAAAGCTGCCTGACTGAGTTGGAAATTACGTCTGACGTTTCGCCTATGGGCCTGAAGAATCTTGTATTTGGCAATTGTAATGCCCCAGGCGGCAAAACTGGTACCCCGCTCAAAGCTGTCGAACTTCGACCACATCACAAGAACCGTTTCCTGAAATATGTCTTCCGCATCATCACGATTCGGTACCATCCCCAGAATCAAGGCGTAAATCGGCTTCTGGTTTGCCATAATTAAACGTAGAAACTCATTTATTTTGGAAGATTCAGTCATATTATTTTCCTGCCTATATATATATCCTCCCTGATACGATTTTTTAAACCCCCAAATTATTCTTCATTGATGTATTTTTTATTTTCGGCTGATTTTGTGTTTTTTTTCAAAAAAAACACATGAAATTTGTGGAAATCTCGATAGCAGTGAAAAACAATCTCCTTCCTGTGTGAATACAATCGATATATTATACCAATTACAATTAAAATTTGCGCTTTTTTCATTTCGACCGGAGGGCCACAAAGTGGCCCGAAGTCGAGAAATCTATTAAAAATAGATTTCTCGACTCCGCTTTGCTGCGCTCGAAATGACTCAAACAATCGCATTTATTATGTACAATTGGTATTATAGCGGGATATAAGAAAAGGCCTATGCTGAATTTATCAGCATAGGCCCTGAGTTGACAGAAAATCTAATTTTTATGGAAGGTACAGGCGAATATCATCAAAGAATACGTGACCCGAACCACCACTGGAAGTTGGATTGGTCTTGTTGCCGAATCCAATTGTTATCGAACGAACGTTATTAAGATTAACTCCCTGGTCTGCTAGTTGCTGTAGTGGAATATCCCATTGTGTCCACTCGGTAACTAATGCTGCGTTCGCATCTTCATTAGTGACTACTACGTTGTCGATAACGATATACATCGGCTCAGGTGCATTATCCGGATCGCCATGGTAAAACAGCGTTAAGGTTACAGCGTCGTTGACGGTCCAGTCTGCATTTAACATTCTGGTCACCTCAGAGAGTTGAGCGACACTGTTGTCGTAGAACAAAGGCATCGACCATCTGCCGGTGTAAACAATCTCATCCTCCAGGTAATGCTCTCCGAAGACAAAATCAGGATCGGGATGACCTGCCGATGAACCGTTAAGCGGATTATCGTATCCGTCTAACCACGTCATCCATACCTCATCGGGGGGATAATCGTTGTAGCTCTCGAAGTCTTCCACGGTAATAAAGTTGCCTGTTGTAAAGCTCCAAATGACACCTTCCCATGGGCTGTTCGGATTATCATCGTTAATTCCATCAATACGCCAGTAGTAAGTTGTATTATATTCCAATGTTTCGGTCTTATAGCTGCTTTCTTCAACGTTAGCGTATGTGACGTTTGGATAGTTGGACAGGTTATCCTGGTTGACTGCATTGACATCATTAAAGTTAGTGCCGAGATACACATTGTATGAAACGGCATCTCTACCGGGATCCCAGCTAAGAGTAGGCTCGGTTCGTACTTCCTGCTCCTGATAAGCAGGATTCGGATTGGATGGAATATTGGAGTTGCGAAATCGTATGTTGTCAAAGTAATAAGTTACAGGACCAATACTTGCATCGTGACCCTGAGAGAAATGAAGTTGTACCGTCGAATCGACGGGTATCTCGTCAACTGAAAAACTGGAGTAGTAGTCCCAGGTAATTGTTCTCGTGTGAATTTCCTCCGGGGAAGTTATAGGATCCCATGCGCCTGGATCTTCGGGATTACCTGTATCAAAATCAGGAGGTGTTAAATCCCTCCATGCCCAACCAAAAGCATCAGTATTAAGGGCAATTTGTTGAACTTGCGACCATGAGTGTCCTTCCCACTCTGATGCTACCCACGTTACGTCTATTGATAAGAGGTCGTTGTTCTTAAAGGCTTCAACCTGTCTCTCAGTAAGGACAAGATATATAAGCCATGCCCAGCCTACAGCTTCATCTTCGGTCAAGTCCATCTTGAGACTAGTATTGTTCAGTGTTGCGCCGGTTTCGCTGTAACTAAACGTAATGTACGTCGCATTATCCGTATTCACAACCCAATTATCCATGTTGTCTTCAAAGTCACCTATCACCAGGTCTTTGCCGGGGTACGCAGTTGTAAAGTTCCAGATATCCCCTTTCCATATATTTGTATCGTTGACCTCATCGATTCGCCAGAAGTAGTTAGTGCCCGGTACAAGACCGTCGGGGTCGAAAGAGTTTAATTCCTGATTTTGAATAAAAATAACGCCATCCGGAACATTGGTGTTGTTCGCGTCGTTTACATCATTAAAGTTAGTGCCGAAGTATATATCGTGTTTGTCGGCATGCACTCCAGGCGTCCAGCTTAAAGTAGTATTGGTTGATAAGTCTCTCTCTCCGTCTGCCGGCTGCGGGTCATATGCCAGTCCTTCACCGTACATTTGTATATTGTCGATATAGTAAACACCGCCGGGATCGAATCCGCCCCAGTTCGAGACAATAGTAAGTTCCAGGTATTCGAGATTATCGTAGTCGATCTCGTCATGAACAAGGGAGTAGTCATATACAAAGTTTATAGGGTCATCGCCATACCCGGTGGCCCAGTTTCCGGGTTCGTCCATCTCTTCACTGTAATTCCATGAACCTTCTTCTCCTTCGGAACCTGCACTAACACCTAAATATAAATTGCACCACCGGCTATCGCCTGTCTCATTCCACTCGGAGACCAGCCGTGTAATGTCCATTGAGATTTTGAGGTTGTTCCTGAATTCGTCAACAAGATTGTTGCCTATCAGGTTGAGTACGAGAACATCCTGATCTTCAGCAGGAGTTTCTACCCAGATACTGTACTGGTTCGATGTAGCGCCATGTGTGCTAAATCCCGTTAAGATTCTGGAATCTGCAACACGCCATCCGTCCATATCATTTTCAAAGTCACCCAGTTGGATTCCAAAAGTTATGAATGCCGGACTTAGTAATAAAACAACAAAAACCAAATATATAAATTCCTTGCGCATAATAATCCTCCTTATAATAGGTTCAAATATTGTAAAAAAATGAAAACTATAACTACGATAATACTACATAAATGATGTGTCGGTTCTAAAATGGCTTGGATTTGCGAAATTCCGTGATTATTCTCTTTACTTCCTCAAAAAATTTTAGATAGTTCGCCCTAAAATCATGGAAATTTCGTTTTCTAACAGCCTAAAACCGAAAAAATCATTATATGTTTATACTAAATTAGTCGGCTCGTCGTCAAGGAAAATCTCACGTTCATGCAGTGTGCATGTGTTGTTTCTCTTTTTTGGTCTGAGTTGATTGTATTATAGGCTGAAAAATCGATAGCTTAACTATATGTTAATACTAAATTGTCTAATCTGCCGTCAAAAAAATCTCAAGATACTGTTGTGCTGTTTCTTTTGTTTTCGGTCTTAAATTAGTTGTAAGTGGTTTGTTCTGTTTAACCTATCCTATTCGACAGGTATTGCTATGTAATACGGAAAGATAGTTTATAACAAAACTTTCGATATGGTTCCGGAAATGGCGCCAACCTACTATATAAACTATTCGATTGATCGGTAGTTTGCGATTATTATCGAAATTCTGAATCACTTGTGCAATAATTAATTCTACTATCGAAACCTGTAGCTGTTACGCCGGCGTTTTTAAGATTCTTAATCCTAAACTACAAGTGCCTGGGATTTAGTGTTAATCATGGGAACTACATGGGAATCCTCTATACAAATACTCGTAGTCTTCACGCTCATTTGCTGGAGGAGTCATATTGAAATTGAAACTCGTTGGCCGGTACATAGCATCCTCGCACCATGCGATGAAAGTCGGATCATTCCATGTGTGCATTTCAGCATGACCGTCTGCAAAGCCCAGAGTTGTCTTCTTATTATGCCACATAGCCAATGGATCGATAAACTGTTCAGGATTGAAATCAAATTGCCATGAACCGACATTTGAGCCTCTGGGGTCAACGTCTTCCAGAAAGATATACTTGCTGCCGGGGCTTTTAATTTCTGAATATTTCTTGGCCGGAATGTGTGTTCCAGGCCAATTTTCTCCGTTTGCGCCATTAGCGATGGAAAAGCTTCGATATGCAGTTTGCCTGGGGTCCTTCATTCTCATATCGGCAGGGCAGCGATACACTTCTACTTCCTTACCGACGTAGGGGAAAAGTGCTCCCTTCATTATCGCCTCTCGAATCTCCCCCTCGACGTCTCCAGCGTTATCAGGCACAGGATGGGCCCATGCATGAGGTTCACCGTTAATCATGGCTCCAATCAACCGGTCATCACTTTCGTCTTTATACATAAGCCATCCGAGTGCGAGAGTCTTGACGTTAGCAATACAATGGATGCGTTTCGCCTGGTCTCTGACTTTTTGCAGAGCGGGCATCAGAATTCCCATTAAAAGGGCTATTATGGCAATTACTACGAGTAGTTCGATAAGTGTAAAAGCTTTAGTTCTCATTTTTTAACCTAACATTATTTGATTTAAAAGTTCTTCGTTAATTGATACGTACCTATTGATTTATTTGTTTTACACTCAGGGGTGTTTACTTCATATTGTCGACTGAATTTATCACTCTAATAGTAAGTCATGTTGATTCCCTCAGGATTAACTCGGTTTTGATCATTTCCGTTTCATTTTCCATTTGATGTTCCGGATTTTCGATCCGTCTCAGGAGCATCCCGGCTGCAGCCTTACCAAGTTTGTAGGGAGATTGTGTAACCGTTGTAAGTGGCGGATCGAGATAGGAAGATAATTTAATGTTCCCAAAACCAACCAGAGCCACATCTCGTGGAATCACCAAACCGTTGCGTTTTATTTCATCGTATATGCCGATGGCGACTGGGTCATTCACAGCAAATATCGCCTTGGGCATTTCGTCACGCGATAGAATTTTGCGAAAAGCTGCTACTCCATCATCTTCCTGCAAGCCACCGAAAATGATATTTTCACGGTCGAGGGCAATTCCATTTCGCTTAAGTTCATCTAAATATCCTTTGCATCGTTCTCTGCCAATAGAAGTGTTTTTAGGTCCGGCTACGTGGGCAATACTCGTGTATCCGGATTGAATTAGATGTCGAACTGCTTGAACAGCTCCGCCATAGTCGTCCACAACTACCTTGTCAGCTTCAATGTCTTCGCAGACCCGGTCAAACAAAACAAGAGGAATTCCCTTTTTTTGAAATGGCATGAAGTGAGCGCCTGATGTTGTCGTTTCGGCCAGGGAAACCAGTACACCGTCGACTCTGTTGGAGATTAACGTGCTGACATGAGTAGCCTCCCGCTCATAATTCTCATTAGATTGACAGACGACCGTATTAAAACCACGCCCATAGGCTACCTCTTCAACACCGCTGATAACGGCGGAAAAGAAGTCGACCTTGATTGATGGTACAATGATTCCGATGGTAGAGGTCGCTTGTTTCTTCAGACTTTTGGCAATAGAGTTCGGATGATAATCCAGTTCCTTGGCCAATGAAAGAACCCGGTGCTTTGTCTCAACGCTAATGTCCGGGTGGCCGCGAAGAGCTTTTGAAACCGTCGTATAGTGCAAACTCAGTTTATTCGCAATATCTTTTACTGTTATCTGTCTCATAGCCGTTAAAACGCCAATTTTGGAGCTAATGTCTATATCACACGTGTGATATAACGTTAGAAATAGCATATACTCGATAAAAGGTCAAGGGAAATCTTGTATAAAAATAAAAAAAATGCAGGGCCGGTAAAATGCCCTTTTTGCTGCTTTTATACTACATTTATGGGTATGTTATCGGCTTGGATCGTTCTATAGGTCCAGTTGCTGCAGTTGTTGAGTCTTTTTGTGGTCGGTCATATCGGATGCCAGAGCGGTGATTGTAATATAGCCTTCTTCGAGAGAGGCTGTGTCGGTGGGCGTACCGTCAATGGAATGGGAATTACCGGCTAACTGAAATACGGTTTGTCCCTGCTCATTTTTTTGACAGATATAATATTCGTCAAAACCTTTGCTTGACTGGGGCACAACTCTTACGCCTTTGGGTTCGCCTTTTGATAATTGTGGTATATTGATATTTAAAACATCACCTTTTCTCACGGGCAGGAGTTTTTTGAGGGTTTTAGCACAGTGGTGTGCGGCCTTTTCAAAATCCATTTGTTCTTCGAACGAAAGGCTCATGGCAACTGCCGGGATTTTCAAAAATGCGCCCTCCATAGCAGCGGCAACGGTGCCGGAATAATAAACATTTATTCCTGCATTTGCCCCGTTATTGATGCCTGCAACGAGTAAATCTATTGGGCCGTCATGCAGTTGCATAACCGCGAGTTTGACGCAATCAGCGGGGGAGCCGTGGACGCTAAAGCCCGTGAATTGACCGTTGATATCGACTTTATTGCATACTAATGGTCGAGAGTAAGTAATGCTGTGACTTGCACCCGAACGGCTGACGGCAGGGGCGACAACAGTTACGTTACCCATTCTTACGAGCTCTTTGTAAATTGCAGCAAGACCGGGGGCAAAAATACCATCGTCATTTGTCAATAATATTTGCATATTCGGTACTCGGTATATCGTACTGGTTATTAATTTAACCGGCATAAAAAAACACCGGCTTAATATTACATTTCGAGCATTGTAGTTTACTTAAGTACTTTTGTCAATTGACAGCTTGGCTGCTTAATATATAATGTTCAAATATGCAAGAGTACTCGCAGGAAAAGACAAGTATCGTAATGACCCGAGATGAGGTTCGTGCGTTTGACTTCTGGGCGATAAATACACTTGGCGTACAGGGTGTTGTTCTGATGGAAAATGCCGGGCGTAGTTGTGCCGAACTGATCAGGGATAAGCTTGCTAAGATTGCTGAACCGAAGGTTTGTATATTTTGCGGAACAGGAAACAATGGCGGAGACGGATACGTAATTGCCAGGCATCTTCTTAATTCCGGTTTTAAAGTTATCGTAGTCATATCCGGCGATCGTAACAAAATCAAAGGTGACGCAAAAACAAACCTGGATATTTTGGAACAAGTGAATCGGCCCGTAAACCAGTTGAATCTGGATGACAATGATATTGCTGGTTCCGTGGAAGCATTTGCAACCGGTGCTGATATGATTGTCGACAGCATTTTCGGAACGGGATTGAGCGGGGAATTGAGTAATAAATATAAACAACTCATAGAAAGTATAAACGCACAGAATTGCCCTGTTTTGGCTGTGGACATTTCTTCAGGACTGGATTGCGATACGGGTGAGCCGCTCGGTGCAGCCATTAAAGCAAGGTATACTGTAACCTTTGTTGCGGTTAAAAAAGGCTTTGTATCCGCTGACGCAGCTCAATACACGGGTGAGATCTTTGTTGCCTCAATTGGTGTTGTCCCACATTAAAAAGCGCCTGCCTGACCTACCTGTGCTGTGTAACCGATAAAACTGAGGAATTTATCGTACCTCAGAACGGGTATCCACAATGCCTGTGCTCGACTAAGAACTTCATTGTAGTGGTTTAGTCTCTGCAATGAAGCCTCATATTTTTCCATCGCCATTGGGTCCACTTCCAAATCTTCAAGATTCGGCCTGCTGCCGAGCTGAGGCTGCTCGCCAAGCACAATGAAATCTGTATTGATGGAAACGCTATCATCAACGCTGCCACCCCATGTTTCAATCCGTCCTTTTATCTGTTCGGTAGCGTTGAATTCGAACATTCCGTCATTATCGAGGTCAAAATCGCCTATAATCACAAATATATTTGTCTTCTCAGCATCCCATATAAGATTTGCGACAAGATCACCCTGTAAAATGGGTCGTTTTATTTCCGATTGTGTAATACGTGCTGCCGAATACGTTTCCGCTACGTCGAATACTTTGATTTCCGCTTTTCCCTTGCCGTCCTCAGAAACTGATGTCCCCCTGTCATAGACGGTGAATGTCAGACCGGGATAGACATGTTCGTTGCTGCCGATATTCAGGTGGACTACTTTGGCCTGGTCATCGATTAATATTATTTTTCCGTCGGGTTTGTACGCAGGCAGGTTAGCATCTGGCGGTGGTTTTATGCTCATGACCTGTTGCTGGGCGAGTCGCATCATCTTTTGAGCATCTCCTAATTCTGCTTTTGTCCTCTCCAGTCTGTCATTTAGTGCTTTTTGGTTAGAAATTGCCTCTTCCAACTGTGCCATAAGGGTTTTTACCTGCTGTTCCGAATTTTGTTTTAGGAAGACCTTAAGTTGCTCGTAATCAGCGCGAATGTCATCGACCTGCTTTTGCAATTTATCTTTCTCAGCCAACAATTCTTGTTCTTTTTCTCCATTAGCCTGATCGGCTTCCCTAAATTTATTCTGCAAATCCGTTAGATTTTTCTGTGTCTCATCTTTTGATTTAATAGTATTATTCAGCACTGCCGTTAGTTCCTTGATTATTTGGACAAGTCCGCTTCTGTTGTTGGGGTCCCCAATATCAATATGCTCTTGAACGGACGTTAGTGCTTCCTCGACTGTTGTATCGGCGTTGTTGATTTTTACCTCGGCCGAGGTCGGTTCGGGCACTCCCCCTACAATTGTAACAATTGTCTGGTCAAGATAATCCGCCATTGTACCAAGCCAGCTTTGATTGCCCGGCCTTGCTCCTACGATGTTTCCCATGCCTGTCTGCCGTTCTCTGTTGTTAGCGTAATCATCAAGCTCGCTCTGTAATTCAGCTTGAGATGTCCTATGTTCCTCGGCTTTGACATAGTAGATAACCGCAATAGTGGTTGAGACAATAAAAAGTCCAATGAAAGTTATTAGAGTGTAGAGCATGGCGTTGCTCTGCTTTCTCCTGCGTGGTGGCATAATTAAAACTCCTTAGAAATATAGAAAAATCACCCATCAAGCACCTATATTCATTATATTATCGCTTGAAAGAGCCTCTGAGTCAATAAAAAAAGCCGATACTGGAGTGTTTTTACAGCAGAGCGGCTGTTTAGACCGTTATCGGCTTGATTCAGGTGCATTACGCATACCAGAAATTAGAATCTCAAAAACTCTCCAACAGCTTTGTTAGTTCACTGATTTGGTGTATTACGTATTGTGCGACAGTGCCGGATTCCCGACAAATCGATGCGTGTATGCGGGCAGGGCGGATTAACTGGATTGTTTTACAGCCAAGTCGATTAGGTGCGATAAAATCCTTTTTTTCATTGTCGGCAACGCAGGTCGTATTTTCCGGGTTTGCCTTTAGTGTTTCCATTATTTTTTCAAATCCGGCCGGTGATGGTTTCCAGTATTCTCTTCCGAGCTGTTCGGTATAGATTATGCACTTAAAATATTTCTCAATTCCCAGTGCCTGTACTTTAAGTTGTTGGGCCGGCAGAAAACCGTCTGTCAGCAGAGCCAGCGCGTATTTTTTACTTAGTTCGCGAAGGACGTCCTGGCTATCGGTCGGTAGAGTTATTGTAGGAACGTGGCTACGATATACATTTATCAGCTCTTGGATGAGATTATTATCATATTCAATCCTGATCTCATCGAGGGTAGCGTTAAACGTGTTTGAGCGATTGCCGGCTGTGAACTGTTTCCAGAGGGTGTTGAAAATGTCCTGGGTAGGGACCTTGAGCAAATTGGCAAGAAAATCAGCCACCGCTCGAAAGCCGCTCTTGCAATACTCGATTTCATCGTAAAGTGTATCGTCTAAATCGAAGATAACGGTTGTTATCATAATTTATCTCTCGTTATTTTATATTCATGTTTTGTAAAACATGTGCAATCCGGTATATGATATACATTTGTTAAAATGTAATTTTTCGCATCGTTAGGTTTACAGAAGAATAACAGATGATTTCCAGGCTGTCCACCCTGACCGAACATAAGAAAACGCTTTTGATTATTCTCTTTGCGTTTGTTTTGTATTTTCCACTAACTTTTTTAGGCTATGGTACCGACTGTGATTCCAAATCAGTGATAAATACCGCTCAAATGCTTGGTCAGGAAGATAGATATGTTCCTTCGCGTTTGCCCGGTTATTTTGTTCACGAATTCTCAACAGCTATTCTGTTCAAGCTTGGAGGAAGCTTTCTTTCCAATGTGGGCACTATGGTTATGTCGCTGCTTACGATATATTTTTTCATTCAGGTGTGTCAATACCACGGTGTTCCACACAAGTATCTTTTGGCAATCATGCTGATTTTGCATCCGCTGTATTGGGTGAATTCTACATGTACTATAGATTATATGTGGGCCCTTGCTCTGCTTTTTGCCGGGTACATATTCTTGAAGAAAAATAATTACGTTTTAGCAGGAATCCTTATGGGTTTTTCGATCGGTACGAGATTATCATCGGTAGTGTTTGTGACAGCATTGTTTGCTACATATGTTTTAACTAGAGAACCGGACAAAGATAAAGTGTTTCTCTCTGTGATTGTCTCAGTAGTGGTAGGGGCCCTATTATATATCCCATCCTTTATTTACATGGGTGGAACCTTAAAATTCTTGACATATGATATGGGCGAAATGGACTGGTTCGGTCGTGTGGCAAGGTTCGTGTATAAAAATATTTACTTCCTTGGTATTCAAACATTTATTGCGTTACTTTTCATGGCACCTTTAGTTATCAAGGGCTTTAAGCGGAACTGTAAAGATTATAAAAATATCCTGGTATTCTCATTATTAATGATTGCGGGCATTGAGGCGATGTATCTGAAGTTGCCGTTGGAAATGACGTATCTGCTCCCGATGCTGCCGTTTGCGTTGATGCTGCTGGGGATATCTCTGAAGAACAATAGAAGGGCGATCATTTTTCTGCTTGTGGTTCAGTTTTCTTACAATTTTGTCAACATTAACATTGCCAGACCCGATGTACCCAATAATGCGACCGGTGCCACGTTAGGATTGTGGTTGGAATGGGGCCGTTTGGTTACCGATATTATTAACAGGTTTGGTATGCTGAGTTAAACTGTTTGTTTGTCGCCAATATGGTTAGTCTTTATATGGTTCAATATTTTTGGAATAATCTGCCCCATTCGGTTTCCATGAATTCGCGAATTCTTTTTTTGCCGATTGTAGGATACCATAGATAATCGTGGTACAAGTTTGAAGCAAATGGCGCCCAGAAAATCAGCGGCGAGTGAAGCAGCGGCTTTTCGAGAAATCGCAGAAAACCTTTCCTGAGCATTTGGTCGCCCCAGATTACAAAGCTCCTTTTGGTAGTGAATCCAAAGTTCACATCGGAAATATCTTCGCCTAAGATTTCTATGTTTTCCGGATTAGCCACACCAAGGCCCATTTCATCGCACATACGAAGATATGGAATCTCCATAGGATTATAGCCCATCATTTTGGCTGCGATTGCATCGATAGCAACGGAATCGGCGCTTGCCAGAAGAAAGTTTTTGATTTTCGGCACCATTGTTCTTGGTCCTGCTCCGTCGCCGCAGACTGTCCCGTCCATCACGGCAAAAATTCCGGGATGAAGCTCCTTTTGCATAATAACCAAATCGACCAGAACTTCGTGGATATATTTGTGTGCATAGTGGCGGGCTTCCTTAAGCAGGCCGCCAAAGGCGTTTTTGATTGCCCCTGTAGTTTGCGAATGGCCGTGGGTTTTCAATGTCGGAAAATGTATCACATTTTTGCCCGGAAATATCTTTGGAATTTCAATGCCTTCGGGGAAAATCTGATTCAGCTTGAGCAGTTTTTCCTTAAACTCATATTTAATCCATTCGACCTCAGTCAAGGGCATAAAATTCAGTCCGTACTTTTTAAGAACAGGCATCCATTTATTATTGTGAGCACCCTGGACAGGATTTGTAACCACGGTTTTATTCTCAACAGGCAGAAGCTTTTCTTTTGAAAAACCGTCTTCGATCATGGTCTTGATTACCCCTTCTACCTGCCAGGGCTGCGAGGAACATGCGGGAAAATATTTTGTCCAGGAAAGATTGAGCTTCAGGAGTGTCTCTGTGTCCCCGGAGATCGAATTCTGATATTCGGCAAGGTGCATAATCTCGCTGTAAGTATCCAAAACAGTTTCCGGAGTGGTTTTTAATACTGCTACCCTGGATTTTTGTTTTTTTGAATTCATATATATGATCCTTGGGGAAAATCGATAATGAAACCAAATTTTAATATATACAAACGTTTATCTTCTAATGTATACTAACTTTTTAAGAAAAAATATCAACAATAAAGACAAAATTTCACCTTTATCTCGTAAGTTTGAAGCAGGAGATAAAATGAAAGATTATCTGTTACTAATGCGTCCGCTGCATTGGATAAAGAACATATTTGTACTTGCAGCGCTGTTATTCGGACAGAAACTTGTTGAACCTTTGGCTGTCGGCAGGGCGATTGGCGGTTTCTTTTGCTTTTCTCTTGCTGCTTCGGCGGTCTATATTTTTAACGACATATTTGACCGCAACGCTGATAGTCTTCATCCGGAAAAAAGCAAAAGACCCATCGCTTCGGGCAGCGTGAGTATTGGTTCGGCAATGGTGATGTCGGTTATATGTTCTGTCGTAGCGGTAGCGGGCAGCTTCATACTGGCTCAGAGCTTCGCAGTTATCATCCTGATATATATTGTGCTGATTGTTCTCTATTCGATCATGCTGAAAAGAACGTTGATTCTGGACTGCGTGGTCATATCAGTTGGCTTTTGCCTGCGGGCTATTGCCGGGGCCGTTGTGGTGGGTGTATCTATCTCGCATTGGCTGGTTATTTGTACCTTTGCACTGTGTCTGTTTTTGGCTTTCAGCAAACGTCGCAGCGAAGTAGCTCAGCTACAGGAAAACAGCGAGTCATTTCGCAAAACCCTGGCTGGTTATACGCCCGAATTACTGGCTCATATGCTCGATGTAACCAGCGGTCTGGCGATTGTATGCTTCCTGCTTTATGCCACTGATGTGGAAACTATCGAAAAGTTTGGTACTGAGAATCTTGTTTATACCACTCCGGTGGTCCTGTATTGTATCTTTCGTTTCAGTGCGTTGATACAAAAAGGCAAATTCTCCGGGCCGGTTCAGCTTATTCTTAAAGATTTACCATTTCAGATTGGCTTTATGCTTTGGGTCCTGTTCTGTATCGGAATCATTTACGCCGACAAGCTCGGTATTGGCTTCGGCTCTACATAAGCCCTCTAAGTTTTAATCGGGGTGCAATTCAGGGCAATGTATTAGATGGTGGAAGAAAGATTACAAAAAGTTTTAGCGGCAGCGGGTATTGACTCTCGTAGAAAATGCGAAGAGCTGATACTTGACGGAGCAGTTAGGGTCAATCGCAGGGTAGTGGATGAATTGCCGGCTTTTGTTGACCCGGACAAAGATGTCATAACTGTAAACGGCAAAAAGATCCGACCTGCACGGAAAGTATATTTTCTTCTTAATAAGCCCAAAGGTGTGATTTGTACAAATCAAGATCCTCAGAACAGGAAAAAAGCCATTGACCTAGTCCGCACCAAGGAACGTGTTTTTTGTGTTGGCAGACTCGATGCCGATACAACAGGAATAATTATCCTTACTAACGACAACGAATTAGCGAACAGATTAACACATCCGAGATATGGATTGGCCAAAACCTATATCGTTGAGATTAAGGGCCGGATTAGCGGCGAGCAGATAGAAAAGTTGAAGAGAGGAATTTGGCTGGCTGAAGGCAAAACCGGCAGGGCGT
>CAZQXE010000017.1:0-4960 GCA_964597115.1 uncultured Pirellulales bacterium | reverse complement strand
AATAGCCGATGAAATATAGGGCGTGTCCCTGATTAGATACAAATTATTGTTGATAGAGATTAAATGAATGTCTGCCAAAGGGCGAAAAAACAAGAAATCACAATCGCATCCCAGAAAGGTGATCAAGCAATGTCAAACGAGTCAACATTTACTAACAAAGAAGTCCAGGCTTTCTCGAATATTTAAAAGAGAAAGAAAACAAAAGGAAGTTGTAGAAGTTTCTTACAGGCCGATAACCGGCCGGCGTCTCTGGTTGTTTCGTATTATTACTCTGACAGTGATTCCTGCTTTGCTTTTTTTGCTGCTGGAGATTACCCTGCGAATTGCCGGTTACGGTTTCCCAACAAACACAACAATCAAATGCAAAGCACGTAATACAACTTCTTACTGTAGTAACGTCAAATTTTCATGGCGATTTTTCCCATCATCCATAGCCCGGGCAACTGATCCGTTTGTTTTTGCCGTGGATAAATCAAGTAACACCTATAGAATCTTTGTGATGGGAGCCTCCGCTGCCGCAGGCACGCCGGACGGATCATTTAGTTTCGGACGAAATCTTCAGTTCATGCTTTCTCAGCAGTATCCAAAAGTAAACTTCGAAGTAATTACCGCTGCGATGCCGGCTATTAATTCCCACGTTGTTTTAGAAATCGCAAAAGATTGCGCCCGTCTCCAACCTGATTTATTTATTGTATACCTGGGTAATAATGAAGTTGTCGGTCCATACGGAGCAGGCACGGTCTTTTCACCAATCAGTACCAACTTGTCTTTCATTCGCTTGCAGATTGCACTTAAAGCTACCAAGCTTGGTCAACTTATAACGAATCTGCTGCAATCGGCAGGTGCCGGGAATGTCCCCACCGTTTGGCGAGGCATGACAATGTTTCTCGAAAAACAAATACCGGCTGATGATCCCCATCTGGAAACCGTTTACAAACATTTTCAAAAGAACCTCGAAGATATTAGCCGCATCGCCCGTAAAAAACAGACACCTATAATCTTGTGTACTGTAGGTTGTAATTTGAAAGACTCTCCGCCGTTCGCCTCACTGCACAGATCGAATCTGACAGAAACAGAGCAAAAAAAATGGGAAGATATATACGAGCGCGGAATAAAATACGAATCATCAGATAATTTCACTGAGGCGGTGGATCTATATCTGGAAGCTGCCGAAATTGATGATCACTATGCAGATTTGCAGTTCCGGCTGGGCAGGTGCTATTGGGCAATGGGCCAGTATGACAATGCTCGTGACAGATACATTCGGGCAAGAGAATTAGACACACTTCGATTTCGCGCTGATACAAGAATAAACGAAATTATTCGAGAAGTAGCAGGCAATAAAACTGCTAACGACGTCAACCTTGTTGGTTGTGTCAGGATTTTTGAAAAGAACAGCCCTCATGAAATTCCGGGCGAAGAGCTCTTCTATGAACATGTTCACATGAACTTCAAAGGTAATTATCTCCTGGCCGAGGCGATTTTTAAGCAGGTTGCAGAATTTCTCCCCGAGAGAGTAAAAAAGTATAAAGCAGGTGAACAACCATTTCCAACTGAAGCTGAATGTGCACGATATTTAGCATATACGGATTGGGATCGACACAGGATTGCTGAGAAGGTTTTAAACGAATATATAAAGCAACCGCCTTTCACAAACCAGCTCTACCAAAACAATCGAGTCAGCCAAATGGAACAGAATCTGAAAGTTCTAAAGGCTAATCTATCAACGGATAATATTGATGAAATTGAGAATGAGTATCGCTGGGCAATCCGGCAAAGACCATCAGACGTGTGGTTAAATTGGAAGTACAGTCTGTTGCTGGAAAGTGTGGAGAAATTTAATGCCGCTGCTATCCAGCATCGCCTGGTTCTGGATTATATGCCACATCATTACGAGGCTTATGCCAAGTTAGGCTTCATATCCGGCCAACTAGGAGATCTGAACGCAGCAATCTCCAATAATTTAAAGGCAGTACAAATTTATCCCAGCTTTGCCGAAGCATATTATAATTTGGCATTGGCACATCACCTTCAGAGAAAGATCGAGAAAGCCGTTGAGTATTATTCCAAATCTATCCTGTTTATGCCGGATCAAGCACAGGCATACATCAATCTTGGATTGGTGCAGTACGAACAGGGTAAGATCGATGAAGCTTTTGAAACATATCAAAATGGCCTTAAAGTTATGCCTGAAAATTTAAATCTACATTATAATCTGGGTCTGATGTTGAAAGATCAGGGACGAAGGGACGAATCTCTCAAAGAACTTCGTAAAGCTCTGCAGATAGATCCAAATTCGATTAAAGTACAAAAAGCACTAAAAGCAATCCAGCAAAGGCCGGATTAACAGGATCATGAATGTGTCCAAAGCGAAGAAAAAAATCGAAAAAGCATTCTAAAGGGGACATCAAACGCTCTAAAAGCAAAAAGCACTCCTCTGCTGACAAAGGGACTGTCTCCAAAATTTCCAAGGGTCGGGACAAACACGAAGATACCAAAGAATTACCACGGAAGCAAATAACCGGCCGGCGTCTCTGGCTGTTTCGAATTATTGCACTTACCGTTATTCCTGTTCTGCTGTTTGTTCTGCTGGAGTTAGGGCTGCGTATTTCCGGTTACGGTTTTCCTGCTGATGCCATGATCAAATATGAGGAAAACGGCAGGGTATTTTATTGTGACAATGTCAAGTTCTGCTGGCGGTTCTTTCCTAAAATAATTGCACGAGAATTTAATCCGTTCAGGATTTCTGCGGATAAATCGGAAGATACTTATCGTATTTTTGTTTTAGGTGCATCTGCAGCTCAAGGTGAGCCGGACGGGGCCTTTGGTTTCGGACGTGTCCTGCAGGTGATGCTGCAGGATATGTATCCCAAAACAAATTTTGAAGTTATCATAGCCGCAACAGCAGCGATAAATTCTCATGTTGTCCTGGAAATAGCGAAAGATTGTTCGCAACACGAACCGGATCTGTTCGTCGTATACCTTGGTAACAACGAAGTAACCGGCCCATATGGAGCGGGTACGATTTTTGCGCCACTCTCACCGAGTTTGTCCCTTATCCATACGGGCATTGCTTTTAAAGCTACAAAGTTGGGGCAATTGATGAGCGGTCTTGCTGAATGGGCGGGAACCCAAAGTAAAAGACCAACGGTCTGGCGCGGATTAGAAATGTTCTTAGAGAAGCAGATACGCGCAGATGACCGGCAACTGGAAACGGTCTATCGGCATTTCCAAAGTAATCTTCAAGATATTGTACAGGTTGGCAGTGACTCCGGAGCAAAGATAGTAATTTGTACAGTGGGTAGTAATCTTAAAGACAATCCACCGTTTGCGTCACTACATCAGCCGAATCTAACAGAAACTGAGGAGAAAAACTGGGATGAGCTTTATCAACGGGCAGTGATATGTGAAGCGAACAGTGATTATTCAGAGGCTGTTGAGCAATACTTGGCAGCTTCTGAAATTGACAGTTGTTATGCTAACTTGCAGTATCGCCTTGGCCGATGCTATTGGGCCCTGGAGGACTATGATGCTGCAAGGCAAAGGTACATTCAGGCACGCGAGCTGGATACTTTGCGATTTAGGGCCGATAGACGAATTAATGAAATTATCTGCAGCGTGGCGGATTCCCGGGCTGGCGAAGGTGTCTACCTGGCGGATGCCGTAAGGACGTTCGAGACGAACAGCCCTCATGGAACTGCCGGTTTTGAATTGTTCTATGAACACGTGCATCTGAATTTTAAGGGAAACTATCTGCTGGCCAAAACTGTATTTGAGCAGGTACAGGAGTTGCTTCCACAGCGGGTAACGGTTAATCGAGCTGATGATTCTATACCACTAACGCAGTCCGAATGTTCCCAGCATTTGGCTTATACACCGTGGGACCAATACGTAATTGCCGATGAAGTTCTTGGAAGATTTATTAAAAAGCCACCGTTCACTAATCAACTGTATCACGAAGGGCAAGTCAAAGTAATGGAGCAGGAGTGCGGAGTCCTCAAAGATAATCTGACTCCGGAAGCGCTTGAAAAATCTGCTGAACAATATAGCCAGGCGGTTCAGAACGCCCCGAAGGATTTGTACCTGAGATGGAAATACGGCAGGCTTCTGGCCGAGGAATTGAAAGACTACAAGTCTGCAGCCGAACAGTTTCAGTTTGTACAGAGATCCATTCCGCATTCCTATGTAATGTACGACACATTAGGCTCTGTATTTCTGGCAACAGGTAATTTTGAGGCTGCTATTGCTAACTACTTGACCGCTATACGAATAAAACCCACCTGCGGCAACGCGCATTATTACCTTGGAACGATATACCAAAAGCAGGGCAACAATAAAAAAGCCATAAAACATTATTCGAAGGCAATTAATTTTCTGCCTAATTATGTCCTCGCGTACAATAGTTTAGCCGATGTATTCTATCGGCAGGGCAACATCGACGAAGCAGTCGAAGTATGTCGCAGGGGTGTGATATCTATACCGGACAGTTCCCTTTTGCATTGCAGTTTTGGTCTTCTTTTACACAAGCAGGGACATAAAGATGACGCAGTAAAAGAGCTTCGTGTTTCTCTTGAGTTAGATCCTAATGCTGTCACAACACGTCAAATATTGGAAGCTATGTTGAAAAATCAAACCGATTGAATCCGATAATTTCTCATATTCTTTTGTTGTCAAAGAGCGAACCGCGGACAGTGCCCGCGGCTAACAAAATTGGCTTTGAATTGGCTTTGTTTTTTCAAATTTCCTTTCACAGTACGCATCACGCAGTACGCATAACGAATAGATTGGCTTTGTTTGGCTTTGTTTTTCCCGGCCTCTAAATCCGGAAATATCTCATATTTACTTGTCAAAAAAGAGCTTATGTCATATTTGCTATTTTATAATTGGCTTTGTTTTTTCAAATTTCCTTTCACAGTACGCATCACGCATCACTCAGTACGAAATGGATTGGCTTTGTTTT
>CAZQXE010000016.1:0-24906 GCA_964597115.1 uncultured Pirellulales bacterium | reverse complement strand
AGCATCAGTGGGAAGATACGGGAATATTCGATTTTATGCGGCATTTGCCGGAAGAGATTTTAAAACACCCCGACAATAACTTTAAAACTCCCAGCGAGGTAGTCCAGAGTTATCAGCCTGCCGACACGGTTGATGTGCCGCACATCATAAGCTGGGCCGATACCGAAAGAGACCTCTCGGCCTGGCTCGGCAACGCAATGCAATCCAATGCGATTCACGAGCTTTATCGACTTGAGAAGAGAATCAAAAAAACGAACGATGAAAAAATCATTGCAGATTGGCGAATGCTGCAGGCCTCGGACCATTTTTACTATATGTGCACGAAATACTTTGCCGATGGCGACGTCCATAAATACTTTAATCCCTACGATTCGCCCTATGATTCTTACATTAACTTTATGAATGTGCTAGATAATCTGCAAAGCCGTTGTTCCGGTCATACAGCACATGACGCAACAACCAGCTTGCTGGGTGCAGAATCGCAGAATAAAAATCCACCCGATTTGCAGCCGGTAAATTGAAACAGCCCCGGTTTTCACCATATTGGGGGTATCATAATGGGGGTGACATAATGCAAAGGAGAAATTTCCAACGGAGCTTGAATTCTACCATGATAACGTTTTTAGGATAAAATTGTGTTAACACTACAAAGAGCTGACGGCGCAGCGGCCATATCCGTATCAATCAAAGATAAACCTATCGAGGATCTATTGACCAGCGAATGGCTTTTACCCAATGGGCGCGGCAGCTATGCGTCATCGACGATCGTGGGTTGCAATACGAGGCGCTATCACGGGCTGCTCATCGGCTCTCTAAGACCACCGGTAAACAGGGTAATGGCACTGGCCAATTGCCTGGAGATGATAATATCTAAGGGAAAAGTCTTTAATCTTTCGACCTTTGAGTTCGACGGCAAGTTTACGCCGGAAGGTTATGGCTTTCTAAAACAATTCCGCCGGGATATAGGGGCGCATTTCGACTACGAACTGGAGAAAGTTGAGCTGACTAAATCCGTGTATCTTCACCGTGATGTTGATATGGTTGCCCTGCTCTATGATTTTACTGAGGTGCAGGAACCGATTGAGTTCGTATTTCGGCCGTTTGTTGGCTTGAGAGACTTCCACTCGCTGCAAAAATCATACGCTCCATTATATTCGAGCCAGCATGGTGATAGTGTGCTGGTTCGCCATGATACACCGAACAGTTGTCAGTTGCTATTGAGCTGCCGATCAGCGACCTTTGAAAAAGACCAGCAGTGGTGGTTCAATTTCGTATATCGTATTGATAGAGAGAGAGGCCAGGATTTCGCGGAGGATTTGTGGTCACCGGGCTTTTTCAAATGCCGAATAGACTCACCGATCAAAATTGTGCTCTGGGCAAGCTTGCGGCCGTTTACTGCTGACCGTAAGATTCAGTTCACCCATAGCGGAAATACTGACATTGATAAAATTCGCGAAGATTTATACAGGCACCACGAAGAACTCAGACATAAAGCAAAAAGTGTTAAACGTGATTATCGACTTCCGATTTCCCGACCGGAAACGGGCCAGTTGAAAATTCCGACATTGAAAATGGAAAATGGGAAGCTTTTCGAGGCACTTTGTCTCGCTGCCGACCGCTTTATTACACGACGCCAGACAGACGAGAATCCCAGAACAACCATCCTTGCGGGTTATCCCTGGTTCGCGGACTGGGGTAGAGATGCTTTTATCTCCCTGCCGGGCTTATTGCTTTTAACAGGCAGGTTTGAAGAGGCAAGGTCTGTCCTGACCACCTTTGCGGCATCGGTGGATGACGGTATGATTCCGAATCGCTTTGACGATAACAGCGGTACCACTTATTTTAACAGCGTTGACGCTTCTCTTTGGTTTATAAACGCGGCATTTCAATACTTTCAGGCCTGCGGTGATTCGAAGATCTTCATGCAGGAGCTGATGCCGACAATTCGCTGGATTATAGACTCCTACCATAAGGGCACGCGGTTCGGCATCCGTGCTGATGACGATGGGCTTATAACCGCTGGTAATGCCCAAACACAGTTAACGTGGATGGATGCCAAATATGAAGGTATCACTTTTACGCCAAGATATGGAAAAGCTGTTGAAGTTAATGCTTTATGGTACAATTGCCTTTGTCTTTTGGCTCATTTTTATGCCGGCCGGGATATGGAAATCGCGAAGGGTTACGAGTCCATGGCGAAAAAAGTCCGGGCCAGCTTCTGCGAACTGTTCTGGAATGAAAGCAGAGGTTACCTGAACGATTGTATTCTACCTGATGGTACGGTGGATGATAGCCTTCGGCCAAATCAGTTGTTTGCAGTTTCACTTTCGTTTTCTCCATTGTCGTTCGAGCATCAAGAATCGATAGTGAACGTGGTGCGAGAACGATTGCTGACACCTTACGGTTTGCGAACGTTAGATCCGTCTGTGAGCAGTTATAAGGGGCAATATTTGGGTCCGCAGCGACAGCGCGATGAGGCGTATCACCAGGGTACAGTCTGGCCATTTCTGATAGGACCTTTTATAGAAAGCTTTTTGAAGATCAACGAATTCAGCCGAAAGAGCAAGAAACAGGCTGCTGAATTCATTCAACCTTTACTGCAGCATTTAAATGAGAATGGCTGCCTTGGATCTGTTTCGGAAATATTCGACGGTGATGCTCCTCACAAGCCGAGAGGCTGCATCGCTCAGGCCTGGAGCGTGGCCGAGCTGATAAGAGCCTATCAATTAATAAACAGCTAAACCCTAATCCTCCGCAGCATAAATTTGCTCTTTCAAGAGGTTACTGATTATTGGTTCCGGGTGATGAATTTACCAAAGCCAAAAACGAATTCTTCACCTGTTCGAATGTCAGTTGCCTTACTATATCTTTAGTGCCTGATTTTTTTGACCACTGAGGTGAAATCATAAGTAGATAATCGAAGCTGGCGGGTATTTGTTCCTGGCTTTGACGAAAGGCTTCCCGTAAAAGACGTTTGAGCCGATTACGTACAACTGCATTGCCGTGGGATTTGCCTACAGAGACGCCCAATCGAAGATGACCAAAATCGTTTTTCACCATATACAGCGTGAGTAAGCCATCGCTCAGACGCTTGCCGTTAGCTATAGTGGCTCTGAATTGATTGTTACTGGTGAACCTTTTCTTTTTTGGAAAGGAAAACGGCTTGGTCGTATCCGATTGTGCGTCTTCTGAGTTCATAGTTTCAGACTTTTAACCTTAGCGCATTTCATCTGCCGTTTTACGCCTGTGTAAAACTTCGGCGCTTATCTTGCGCAGCGCCTTAGATAGATCTAAAACTCCGACAAGCTCGTCATTATCTTCAGCAGCTACTACAGGTATATTTTCCAAATGGTATCGCCTCATATGCTCTATTACCTCTTCAAGCGGCTTCTTTGGCGTAGTCTTGTCCATGACAGGCTCGGCGACATCACAGGCCAATAACCAACCGGCGACGTCCTGGTTTGCAAACATCTCCTTGATACCGGAGATAGTGATTATGCCAACAATATTGGATTTCTGGTCAATCACAGGATAATATACACTCTCAGAGGTGCTGAACACCCCGAGAATCTCGTGTAAAGGCATGTTATGTGCGATACTTATTGGTTTAGTATCCATGATGTCTTTTACTGTATATGCTTTTATAAGGTCGTCTTCGGTAATGTTAAGACCTACCTCACCGGCCCGTTTAACTCCCACTTTCACCAATATCGGCCCGATTATTTCCATCAGGAATGTGCCCGTCATTACTACGATGACGATGGTATGCCCGAGTACCGAATCAAATTGCTGGCTTGCAAGGATAGCCAGGCCGATAGCCACACCGGCCTGTGGAAGCAGGCAAATTCCCAAATATTTGCGAACTACCGCAGGGGCTTTAGACCACTTACCGCCAAACCAGGATCCGGCCATCTTGCCTGCCGCCCGGCAGAGAGCATATACCAATATCAATAAAATCATCCACGAAGTTATTTTGCCGAACTCCATATGGGCACCGGCAAGAACAAAAAATGATATGTAAATAGGAGGAGCAAATTTCTCGACGAGTCTGAAAGTTCCTTTGCTTTGGCGAGGCATCAGGTTGGCTACGGTAATGCCAAATGTCATGGCTGGTAAAATAGGATCGATTCTCGGTATCATTGAGATTCCGACAACAAGCAAAAGACAGCTAATCGCGAATTCCAGAATTTTGTCTTCGGCCTTGACGAATTTAAGGAGATAATAAAGCAGCACTCCCGCCATAAATCCCAGCACGATTGCGCCGATGATTTCTCCAAATAATAATATCGTGGTGTTAACAATAGAATCGTCACCTGCACCCATCAGCGCCTTTGCACCGGTTGCTGCCCCACGGTAAAGCAACAGTGCCAGTGCATCATCAAGTGCTACTATGGCCAGAATAGCGGTCGTCAAAGGCCCTTTAGTTTTATATTCCCATAAAACATTTACTGTAGCAGCCGGGGCGGTTGCAGAGGCAATGGCACCAAGCACAAGTCCCAGTGAGATCGAAATATACAATCGATCCGCTTGTGTAATGCTGTCGGATAGAATAGAAGGCAGTGCGAACCATGCTATTACTGAAGTTGCGGCACCTGCCAGCAAAAAGGCTCCTAATCCCTGCGAAAGTAGAATTATGAAAAATTGCTTACCATATTTTCTGAAAACATCGCTTCTTAGTTCCGCCCCGATCATAAAACCGATGATGCCCAGCGCGAACATCATAAAAGGCTCAAGCTTTTCGATGGTCTGGGTAGTTATAATGCCGAGGATATCTCCCAGGAGAATTCCAACTACGATACAACCTACGACCTGAGGAATGTGCAGCTTTTGAAAAAGGCGAGCACCAAAAGCGCCACTAAGTATAATCAGCCCGAACAGCAGGGCGATATTCAAAACTCCCTCCGTTTCGGAACCAACATTAGCAATTATGTGAATCATAACAAATCAACCTTTGAAGCTTGCTAAATTTAATCAAATTATCTACCTATCGAATTATTGCTTTTTCGCAGCTTGGAAATAATGTTTATTTCGGTTCCATGTCAGGTATCTCACCGGCCCTTTTGAGTGCGATCTTGGTCAGAATAGGCCCGATTATTTCAAAGAAGATGCACGTAGCAGTAATGGTCGCAAGGACCGAAGAACCAATTGTAAGTGCATGTGGTAGATTGTATTTGGCGTCAAGCTGCATAAACTCATGCTTGACGATAAGTGACAATCCGATGGCAACGCCGGCCTGAGAGAGAATCCCCAGCCCTACATATTTCTTAACTTTATTCTCCACGTGGCCGAACACTGCCCCGAGACGAGCACCGCCAATAAGACCTGCCGACCGGCCGAGTATATAAACCAATCCCACGACTCCAAGTGCCGGCAGAGCCGACAACTGCAGGTGCGCACCGGCCAGGCAGAAAAACAACACGAACAGCAGTGGCATGACTTCCAGCAGAGGAGCTGTAACGCGATGCAATAATGATTCGTGTCGTGCATTGGCCAGAACGAATCCGACCACCATGTTGGTTAAAATCAGTGACAAATGCCACCGTATTGATAAACCGGTACATATGAGGATAAAACCGAAGACAACAATCAAAATATCCCTGGCGTTTTGTAATTTGCGGACCATACGATAGAACAACCAACCGGCAACACTGCCGACAACAAGACTTAAGCCAATTTCTCTGGCCGGATCCAACAGGGCTTGCAGAACACCTTCTGAAGTACCCGAAGCTTCCGTTATCAAAAGGTTCTTTGCCAAAGCCGCCGCGAAACCGAAAATAATAATAGCCAATCCATCGTCGAATCCAACCACGGCATAGAGTGTCTTGGTTAAGCTCCCCTTTGCTCTGCAGTCCTGAATAACGGCAACAGTGCCCGCCGGGGCGCTGGCCGGCGCCATCGATCCGAAAATCAATGACATGGGCAAATCGCGAGTCAATAAGTACATCGCAAGAGCAACCACAAGGAAAGCGCCGAAAGATTCCGCGAGAATAATAGAGATAATCCCCGTTCCAAGGCGCTTTAACGAGGACAGATTTAATTCTGAGCCGATGCTGAAAGCCACAAATCCCAGAGCAATCTCCGTGATAAATGAAAGTTGTTCCATCGAAGGCTCATCGAAAAGGTGCAGGACCGACGGACCAAGTATGACGCCTACGATCATATAGCCGATCAGTGACGGTAATTTAACAAACCGTGCAGCTCGACCCATGTAAAATGCGACAATTGTTGCCGCCCCTAAAAGAGTCAAACCGGAAATATGAAGAAAAGACAAATCAAATATCATCGCTAAAACCATCATTTTATATGTACCTGTACCTACGTACTCAACGAGCCGGCCGCATAAGACACTTCCTGTACGGTTACCATAATACCGGAATTTTTACTGAGGTCGCCGACAACACTTTCAATCCGCCTGAGTGTTTCGTTAGTAAGATTTTTGTTAACAACAGCGATGATAATCCTGCCAAAATCGGACGGCTCATCGGACCAAAAACTCGCAAAAAGAGGCATTTTTGAAAGGTAAACGCTTGCATTTTCGGCCCCGACAACGACCAGAGAGCTGGATTCTATGCCGGTCAGAATCTGAATAATATTTCTGAAAACTTCTTCGTTTTGTATGAATACATGAATAAGACTTTTGGCTACTTTTTCTCTGTCGTTTATTTCCACATCCTTACCGTGCAGAAAATTTTCAACCACACCCTCCGGCGTTTGTTCAGCTAGGATTCTCTCCAGAACCTTCGGCGCTAAAAGAGACTGTGAAATGACCGAGAGCAATCTAAGATGCTTATTGGATTCCACCTCGGGAGCTACAATGAAAATGATAAGCCTGACCTTCTCGCCGTCCAAAGCGTCAAAATCAACACCTGACGGAACCGTAATTATCCCCACAACAAAATCTTTGACGGATTTGAGACGACAATGGGGAATAGCTATGCCCTTGCCGACGCCTGTTGAGCCCAGCGACTCTCGGGCCATCAGCCCTGTAAGAATCTCCTGCTCACCGACACTTTCAAGAACGTTGCATTTCTTCGCGAACCGTGCCACTTCCCGAATTGCCTCAGCCTTTTCGCCAAATCGGGCATTGACGACTACACACTCTTTACGTAAAACATCAGCCAGCTTCATTATGAATATTCCTCATATTCTTGGATCGATTTTGGTTCGTCAACATTGATAAAATAGTCGTTTACTCCAAATAATTCTTTTCGAGAAACGCATATTATACGTCATCGTATTACTAAAACAAAATCAATGATATATTTCTGTCAAAAATCCAGCTTCGGTATGGAGCTTGTTATTTGGCCTAATTGTGAGCAAGTGCGTACATATCGTCAGCTTCTTTCTGTTTTGCCAGAACTTCTGCGCTAATTCGGCGACGGACAGATCTCAAACTTAGTATACCAATATGTTTATCGCCGTTGCCGCTTGTCACAACCGGCAAAAATTCGATGTCAAGATGCCTGATTGTATCCAATGCATCTGACAATGTCACCTCCGGTGTAACCTTGGCGATAACAGGTTCGGCTATATCAAGAGCTACAAGCCAGTCGTTCAGTTCCTGTGTGGAGAACGTATTACGGATGCCGTCCAGCGTAATTCCGCCAATGAGTCTGTTGTCGTTGTCAACAACGGGATAACAGGAACTGTCGGTGCTGCCGACCATATTGATCAGCTCACTCAGGGACATACCTGCATAAACAACCGGCACGCTCGTGTCCATTACATCTGCGACGGTGTAGGTTTTTATAAGGTCGTCCTCGGTAACATTCAATCCAGACTCCCTGGCCTTTTTTGCTCCTATCTTTACGAATACCGGGCCGATAAACTGAAGCACAAATACACCGGCTATTATCACAGATAACAGTGTGTCTCTGATTTGACCCTCGAATCTGCTGCTTGCCATGAGCAATAACGCAATTGCAATTGTACCCTGTTGATATAAACAAAATCCGAGGTATTTTCTGATTGTCGGTATTGATTTGGAGTAAGCAGCACCAAACCATGCCCCCGTTGTCTTGCCGACAACGCTTCCAATAATATAAGCGGCGGTAAGAAGCAGAACCTGTATGCTTAAACCGGAGATATCCAGTCTTGCACCGACAAGCACGAAGAATAATACGTATATAGGTGCTGAAAACCTATGTACAAGCTCGAAACTCGATACGACTTTCCTCGATCCGATATTAGTCAGGGTTATGCCCAAAGCCATAGTTGATATAATAACATCCAATTCCCGTGTTATCGCCACGCCGATAATCAGTAGGGATGAGCTTATACAAAAAATCAGTACTCTTTCCGGTTCATCTGTGCGATTTAAAATCCAGTTCAGCACTACAGCTGCAATTATACCTATTACCAGTGAACCGAATATCTCGTAAAACGATGACAATAATGAACCGAAAAAGCCTACCTCTTGGTGTCCTATTACTACTCCTGCAATACTCACACAGATTGCGTACAGCACTAAAGCAAGGGCATCATCGAGCGCGACAATCGCGGTTAGCATTGCGGTCAGCGGCCCGCGAGCTTTACACTCCCATAACACGCTCATTGTTGATGCAGGGTCTGTTGCTGCGCAAATAGCACCGAGTACTACTCCAACTGCCAATCCGGTTTTCCAGTCGAAGAAATACCAGGTTATTGCAAAGCTTAGGCATCCCACAAGCAAAAACGCGGCCAGACCTTCAAACAGCAAAATAGCAACAACCTGTCTGCCGAACTTTATGAAGATTTCACGTTTAAGCTCACCGCCTATTAAAAAACCAATGATACCGAGTGCAAACATGTTGAATGGCTCAAGGTCACGAATTGTTTCCTGAGAAATGATACTTAACAAAGGACCTAATATTATCCCTATGGCAACGTAGCCGATTATCCGCGGTATATGAAGTTTCTGGATTATCCTGCCACCGACTGTTCCGGCAAAAATTGCAATGCCAATCAGCAGGATAATGTTGAGTTCCTCACTTTGTGCCAAGGTATTTTTTAGAAGTTCAGTCATTATTTTTTTATACAAACAGTAAGAAACATTACCGAGCAGGAGAATATCCGGTCGCTCGGAATTTGATGCTCAGTTGCGGTCTTTCAAAGACCCAGAATGATAATCCGGCAGTCCGTTATTATCAAATGATTTTCACCGGTAACAAGCTAAAAATATGCCAAAAAAACCATATTTCCCCATCAAATCTCCAAATCATGGCGGTATGGCAGCTTAAAATCTGCCGGAATTGCGATGATATTTACCGGCAGCGAAATAAATAAATAAAAGGATTAGAAAGGTTCACTCGCTGAAACTGATTCTGTTGTAACTCATCTTTTTGGCTCCTTTTTGATGATATGCGGGATGTCATGAGGAGGAACTGGAACCTTTTATTGTTCTTTGCTGCTGATATTTTATCTTACTTTTTTGTGCAAGATTTGTTAAATTAGCAAGCAAAATCAGGGTTTGTTACTCTGGTTTATTAGATGTAACTAAAACGGTTAGCGTTAAGCCCAATCATTGGAAATGGAGTCAGGCAATGGCGAAGTTATTATTCTTCATCATAATGACTGTGGGGATTTTGCCGGTCCAGGCTGCCGAACCGTTTCGTTTGGTACTGATCGATGTCGAGCAAAACATCTATAAGGAAACAATACAATTGGGCAGTAGTGATGTGACGCCGGACAGTCCCGTTTCGTGGGCGGTGCGTAAGTATGTGCTCCACGGGGGTAAGCAGGAAGGCGTCGATGTTATCGATGTCAATAACGGCAAGCTCAGTTTCACTGTAGTTCCTACTCGTGGGATGTCAATTCAGAAGGTGCAGATGGGAGATTTACATCTCGGCCTGGATTCACCTGATAAAGTCCTGGTTCACCCGAAACACATCGACCTGCAAACGCCACGGGATTTGGATGAGTTGAAGCATTTTAACGAATGGATGATTCGATCCGGCCTGAAGCATATTGGCTGGCCGGAAACCGGTAAGCCTGACGATAGTATCGGCGACAAGGAAAAGATGGAAACTTTGCGTGGAGAAATCGGCCTTACGCCTGCTTCCCAAGTGGAGGTTGTTGTTGAACGCGAAGCGCCTTACCTTATCAGGATACGAGGTAAGGTTGATCAGACCAGCGAGAATGGGGCAAAATTCGAGTTGTGGACGGAGATATCAACTGAGCCGGGCTCTAACACTTTTCAGATATTGGACAAGATAACCAATCTCAGTGAGGTCGAGCAGGAGTTTGAAATCCTCTATCATGTTAATTACGGCATGCCTTTGATAGGAAAAGATGCGAAGTTCTTTGGGCCAATGCGCCGGATAACACCTATAGATGAGCACTCAGCCTCAGATGTCTCGACTTTCTACAGCTATCGTGAGCCGATGGCGGAATTTGCCGAACAGGTTTATTATCTGCAGCTTTGGGCTGATGACAATGACCAAACTAAGGTCATGCTTCACAATGCGGCTCGCGATAAAGCCGTATCAATGGCTTTTTCCGTCGAACAGTTACCATTTGTTGCACTTTGGAAAAATCCAGCGGCCTACGAAGACGGATACGTAACTGCTCTGGAACCAGGTACAGGTTTTCCCCGTAACAAAACGATTGAGCGTGAGTTCGGTCAGGTTCCCAAACTTGCTCCGAATCAAAGCCGTTCTTTCGCAATTGATTTTACCCTTCATGTTGGCGAGGAACAGGTTAGTAAAGTGCAGGCTCAGGTCGCAAATATCTGGGCTGGCCGTAGAACAAAATTTGATACCAGTTCCCAGGTCAGCGCAAAAACGACTTTAAAAGACATCATTGACGCTGCAAGAACATGGGGCCCTGTCTATACATTCTGGCAGGGCAAACCGGCGCCTGATTTTGACCTGGTTGATATTGCTGGCACGGGACATAAGCTAAGCGATTACCGGGGCAAGAATGTTCTGCTTATCTTCTGGGCAACATGGTGTGGACCCTGTTTACGGGAGATACCGCATCTGATCGAATTACGAAAAACAGTCAGTGAGGATGATTTAGCGATGCTTGCGATATCAAGAGAGAGGCCGAATTTGGTGAAATATTTTGTCGGCCGGGCAAAAATCAACTACACAGTTTTAATCAACCAGGGTACTTTGCCGGGACCATATAATACGATAAATGCCATCCCAAGCAGTTTTTTCGTGGATCCCGAGGGCAAAATAAAACTGGCGACTGCCGGTTTAGTATCGTTAGAAGAGATCAAGGCCATATTAGAGGCTGAACAATGACAAGCATTATGGTTAGCTAAATGGAGAATTTTATCTTAGAAATGGATTAATGGAGGCAAGACAATGAGACAGGTTGCAGGTAAATTGTTAACATTGTGTATTATGGTTGTATTTCTCTCGGCACTGGCAGGCTGTCAGGGAGTGTCCGGGCTTTTCAGTTCACGGCAAAAAATAAAACTCTGGAACGGGAAAGATCTTATCGGCTGGAAGCTGTTCGTTCCCGATGAGGATATCGATGTAAACGAGGTCTGGTTTCTAAAAGACGACGTTATACATTGTACGGGGAAAACTAATGGATATATGCGGACCGAGTGCGAATATGAGAACTACCGTCTTCACCTCGAATGGCGCTGGCCGGGCGAGCCAACTAACAGCGGCGTGCTGCTTCATACTTCAGGGCCGGACAAGCTCTGGCCTCGGTGTATCGAAAGCCAGTTACAAGCGGGCAATGCCGGCGACCTGGTTATTATTGGGGGCACAGGTATCACAGTAGATGGCCGGGATAGACAGGACATCGAGAAGCCATACGTGGTAATACCCAAGAAAGAACAAAGCAGTGAAAAACCTGCAGGCCAGTGGAACACCTATGAAATCCATTGCGAGAAAGACGCGATTAGCTGTTACGTCAATGGCGTGCTCCAGAACGAAGGAACCGATGCTACGGATACCAGCGGCTGGATCTGCCTGCAAAGCGAAGGCGGCCCGATTGAGTTTCGCAATATATACGTTGAGTTGTTGGAATAGAGCAGGGCAGTTTCTCCCGTTATAAATAGATTTTTTTTACTTTTTCACTGCTGAAAACAGATTTAATATCGCCCCGAGGCTTGTTTTGGCGTTAAGAGTTGAATAGCGCGTGTATTCGAATCCAAATCGGCTGCGTTGTTAAAGCACAGTTCGGTTGATGTTTTTTTAGTCCGAAGAAACTCAAATGTATGCCGTTGAAAATCGACAGTATTTCTTGACTTTGTGAACGGTTGCAGGTAATCTATTCGCGCACAGGATTTAGCATTTAAGGATAGTAGAGAACCTATGAAGGAAACTGAAAAGCGACAGGAACAATTCGAGGATATGCGTATCCTCGACGAGTTGAAGAACTCATATCTTAACTATGCAATGAGTGTGATTGTCTCACGGGCGCTGCCGGATGTTCGCGATGGTCTGAAACCATCGCAAAGGCGCATATTGGTAGCAATGAACGATTTGAGCCTCGGTCCGCGAAGCAAACATCGCAAGTGTGCGAAAATCGTCGGCGATACCGGCGGCAACTACCACCCCCATGGCGACCAGGCCACATACGGAACGCTGGTGAGGCTGGGTCAGGAGTGGAACATGCGTTATCCGCTGATTAACCCGCAGGGCAATTTTGGGAGTATCGATTCCGACCCACCGGCAGCCATGAGATATACCGAGGCAAGAATGGCAGCGCCGGCCATGGAAATACTCGAAGATATTAAGCACGAGACAGTTGATTTTGTGCCGAACTACGATGAGACGCGGACGGAGCCGACTGTGCTACCATCGAAGTTTCCGAATTTGCTGGTCAACGGCTCTACCGGCATCGCCGTGGGAATGGCCACTAATATCCCGCCGCACAATATTACCGAGATATGTGACGCTTTACTGCTGGTTATCAAGGATCCGGACTGTGGATTTAAAGATATCATAAAATGTCTGCCCGGCCCGGATTTCCCAACGGGGGGAATTATCTGTGGCAAAAAAGGAATTATAGACGCTTACACTACCGGTCGTGGCCATTTGACCGTCCGGGGAAAGGTGGATGTCGAAACAAATAAAAGAGGCAGGGAAAGAATCATCATAACTGAAATACCCTATATGGTTGTCAAGACCACGATTGTCTCGAAGATTGCCGAATGCGTCCACAATAGTACGCTTCCGGAAGTTGCGGATGTCAGGGACGAATCGGACCGCCGCGGGCTGCGAGTTGTCGTGGACCTGAAAAGGGACGCCGATGCCGACATAGCATTGAATAAGATCTATCGTTACACTCCTCTGCAGAGCACTTTTGCCATCGCTAATATCGCGCTGGTTAATAACAGACCTGAAACACTAAATATCAGAGAGATGCTCGATTGCTTCATTGAGCATCGCAAAATCGTAATTCGCAGACGAACCAGATTCCTGTTGAAAAGATGCAGGAACAGGGCTCATATTCTCGAGGGCCTTATCTTGGCTGTCAGTGACATTGACGAAATCATCGATTTGATAAAGAAATCACCTGATAGCCCCACCGCCAAGCTGAGCCTGATGAAAAAACCTTTGCGATTAGCCGAGCTGGCTACGCTGAAGAAAATCCTGCCCAAGTCTTTTATTAAGGAAAAAAGCAAAGGCAAACATTTCCTGACCGGGCCTCAGGCCGATGCGATTTTGACAATGCAGTTGCAGAGGCTCACCGGATTGGAAATCGAAAAACTCGCTAAAGAATATGCCGAGCTGACCGAGCAGATAGAAGGCTACGAGGCGATATTGGCCAGCGAGGTGATCCTGATAGATATCATTCGCGAAGACATCTACGAGATAAAGGAGAAATACGGTGACGCCAGGCGTACGCAAATCACAGCCACGGCCGAGCAGTTTGACGATGAAGATTTGATCGCCGAAGAAGAAGTAATAGTTACGGTCAGTCACAGCGGATACGTCAAGAGACTACCAATAGATACATACCGCAAACAGGCCAGAGGCGGCAGAGGAATCATCGGCTCAGATACAAAAGAAGGTGATTTCATAAAGCATCTGTTTATCGCGTCTACGCATGATTATCTGTTAATATTTACTAATCGTGGCAAGTGTTATTGGCTAAAGGTATACGACGTTCCAAGCATGTCCAGACAGAGCAAGGGCAGAAATATCGTCAACCTGCTTAGGCTGGGTAACCAGCAGATCGCGTCGATAATTAATGTCAGCAGTTTCGATGACGAAGAAGGTGACGATGCGCCGAAGCGGCAACTGGTTATGGCTACGAAAAATGGCGTTATCAAAAAGACAAGGCTTTCTGCTTATGGCAATCCGAGAGCGACCGGTGTCATAGCTATCAATCTCGATCCTAACAATGAGTTGATTGGCGTTGCGCTAACAACAGGGTCCGACCATATAATACTCGGAACACGCGACGGCATGACGATACGCTTTGACGAGAGCCAGGTTCGCTCGATGGGTCGTGTCTCACGAGGTGTCAGAGGTGTTAATCTGCGTTCCGGTGACGCCGTAGTTGGTATGGTGATTGTCGAGGAAAAAGCAGCTCTGTTTACGGTCTGCGAGAACGGATACGGCAAACGAACGGGTCTTGAGAATTACAGGTCACAAAGCCGGGGCGGAGTCGGTCTGAAAAACATAAAAACAAGTACTCGAAACGGTAAAGTAGTCGCACTGAAGGCTGTCCAGAATATGGATGATCTGATGATGATAACCGCCAACGGGATGATTATTCGCACCGGACTTGACCAAATCCGCTCGATTGGCAGAAACACGCAGGGCGTCCGTTTAATCAAGCTCAAGCCAGGTGATAAGCTCGTTGCTGCCGAAAAGATAATCTCCGAAGAAGCAGACAACCATAAGAACAAATCTAATAACGACAGCCCAAAGCCGCAATCCAGGTCGAAGACTAAAACGAAAAAGGCATCCAGGACAAAGACTAAGCCACTATCAAAAGCCAAGGCTAAGAAAAAGACCAGCAAAAAGAAACGCAAATCGTAATTCAATGGATGAGCTTATTTATGTAATTGCCGGCAAAGAAGATTCCCTCGTCAATGCTCATTGCCGGGGGCTTCTCGATAAGCTATTAGAGCCTTCACAGAGAGTGACGGGACTTTTTGATGCTGAAGCCGCTTCGGCCACTGCATCGGAGGTTTTGGATGAACTGAGAACAGCACCGTTTTTGACCGACAAGCGCGTTGTCCTTCTCAGGGCAGCAGAAGATTTTATTTCTAAGAATCGTGAATTACTCGAAAGATATTTCGATAATCCCTGCCCCACGGGACGATTAGTATTGACGGTCAAGACTTGGGACCCTCGCACGAAACTGGCCAAAAAATTACCAAAGGCAGGCAAACTGATTAACATCGCCCAGCCAAAACCCTGGGAATTGCCCCAGCGTCTGATACGATATGCGAACGATGCACACGATAAGAAGCTCAGCAGGGACGCCGCGGAACTCTTAGTCGAGCTGGCCGGAGATGAGCTGACGCGACTCTATAGCGAGGTCGATAAATTAGCTTTGTTTGCAGAAGGCGAAAAGCTCATCACGTCAAAGCATATAGAATCACTTATAGGCCACAATCGCATATTCGGTGCATTCTCAGTGATCGATGCTGTTATTGCCCGCAATCCCGGCCAGGCAGTGGGGCGGTTAAGGGCCATGTTCGCAGAGGACAAATCAACCGAATATACTGTTGTCGGTGCTTTTGCATTCCAGTTGAGAAGGATGTTTGGAGCGAAAGTGCTTCTTAAAAAAGGCATGAGACGCAGCGAGGTTGAAAAAAAGCTGTGGATACGAGGTAACAAGGAAAGCTTCTTTGCACTGATTCGACAGATGAGTCTGAAGCAAATCGGCGAATACCTGCAGCGATTAGCCGAGACCGACTACGCGATAAAGACCGGCCGAACAAAAGTTCCTGTGGCAATGGAACAATTTTTACTCGAACTTGGTAGCCAATAAGAACGTATAATAAAGGAATTGTACAACAAAGGGAGTTGGTTGGCATTTCTGATTTCTTTTAAGATTAGGATATTTTAACCGATGAGAGGGCTGAAAGTTGATATGGTGCTTTTTTATATTGCATCAGGGATAAAAAAAGATCTGGGAAATTAATGGTTCGCATGTGAGTAAACAATTCAATTCGACACTCAACCGAATACGTAAATATGGGACTTTATCAATAAAAAAGCTTTTCCCGATTTTGATAGAATTATTGGAGGACGTCGTGTTTGAGGGAATTCTGCATGTTTGAAAGCGGGAGGACGTGGGAAAGGGTAATGATAAAATCATCAAAAATTAACATAACAATTGTATTTCTGTTGTTCCTGAGCCTTTTTGCATTGGCTTTTGGATTTCAAGGGTCTCGCGGTATCTGGCAGCCGGATGAGGGCTACTACGTCGGCGCAACTCTTACTATGTTACAAAACGGCGATCTTCTTGTTCCGAGATTGGGTGAAGAAGGGCTGGAGATCTTTCTTGAAAAACCTCCGATATTATACTGGGGGATCATGGCTGGTCTGAAGGCAATTGGGCACTCTGAATTTGCCGTTCGCGCGTTCAACGCTGTCTGTTATGTTGCAACTGCGCTTATCGTAGGCGTGCTGAGCTTTTCATTATTCAAAGACAAAAGAATAGCAGTTGCTGCAGGCTTTATGTACGCGACAATGGTGATACCTTTTATGGCAGCCAATTTCGTAACTCCGGATACGGCTTTAGCTCTATGGACGACAGTGGCAGCTTTGTGTTTCTGGAAGAGTGTCGAGCCTGCGGGCAAGCATATCGGGAGGTGGCAGTTTCTTTTGTGCATTGTTATCGGCTTTGGATTTCTTACAAAGGGACCGGCGGTGCTGATACCTTGCGGTGGTATGTTCGTATTTCTTCTTCTCAGAAGGCAAGTGGTCCGCTTTTTTGGCACTCCGTGGGCGCTAATAGGGTTGGGAGTTTTTTGCCTGGTTGGATTGGGGTGGTATGTGTATATCTCAACAAAAATCCCCGGTGCTGCCGGCTACTTCTTCGATAATCAGATATGGGGAAGGCTGGTCTCCGACAAGTACCGAAGAAATCCTGGTCTTATAGGAGCACTAATCTACCTGCCCGTTATTACTCTGGGTGCCTTGCCTTGGTCGGCAATTTGGTGGGAGAGACGAGCAGCTGTAAGACACATAATATTCCGAAAGAAATGGTGGATAGAACTATCGCAAAATCCTCAAAAGCTGTTTCTGGTATGTTTGTTCTTCGTTCCGATACTGGTGTTGTGCCTTGCGAGTTCCAAGCTGATTTTGTATGTTTTGCCGCTTTTTCCAGTGATGGCGATTGCGTCGGCACGATTGTACGGAAAGAAAGTTGTTGTGGCTCTTGAGAATATGAATCGGAACATCAGAGCAATTATCAAACCGTTAGTTCTCACGGCCGTCTGGGTATTTGCGTTGTTGGGTGCGAAGTTGGCAATCGCTTACTATCCGACTAAAAACGATTCAAGACATTTGTGGCAACAACTCAGTCAACATCTTCCGAAAGAGGATTGTGAAATCGTGACTGTGGGTGAGCATGCATACGGATTACTGTTCTACGGAGCGACTGAAGTAGAGAACACAACAATGGATGAACGTCCCTATCCGACTTTCTCGGCTACTGAGAGATTTTCTGATGAACTAAGAGATATTGGCAGGGATCAACATCCTTTCGCATTTGTATTTGAGAAGTATAATGATGCATCAGAAGCAGAGAAGCTTCTCAGAGAAATGAATATTGCTTATGATAAGAAGTCTCTACCTTTCCGGAGATCACTGTTGATTTGCCAACATTAAAATTCGCGAATGTAGATATTTTCACGTCTTCAGGATTTCAAATCGCACTGCGAGTGTTCATAACAGAATTACAATGTACCATCCTGTCATCACGAATAATCATTGAAACAGAAGAAATTTCTCAGAAATTCTTTATGTCCTGTTGTTATGGATTTCCATTAGCCATCTGTCGGATTGGGATTTGCTGTAGCCTAAAAAGGCACTTTCTTTGTCGTGTTCGCTGAATACTTTTGTAGCTCTTTGTTTATTTGCATTTGCATAGCAGTATATGCAACCGTGCGGGCAGGTGTCATAGGTGCCGATGTCCGTACTTTCCGTGCAGCCGCATTGGTCTCTTGTTGGCTTTTCTTTATACGGAAGACCCTCTGGAAAGAATAAGCTCTTAATAATGCTGCCATCGATGCAGTGAGCTTTTTTGATTCTTTTATTTGTTAAATAATCGCCGCAGCAGGAATACATTTGGATTCCATAGCGTTCTGCGGTAGCTGCTAATTCGTTTGCCAAGTCAATCTTGAAATCATCGCTACAATCAACGATTTTCACGCTCGTAGTTTTTTTAAGCTCTTCGAAGTTGCGTTTGACTTTTTTGTATTCTGTCACAAAGCTAAAGTAGCATCGCTCAACTAATCCGGCGAATTCTTTTGCAAGCTCTTCGAAATTCCTTATGTAAAAATCCCTCTCGCTAATGCTGGAGATAATAATCGGGTCGAATCGCCAGTTTATATGACGCGGCGAATATGTTTTGCTGAGCTGCTTTAGGGATTCAATCGCTGATTTTCTATCGACATTACTTTCGAAGATATCGGGCAGGGCGGTTACGGTGTAGTTGAAATAGAATTTATATCCCAGATTATCAATTGTTTTCAGGTTCTTGAGGAAGGGGCTGAAATTCTTGGACCAGAAAACAAAACAAGTGACATCTTCGGGCTTTAATGAAACAAAATATCTTTTTCCGCTGAAAGGATTGACCATTCCGGCGAATCCGTCTTTTAGCCGGCCCATAAACCAGTCGCCGTAAAAGGCCGGTATGTCGGTTCTCCGCGATACGGAGATTATCCTTTTCATTGAGATTCCGATTCGGTTTCGTCCTGGATATATGTCTTGCCCCTGTAGAACTGCACAACAAAACAGAACACTATGCCGGTGGCAAGCAGCAGGATAGTGAAAAACCAGTAATAGTTTGGGCCTTTGAGCTTTACCGTGCCGTCAGGATTCTGTATGAATTTGTTGACAAGCGAGACGAACAGGTTGCCCAGAGAAATCGACAACAAATTCAGCGAAGAAATGAACGATTTCATTGATTTAGGTGCCTGTGTATAGGCGAACTCCAGGGCAGGGATCGAAATCATCACTTCACCGGCGGTGATAAACCAGTAAGCAAGTACCTGCCACCAGATAGTCGGTTGTATTCCATCCAGGATCCATTTTTCAAGCAGTGCGGGGATTGCAAAGGACGGGATGGCAACAAAAAAGCCGATGGCGATTTTTCGGATTGGAGTAAGATGGAAAAATCTATTAATGAGAGGATAAACGATATAAGCAAAAAACGGGATAGTAATCAGAACAAGGATACAGTTGGCCGCTTGCATCTGGGCAGGAAGGATTTTCCATTCAACCTGGTTGAGTCCTCCTAATTTGCTCAGAATCGAACCTACAAATGTCTGGTCTGATATATTCCATTTCAGGAAATTAAGGTTCATTTTCTCGGCCTGGTAGACCCATTTGGAAGTGGTCTGATCGAACAGTGACCAGAAGACCGCGACAAAGATAAACAGAAAAAGGGACAGACGGACGATGACAAGTATTCCTTCTTTACTAAACAAGTCTTTAAGGAAGACTTTACCTTTAGGGGGGATATGAACCATAGATTTCCGTCCTGCCCAGTATGTTATGGTAGTTAGTACCATGAAGATACCGGGAATTCCCAGGGCGATCCTGACGTCATTGTATTTATCATATATCCATGGAGATATAGCCATAGAGAAAAAGGCACCTACATTAACAGCCCAATAGAATATATTGTATGCCCTGGTAATCAGGTTCTGGTTGGACTTCCCGAATTGATCGCCGACATTTGCGGACAGACATGGCTTGATTATTCCGGAGCCTAATGCAATAAGGCCAAGACCAATCATCGTTCCGAGATATGTTTGATCCACTGTGATTGCCAGAAAGCCAAGGCAGTATACTATCGAGAAAGCTATAATGGTTCGGAATTTTCCAAGGAACAGATCGCTTATCAGTGAGCCTATCAGTGGAGTGAAATAAACAGCAGCCTTGAAGTAATGCTTCCATTCCATTGCCTTTTCTTCGGTTAGATTCGCAGGATTACCGTTCCAATCCATCAGGTTGTTGATAAGAAATAGTGCTAAAATTGCATCGAACGCATAGAATGCATATCTCTCGGTGGCCTCACTGACCATGATGTAGGGTATTGAGGGAGGCATTTTTTTCGATGGGACCGGTGCAGTTAGATACTTGTTTTTGGCCATAATAAGTTACACCTGCCTTCGCAGGTGGAGCCTGCCCCCGCGCAAGCGTGGGGGCACTTCCTTGGTTAGCCGAATATTATCTGTTAGGTTTACTATAACGATATGGTACATGTGTTATTGCCAGAGTTCAAAGAAGAAATAGACCGACGGGAAAAATTAGAGAAGCGGCACTTTGGCCGTGCAAAAATCCCTTGATTTTGATGTTCAGAGACGCTAATATCCTTCAGGTCCGAAAGGGGGTTGATGACGAAGTATCAACACAAAATTTAATAGGAGTGTAAATCATGAGGACTTCATCTACTTTGCTTGTCCCGCAAGGGATGGCCAGGCTCATTATGTTGACGATAAGCGCTGTTTTGTTTGGTTGTGCGCCTAACGCTCAGGAAAGAGACCTGGAGAATTTTATCAAAATTCATGAGCGAAAAGTCAAACCTATGGAGAAGGAAGTAAATCTTGCTTACTGGGACGCTGCGATTAGCGGTAAGTCCGAGGATTATGACAAAGTAAGTAAGTTGATGCTGAGGATTCGAAAGATTTACAGCGACGAAATTGATTTTGCTTTCCTAAAGGACAAGAAAGAGTCCGGACAGGTGAAGAGGGCTATATTGGCGCGGCAACTGGACGTATTGTACGACGCTTATTTAGAAAACCAGATAGAGCCGGAGCTGTTAAAGAGAATCGTCGATTTGGGCACGGAAATTGAAAAGAACTTCAGCACTTTTCGCGCGACAATCGGAGGGGAGGAAGTCACTGATAACCAGATCAAGGAGATTTTGAAAAACGAGACCGGTTCGGTTGAAAGAAAACAGGCGTGGCTGGCAAGCAAGCAGGTAGGAGTGATAGTTGCAGATGATATCGTCCGTTTGGTCAAGTTGCGAAACCAGGCTGCTCGAAAGCTCGGCTTTGATAATTTCCATACCCTTTCTCTTACTACTGCTGAACAGGATGTCGAAGAGCTGGACCGGATTTTTAACGAGCTCTACGAATTGACCAACGAACCTTTTGCCAGGCTCAAGGCTGATTTGGACGGTGTCCTGGCTGCCAAATATCGCGTTGCCGTTTCGGAACTTATGCCCTGGCATTATCACGATCCGTTCTTTCAGGAAACTCCGCTGGTGTATGATGTTGATTTGGATTCTTATTATGAAGATAAAGATGTCAAGGAGTTAGCGGTAAGATTCTATACCGGCATTGGTTTGCCTGTGGAATCCATTCTTGCCAACAGCGATCTCTATGAACGCGCAGGTAAAAATCCTCACGCTTTTTGTACGGACATAGACCGAGAAGGTGACGTGCGCATTCTGTGCAATCTCAAGAATAACGAGTCCTGGATGGAGACTATTTTGCACGAGCTGGGTCACGCTGTTTACGATAAATATCATGATCCACGGACGCCGTATCTTCTCAGAGAGCCGGCGCACATTTTCACTACTGAAGCGGTTGCGATGTTCTTTGGCCGTTTGAGTCGTAACGCCTCCTGGATGCAGCAGATGCTGGAGCTTTCGGATGAACAACGGGCCGAAGTTGAAAAAGTCAGCGGCAAGTATGCACAGCTCAAGCAGCTTATTTTCGCTCGCTGGGCAATGGTTATGTATGATTTTGAGAAACAGCTTTATGCGAATCCCGAGCAGGATTTGAACTCGTTGTGGTGGCGGATTGTCGAAAAATATCAGTTCGTGAAACGACCGCAGGGTCGCGACAAGCCGGATTGGGCTGCAAAGATTCATTTTGCTATTGCGCCATGTTATTACCACAATTATATGTTAGGCGAATTGCTGGCTTCTCAAATGCATCACCATCTCGTTCACAAAGTTCTCAAGCTCAAATCGGATGAAAATGTTAGTTATGTCGGCCAGGTTAAAGCCGGTGATTTCCTCCGCAAAAATATCTTCGAAGCTGCGGCTGTCTATCATTGGAGCGAGATGATTGAGCGAGCTACAGGTCAGTCACTGACGCCGAAATATTTCGTGCAGCAGTTTGTAAGGTAGAATATTTGTTTAGCCCCACAATTTATTGCGGGATTTTAGCTTTCGTTTTACGCAGGTGAGCTATGAATTCACAAGGTCAATCGTTACCGGAAATTACTATCAAGGCGTTTGTATTGGGCGTGGTGCTTTCAATGGTGCTGGCAGCGGCAAACGCTTATCTGGGATTGTTCGCGGGGATGACAGTGTCGGCATCGATACCGGCTGCCGTTGTCTCGATGGGTGTATTGCGACTTTTTAAGCGAAGTAACATCCTCGAAAACAACATTGTCCAAACCGCTGCCTCGGCGGGAGAGTCACTCGCAGCCGGCGTGATCTTCACATTACCGGCGCTGGTCATCATGGGCTTCTGGAAGGAATTCGATTTCTTCTGGGTTACCATCATTGCCGGTTTTGGCGGTCTGCTTGGTGTGCTCTTTACCATTCCGCTTCGCCGTGCGCTTATCGTCGAAGGCAAACTCAAATTTCCCGAAGGTATTGCAACGGCTGAAGTCCTCGAAACGGGTCAGCAGGGCGGCTCCGGCGTTCGTTTTATCGCCGTCGCTTCTATTGTTGGCGCTTTGTTCAAAATCGGCGCCAAAGGCATCGGATTCTGGCCCGAAGTTATCGAAGTGGCCGGTCGCGTCAAAGGTTCAATTGCTTACTTTGGCTCCAATCTCAGTCCGGCCCTGCTTTCAGTCGGTTACATTGTCGGGCTCAACATTGCGATACTGATTTTCCTTGGCGGCGCCATTAACTGGTATGCTGCTATTCCGTTAGTGGCCGCCCAGGAACAATGGCCTGCGTACCAGCTACTTGATAAAAATGTCCCGGATGATTGGGACATCTCAAATGCACAGTATGGAATTATCGATCCGAATGATTCGAGTCTCTGGAATAATTCCACAGGCGAAACTCAGGTGTGGAATGCATTTGTTCTTAAGTGCAAGGCAGCAGATCCAAACGCAACCCCGGCAGAGATTGAAGCGGTAGAGCAGCACAATGCCGATGTCCAGGCCATGTTGGGTACGCCGGTTGGTACGGTGAAATACGCGAACCGAATCTGGTCGAAACGCACGCGATATCTCGGTGTCGGCGGCATGCTCCTTGGCGGCCTTTGGACCATTTTTGCCATGCGGCGGTCTTTATTCAGCGGCATTGCCAGCGGCCTGCGAGCCTATAAACAAATGACAGGCGATAAAAGCCAAATCGCAAGGACCGAAAAGGACATGCCTATGAAATGGGTCCTGGTCCTTATCGTCGCTTCAATTGTTCCGCTTTATCTGGTCTATCAGTATTTCGTCAAAGATGTCACGGTCTCGCTGACGATGGCAGCCGTCATGCTGGTGGCGGGTTTTATCTTTTCCGCCGTAGCCGGATACATGGCGGGACTTGTCGGCTCATCTAATAATCCCATATCCGGTGTCACCATCGCAACGGTGACGGTCTCGGCCCTGTTATTGGTTGTTCTGATGGGCCGGGACAGCGTGAACGGGCCGGCTGCCGCAATCATCATTGGCAGCGTTGTTTGCTGCGCCGCCGCTATTGCCGGTGACAATATGCAGGACCTTAAGGCCGGTCAAATCGTAGGCGCTACTCCGTGGCGACAGCAGGTAATGCAGATCGTTGGTACCGTCTCCGGCGCGCTGGTTATTGCCCCGGTTCTGATGTTGTTGCATAAAGCCTACGGTTTCCGCGGTCAGCCCGGGGCCGAATCGGATGCGCTCTCTGCCGTACAAGCCAACCTGATGGCCTCGGTCGCAAAAGGAGTTTTCCAGGGTAACCTGCCATGGACTTATGTCTTTATTGGAATGGGCATAGCTGCGGCGGTTATTATTCTCGATTTGTATCTCAAGAATATCCGCAGCACATTCCGCACGCCGGTCCTGGCCGTTACCATTGGTATCTACCTGCCGTTGGAGTTGGCCGTTCCGATTTTTGCCGGCGGGCTGATCCACTATGCCACTAAGCGTTACCATGCGCGATTGCGGACACCAGCCGAACAGATCGAAGCCTCCGGCCGTAATGGCCTGCTTTTTGCCTCCGGACTGATAACGGGCGAGGCCCTCATGGGCATCATGCTGGCCGTTCCCATCATTCTGCTCAAGCAGTTCGATGTCGATTTACCAATCATCGAGCATTTTTCTGGCGGTGTAATGCCCTACGGCAGTTGGCTCGGAGCCGTGCTCTTAATCGGCGTCGCGTACTGGCTGTACAAAACGGTCCTTGGAAACAAGATGCAAGGCTAAATAATCCGCCTGCCAATCCTAAACACGGGCAGTGCCCGCGGCTAACAGAACCTGTCCGGCAGTTCAAAAATGATGTCAAATAGCTTGACGGATTGGGTTCGTTTTGGGTTCGTTTTTCACCGCCGCCAAATCGGAAAATTTCTCATATTTACTTTTTACAAAAGAGCTTTGGCGTAAGCCATCCGGCACGTTTTTTTGACGGAACGTCATCCGCTAGCCCCCAGCCCTGTGCTGGGGATAAATTGGCTTCGTTTTGGGTTCGTTTGGGTTCGTTTTTCACCGCCGCCAAATCGGAAAATTTCTCATATTTACTTTTTACAAAAGAGCTTTGGCGTAAGCCATCCGGCACGTTTTTTTGACGGAACGTCATCCGCTAGCCCCCAGCCCTGTGCTGGGGATAAATTGGCTTTGAATTGGCTTTGTTTTTTCGTAGCCTCGGTCCACTATAATCTCC
>CAZQXE010000015.1:0-25133 GCA_964597115.1 uncultured Pirellulales bacterium | reverse complement strand
TTGAACGAAATAAAAACTACGAACAGGTTATAACTATGGCAATGCGTGGCGATGGTGACCTGCCTATGACCGATGCCGGTAGTGCCGAAGAGAATTTTAGATTGTTGGAAAATATCATAAACGAACAACGGGATATTATTGAAAAAGTGACCGGAAAACCAGCCAAAGAAACACCCCAAATCTGGGCATTATATAGTGAAGTATTGGAGTACTACGATCAGGGAATAAAATTACCCGAAGATATGATCATACTTTTTTGTGATGATAACTGGGGGGATATTCGTCGACTACCTGAACTCGGAGAAAAACCGCATCCCGGGGGATACGGAATTTATTATCATGTTGATTTGCATGGTGCCCCAAGGGCTTATCAATGGCTTAATATGACACAAATACCACACATGTGGGAACAACTGCAATTAACCTACAGTTATGGCGTTGACAAGTTATGGATATTAAACGTGGGCGATTTAAAACCCAACGAATACCCTATGGATTTCTTCCTCAACATGGCATGGGATCCAACCACTTTTAATCAGGATAATCTTGATGAGTACGCCATACAGTTTTGTGAAGATAATTTTGGTGAAAACGAAGCCAAAGAGGCCGCCGAAATCCTGAGCTTACATTGTAAATATGCTAGCCGCATCTCTGCTGAAATGCTAGATAATAGAACATACAATCTCGAAAGCGGCGAGTTCCTTCAGGTAAAAGATGCCTATCTGGCTCTCGAAACCCGCGCCATGCGACAGTATCATAAACTTCCCACTCAATACAGAGACACTTATATGCAACTGATACTTCATCCGGTTCGTGCCATGGCCAATCTTTATGATATGTATTTTGCACATGCCATGAACAAAAAGTTGGTTGCTGAAAAAGACTTGAAAGCCAATTATTGGGCCGACCGTGTTGAGAAATGTTTTGCCTTAGATGCTGAATTTACCAAAAATTATAATTTGAATGTTTCAGAAGGCAAATGGAACCACATCATGGACCAGACTCACATAGGATATACCTCGTGGGACGAACCGCGTCAAGGTAATATTATGCCAAAAGTTATTCGTGTTTCTCCCGAAGAAGAGAAGCTGGGCGGATATGTTTTCAAAGAAAAGAATGGCGTGGTGGTAATGGAAGGTGAACACTACTTTCAAACCAATGCAACCGGGCAAACAAAATGGACAGTAATTCCCGACTTGGGACGAACGCTCTCCGGAATTGCTCTAATGCCTTACTCCGAAAAAACTGAAAATGCCAGCATAACTTATAAAATGCAAATGAAACCCCAATCAGACAGCATAAAAGTTTGGATTTTCTTTGATAGTACACTACCCTTTAAAAAAGGAGGCCACAATGTTGCAGCATCATTTAAAGGAGGAAAAGAAAAAATCTGGAATATTAACGAAGAGCTAAACTGGGAAAACAAATACACAAAAATGTACCCCACTGGTGCAGCCAGGATAATAGAAACCGCAACAACACTTACCTTACCAGAAAGTGAAGACGGAATATTTGAGTTAACAATAAGGCCTCTGGATCCGGGAGTGGTAATATATAAAGTAATAGTAGATAATGGAGGTTACGAGCGTACTCATTTAAAAATGCAGGAAAGTCCCTATAATCGATAATAATAATTTAATCAAAAGAATGTAAGCAATGAAAAAAATAATAGCATAGTTAGGATTGTTTTATATGGAATCATTTTTTCAATGTGTTAAACCGGTTGCAACTATGCTTAGGTAAAAAGCTCCGGCTAAGTTGAATTTTACTATTATTGAGTTCAAGGGACAGTGGTATATCTTCTACCATGATGGCTCCAACGGAATTAACGATGAGCTGAGCGGTGACTGCTGAAGAAGTGTATGTCTGGAGTATTTATATTTCAACGAAGATGGTACCATAAAATCTAATACGCAAACTCAAGTTGTTCTCTATGTATGAAACCTATTCCAAAGGAGTCTGAGAAAGTTCTATAAGTAAATTCACACATGTTTAAACTGATGGTATTAAAATCGGAAACAAAAATCCTTTATAATTCAAATATTCTCAAAATCATTGTCTTCAAATAGAACTTTCAACATACTTAAGCAATCCTGGATTTTATGTCACTATTTTGTATCCATAACTATAAAATATTACAATTTATCTAAATATAAAACCTAAATATTTCACTATATTAGAACTTTTTATACTGATTGCGTTAACGAATCCATTAGTAGTTAAAGCAGTCGATGCCGGTTCGATAGTCAGTTGGGGAGCAATCGCATTCGATTCCGAAGAGCTTGATGCCAATGATTTTGTAGCCATAGCTGCAGGAGACAATCATGTTCTTGCCATTAAATCCGATGGTTCGATTGTTGGTTGGGGTTATAAAGGATATGGTGAATACACAACTCCTGATGGCAATGACTTCATTGCGATATCCGCAGGATATTCTTATTTTCTTGCACTAAAGAAAAATGGCTCTATTGTCGGTTGGGGAGATAACTACATTGGACAGGCTACACCACCTGAAGGTGATGATTTTATTATTACCATAGCCGCGAGGCGTCATAGCCTTGCTATCAGGAAAGAGCTTTAACCAACCTGTAAGGGATTTGAATGAGATTTGCGTCAGGTTGCCGTTGGAGATTCTTCGCGGAGCTTGTCCTCGAGCGAAGCGAAGGGCTCAGAATGACAAACACTTAGGGATAGTCCGGATAGGTAATTGCAGCAAGCAGCGCTTTTCCATATTTTTGCCAGAGGATTTCCGGTTCAAGGTTCGAGTCGTCCTTTTTCATTTCGAATGTTATGATGGGAATGCCGAGAGTTACTCCAGCGTATGAGCCGAGCGAGCCGGGTCTTGCGCCGAGTTTTTTCACCGGCAAATCGCAGTACTCAGCCATGCTGTCTGCCAGCATTTCTCCCGGTCCATCGTAATCAATGCAGGCCAGTGGCTGATGTGTGCTTACAATGCGATCCGGCATATATTCAAGAATAAGCTGCTTTATTACGCGGGCTTCCGGCTCGGATAGGGCGATTTGTCCGTTTGTTTTATTGTTTCGGCGGTTTGCTGCTTCGAAATTGCGGTTTAAATCCACATCGTTAACGTTGTAACGTTTGCCGTGCGCCAGGCCGTCCGGATTGGCTACTGGAAGGAGCACGACCGTCCTTCCGATCAGAAGCTCCGGGTGCTGCTGGAGATAATCGTTTAATTGCCGGACGAGCGGCGTTCCGGCAGGCTCGTTGCCGTGGATGGTTGCCATGATTAAGGTTACGTCATGACCATAACCGTGCACGAGGCACATAATCGGCCGATTCCGGACCGACAAGCCGGCTAAGCGATGCTGGACCGGAAGCGTAGAGGTCGGTAGTTCAGACTTAATAAAATCAGGCTCAGCGCAGCCGGAAAACGCCAGAGCAGCAAATAAAGCACAAAAAATCGATATAAAGGCCCGTTTCTGATTCATCTGAAGGTTGGTAACAATATTTGTGCTTTGCTGAAAAATAAACATATCGAATTATTATAAACTATTGCAACAATGATAAAAGACCCGGTACATATTTTAATCGGCTCATCTATCCGAAAAAGCTTGAGCAAAATCTACGACTGTGGTATTTTATGCTTTTGTGTGCTGAGGTAGCACGTAAGCCCAAATAAGGAAGACAGAGGGCATAATCAGAATGGAAAGGATTCTCATTTCCTTGTAGTAAAACATCAATATCTTATTAAAGAGCCGTTATATCCCGATTGACTGCATCGGGACAGAATCATTAACCAATTATTTCGAGGTAGCAGATGAACGTACTATTAATCGGCAGCGGCGGTCGAGAGCACGCGATTGCCTGGAAATTAGCTCAATCGAAACAATTAGACAAACTATATATCGCACCGGGCAATCCCGGCACGGCTCAATGCGGCCAGAATATCCCTATAAGTTCCGATGATATCGATGAGCTTCTGAACTTCTCACGTCAGAACAACGTAGAACTTGTTGTAGTTGGCCCCGAAGATCCGCTTGCGGCAGGGATTGTCGATACTTTCGAAGCAGCGGACATAAAAGCATTCGGCCCGAGCGGCAAGGCCGCCCGGCTCGAGGCGGATAAAGCGTTTGCAAAGCAACTTATGCGTTCCAGTAGTGTTTCAACTGCCGAGAGCAGAACATTCGACAGGTACAGTGACGCCAAGGCGTACATTGCAAGCAGGGACGAACCGGTGGTTGTAAAGGCGGCGGGGCTTGCCAAGGGCAAAGGTGTTTATGTCTGTGACGATCCTGCCGACGGTATTTTAGCTGCTGAAAAAATAATGAGCGACAAAATATTCGGCTCGGCGGGCGACAAAATCATCGTCGAAGACAAACTGCTCGGCGAAGAGGCCTCGATACTTGCTTTCGTGGATGGACGAAATATATATGTTATGGAATCATCGCAGGACCACAAGCCTATCGGTGATGGTGACACCGGACCCAATACCGGAGGAATGGGCGCCTATAGTCCGGCCCCTGTTGTTACAGAAGAATTGATGAATCAGATTACTCGCGAAGTTTTTGTGCCTATGGTCGATGGCTTGAACCGCAACGGCACGCCATACAAAGGTGTGCTGTATGCAGGGATCATGATTACCGGCGGCGGGCCGAGAGTGCTTGAGTTTAACGTCCGCTTCGGCGATCCTGAAACCCAGCCGATTATTATGAGGCTAAAAAGCGATTTGCTGGAAGTCCTGTTAGCGGTTTGTGACGGTAAGCTTAATCAGGTTACGCTTCAATGGGACCCGCGACCGGCGGTTTGTGTGGTCATGGCTTCGGGGGGATATCCGGGCGATTATCAGAAGGGTAAGATAATAACCGGCCTCGAAGAAGCAGGGCAGCTCGAAGATGTTCTCGTATTCCATGCAGGTACCAAGGAGCAGGATGGAGATATTGTTACCAGTGGCGGAAGAGTGCTGGGTGTTACCGCGCTGGGAGAGACTATCAGCGACGCTAAGGCAAGGGCGTACGAGGCGGTGGATATAATAAAGTTCGACGATGTTTATTGCCGTCGTGATATTGCCGATAAGGCAATAAAGGGACTGGCTGTTGATAAGTAATGATTCTATGGTCCGACTTAAAAAATTAATTCGCAGACTTCTGACAGGTGGGATTTTAGTCGGCCTGTTGTGGCTTTTGTACATCCTGGCAGGCCGGGCTTTGTGCTACATCGCCATACGTCAAATCGGTGAGTTGACCAATACATCGATAAGAACCGAGTCGGTTGATTATCACGCTAACGGTTCGATTTTTATTAAAAGATTCGTTGTTTGTCCCTGCGAAGTGCAGGATGATGAGGATGCCATATTCAAAGCCGAGGCTGTGTATGCACGTTTCAGCATAGGCAGCTTATTTTTATTACGTCCCCGGCTGAAAGTAATAAGTGTCAGTAATTTTGTTTTCAATGCCCAGTACGACTTGGACACGGGTTGGTCAAATTTGTCCGGGCTTAAGTTTAAGCTTGCTAATGGCGGGTCCGGCAAAATGCCGCGTGTTCACCTCAAAGCTGGGAAACTGCAATATAGCAAGATTTCTAAAGGGCAGACAACACTTGCTGTTTCGATGCCGATTAATGCGGACTTTTTGTTCGATGAAGAAACAGAAAAGGGTTACGGTTTCAAGATAACGACGGACACGATGGCTTCAGGTTTTGGCAAGAGCCACCTGACCGGATTCTGGAAGCCGGGCAGCGTTACGATTGCCGGCGGAATTTCATCTGCGGATATACCAGAGCTTGAGATGGCGTGGACAATAGACGTTTTGGCTGCGGAGTTTAAATATTACCAGGACGATGCTTTCTCATTGATGTTAAGAGTGACGGACCTGCAATCAAAGCGTAGTCCGGTGCTGAGCAGGCTTGCGTTGGTCGGGCCGGCTTTTCTGAAGAAGTCCAGTCCGTTTGCCGCTCTGGAGAAATTCTTCGACCGATACGGTCCTTATGGACAAGTGGACATTGAGCTTGATGCATCGGGAAATTTGAATCAGATAGACAAAAGCACTTTGGTCGGGAAAGTTTATTGTAAGGATGTTGGGCTTTGCTACTATAACTTTCAGTACGCTATAGAACATTTGACCGGCCGGATAGATTTTACCAGGAACAGTCTGACGCTTAATAACCTCAATGGCAAACACGGTGACGTTGAGCTTTTCTTTAACGGTTGGTCCGGGGGCTTCGGTCCGGATTGGAAGTACGAAATCCGGATCACAAGCAATAAAATGCCTTTGGATAATGACTTGTATAGTGCGTTAAGCTCCGGACAGAAAGAGTTCTGGTCCGCTTTCTCCCCGACCGGATTTGCGGCTGTAGACTACCGACTAACCCGACAGTCACAATCAGATAAGAACAAACAATTAGCGGTTGAGCTGCAGGGAGCCCAGGCCATTTACCGGCATTTCCCTTATCCGCTGAAAAATCTTTTCGGCAGGATTTCTTTCAATCGCAATGTTGTAATTTTTTCGGATCTGGTTTCGCAGGCAGACGAACAGGAAATTACGCTGAATGGTGAGTTAAAGACAGGCAGCGACGAAGGTACCGAATATGATATTTCAATCGAAGTAAATAATATTTCTCTGGATTCAACACTTGAAGCTGCGTTACCAGATAGTCAAAAGAACTTATATAGACAATTCAGTCCTTCCGGCTTGGCGGATGGCTGGATAAGAATTTCAAAACGAAACTCCGGACCGGCAGGTTACACAGCCGATTTGTCTTTTGAAAAGGCTTCCCTGAGGTCGGATCAATTTCCATTGCCTGTCTATGATGTATTGGCAAAAGCAGTCTTTACGCCTGATTTAATACTTATCAAAGAGTTCGAAGGCCGGTATGACCACAGTCAGGTTTCCATGACCGGCCAAATCCGGCCGGGCGAGAAACGTGAACAGTCCCGATATAGCCTATCTTTAAATTTCAAAGACGCGCAGTTAGACGATGATTTGCTTGGTCTGTTGCCTGAGTCACTTAAAGAAATTATCTTTAAATTGAATCCAACCGGCAAAGTTAATATCAATGCCGATTTAGACAAAGAAACACTTAATGAGACTCCTGATTACAGTATAACCGTGGAGTGTCTGGGCAACCGTGTTACATTATCGCAGTTTCCGTATCCTCTAAAAGATGTCACCGGCACTTTGACAATAAACGAAAATAATATAAAACTTGAAGACATTACCGCAACTTTGGATAATGGCGCTCCGGCGGAAGCAGAAACCGCAAAATTAAAGCTCAACGGCGATCTGAATTTAGCCGGCAATACTTTCAACAGTGCCCTTTTACAGCTCCAGGCTAATGACATTTTTTTTGACGAGCGCCTCGGCTTAATCTTACCGCAACATATTCAGCCCCTCTACGGTAAGATCTCACCGACCGGCCGATTTGATTTGGATTTCGAACAGGTCCGAATCAGCCGTGAAGATGACGGCGCAACCTCTGTTGATTTTGGCGGTGATATCAAGATCAAAGATAGCAGTTTCAGAATATCCGGTGGCAGAAACGAATTGAATGCAGTATTGAAAACAAAGGGCCTGTTCAGAACCGGTGAAGGCTTCAGTAGCTGCCGGGCTGTCCTCGACCGGGGCACGCTCAAGGTTCACGGCAAATCTTTCACTGACTTGAAAACAGATATCGATTATGATCCGAACCTGCAGGTTTGGTCGACTGAAGATATGATTGCCGATTTTTATGGCGGAAAATTAACCGGGAAGTTCGAGATCAGGCAGCCGAATGAGCAGGCTTTCGAGTATTTGTTGCAGGTGAGTTTTAACAATGTTGACTTAGAACAATTTCTCTCGGATACAAAACTCGAAAAGGCATCTACAAACGGTTATACGAGCGGGAGAATGGATGGCTCGTTGAATATTAATACTCAAATTAGTGACAGTTCCTCACGTATCGGCACATGCAGACTCACAATAAGCGATATGCAGGTTGGCAAACTTTCGCCACTGGCCAAGCTTCTGCAGGTACTGAAACTGACAGAGCCGAAAAACTTCGCTTTTAACTCGATGTTCATTGACTCGTATATAAGAGGCAAGAGCATGTTCGTTGAGAAGCTCGATTTATCCGGCCAGACACATGCTTTTAACGGCTCAGGCCGGATGGACCTGGAGAGCAATAACGTTGATTTGACTCTTACTTCACGGGGTCGGCGCGCTGTCGCTGGTAGTCCTTCCCTCTTGCAGTCTTTGACTGAGGGTCTCGGTCAGGCTGTTGTTCGAATGGAGATCGCCGGCAATTTTCACGACCCGGAAATTACAACCAAGACTTTGCCTGTTATCGAAGAAACCCTCCAGATACTCGGGACAAAACCAGCCACATCTGATTAGCAGAAGTTTCTCACCGCCTCATTCAGCTGTCGATTACCTCTTCGTCCTCTATGTGCCATGGAGGATCTACTATGCATAAAAAACTCAAATCGGAGTTTCCTGTATTTTCAATATATTGCGTTGAGTGCGGGGGAATGTAGACAGCACATTCGTGACCTACTTCAAAGGCTTTTTCGTCTATATGCATCAAGCCTTGTCCGGCTATTATGTAGTATACTTCACAGGCTCTGAGTCTATGGGGCTTTGTCATTTGGCCGGCGGTAACCTTTGCGTGAGCAAGGCTATAATGAATCTGCAATCCTGTTTTTAAGGGTGCAGAAGCTCGCGTAATATGGAACCATCGCCGGCCATGAATTTCCGGCAGTCTTTCAAACGTTTCAAGTACATGATCAGTTTCCCAGCAGAATCGAACCTTTGGTAAAAAATGTCCCGGCAACGCAGGCGGTCAAAAGGCAGGCCAATGTTGCTGCCAATAGTGCACGAAGTGCGATTCCTCCTATATTGCGGGTTCGCTCCGGAGCCAATGCGCAAACGCCGCCGACAAAAATGGCCATTGAAGCCAGGTGAGCGAATCCGCATAACGCGTAGGTGGCAATTACTGCCGAACGTTCGTGCTGCAATAAATTTTCCTCTAATGCAATCGCCAAATCCTTATAAGCAACGACTTCAGTTACAATCAGGCGCTCACCAATGATTTTGGAAATCAATCCTGCATCGGAAAGAGGAATTCCTAATATCAGTGTGAATGGGTAGAAAATGTAGCCGAAAAGTACTTTCAGAGACCACTGGCCTTCGAGACCGAAAAGCAAATTGACTCTTGTTCCAAGGGCGGATAATAACATGTCGACGAGCGCAACCAGACCCAGAACTGCGATAAGAAGCGCTACGATCCCGACAATCATCTTAACTCCGGCGTTTGCTCCGTTGATAATTGCTTCGAAAAGACTTTTCTCCTTTTCATAGAAAGGCTGAATGTTTATACCCAATGTCTCCGGGCTTTCTTTCTCTGGTAAAATGATCTTAGACATAACGAGCGCTGCCGGAGCAGAGAGCAAAGATGCCGAAACTAAATGGCCGGCTATCGTCGGGAATACACTTTGCAGACTGAGCACATATAGTGCCAGAACGCTGGATGCGATCGTAGCCATCCCTACGGTCAGGATAGTGCACATTTCAGAGCCGGTCATTCGGGCCAGGTATGGCTTAACGGTAAGAGTCGACTCAATCCCTACAAAAATATTGCTGGCTGCAACTAACGACTCTGCACCGGATATCTTCATTAACTTTGTAAACACATAAGCGAATCCTCTGATAATCAAAGGCATTACACCGAGATAATATAGAATTGCAATAAGAGCCGAGAAGAAAATAATCGTTGGAAATGCCTGGAAGGCTAAGATAAATCCGATAGATTTCTCTCCTGCTTCGTTTATCTGTCCGGGCGCCAGCGCCAGGGGCCCGAAAACAAACTTTATTCCGGCAGAAGCAGAATCCAGGATTTTGACTACGACATCATTGACGATAAGGAACAATTTCTCCCCGGCGGGAACATTAAAGATAAACAAGGCTATTAATATCTGTAATCCGATTCCCCAGCCAATAACCCTGAAGTTCATGTTCCTTTTATCAGAAGACAGAATCCACGCGAACCCAATCAGAACGAACATCCCTGCAAAACTGACGAGATTGTATATGCCCATATGGCTCCAGTGTATTTACCTCTAAAGACGAGGGATAAAAGTTTCTCCTGCGCAACCTTTTATTTTCGAATTATACACTAACTAATATTCTCAAATCCGTCAATATCGGCAATCTATTTCCTCAAAGATCGATTCAGACTGCTCTTAGTTTATCTTCCTTCATGCAAAAAAAAAGCTGCGATTTTTACTCGCAGCTTTTTATTAGTCTATTTAAGGATAGCATTAAATAAGAATTATGCCATCCGGATTGCCATCGTTGCTATCGTCATCGCCGCCATCGTCCTGGCCGCCGTCGTCCTGGTCGCTATCATCTTTGTCGCTATCGTCCTGACCGCCGTCATCCTGACCGCCGTCATCTTTATCGTCATCTTTATCGTCATCTTTATCGTCATCTTTATCATCGCCATCATCATCGTCACTATCATCATCTATATCGTCATCGCTGTCACCATCGCCGTTGCCGTAATCGTAGTTATGAGGACCTAATCGTTCTATTACCATGGCGGTGTCCGTGCCATAGAAGTGCTCGCCGTTTTTAAGTTGGCCGACAACCGTTAGTTCCGTTGTGCCATTTTCAGGCACAAAAGCCATCAACTGTGATTTATCGAACCAGGCAACAACAACTATACGCCTGACACCTTCTATTCGCTTTTTACTTACATTTTGTCTGATCGCTTCAATACCACCGGGGTACATAATAAGTGGCTTGTCCAGATCGACCTGGTCTTTTTCGATACCTTCAGGTGTACAAAGTAATGCTCGTATTCTTCGTGGTCCTGTATTGCGTTTGATTGGTCTGGGGTACGTCAACAAAAACGATTCCGTCGGTCCGACAACAGTTAAGGTAATCTCATCCGGTACGGAATCCTGCCTCCCGTCGTTCACGATCAATTCGATTGTATACTCTCCAATCGGTAGATCAATTATAGGATTCATGCCTTCTGTTTCGTATAATTCATCATCTACCGACCAGTACCAGTTGTATGTAAGCTCATCATCATTCGGATCGTTCGAATCTGAGCCGTCCAGATGAATATCAGCTATGCCGTCGATGTTGGCATATCCGGTTTTATCCTCACCGGCATTCGCTATAGGCATGGGATCTCCGATTCTTATCAGATAAAAGTCAGATTCGCCTGCGCCATATGAAAAGGTTGTACCGGCGATTATGTAACCGCCCTCAGGGGTAACCTGAACTGAGCGACCATAATCTTCTTTATCTCCTCCGAGTGCTTGTTCCCAATCCAAACTTCCATTCGGATCAGTTTTTATCAAATATAGATCTCTGTCACCTGTGCTAAAAGAAGATGTTTCTCCAACAATTACATATCCACCATCGGGAGTCTGCTGAACTGACTTGCCAATGTCTTTTCCAATCCCTCCGAATTCATTTTCCCACAATATGTTTCCGTTCGCATCGGTTTTTATCAGGGCAACATTCCAGAGCTTCGAATTACCGGCCGCGTTGGCTCGGAAACAGCCCGTGACAATATATCCGCCGTCGAAAGTTTGCCGAGCTGAGTAGCCTTCGTCATCCCAGCCGGTTGCTCCTAATTTCTTTTGCCACTGGAGCATTCCGTTTGAATCGGTTTTGAGCAGATATATATCTGAGTGCCTGCCGGTAGAAGTGTACGAATAGGAGGTACCACAGACAATGAAGCCTCCATCGGATGTCTGCTGAACCGATAAGGCATAATCTGTATCACCGCTGCCGTAGGCCTTTTTCCACAGCATGTTTCCGGATTCATCTGTCTTTACGAGATAAACATCCATTCCTCCTTGGCCATAAGAAGTTGTGCTGCCTGCGAGAATAAAGCCGGTATCAGCCGTTTGTTGTACTGAGTAAATTTCTTCCTCATTAGATCCGCCGAACGTTTTCTGCCATTCGAGATCTCCTGTGGGAGAGGTTTTTATCAGATAACCGTCACTGGGTCCTTCTCCATAGGAAGTAGTTGTCCCGCCGATTATAAATCCCTCGTCCAGGGTTTGCTGAACCGACCAGCCCCAGTCATTTGTATGGCCTCCATAGATTTTGTCCCACTTTACATTTCCATTTGAATCGAGAAGCATTAACTCAATACCGAAGCCATGAGGATCATTTGGGTCCGCGTATCCCAGAACTGCAAATCCGTGGTCATAGGTTTCATAGACCGATGTGCCTATTTCGGGGTGGGCTTTGCCGTGGGCTATCTCCCAGAGCAGGTCAAGGTCGTCTTGTGCATAAGCTGCCTCAAATCCGAGAAAAATCACGATTACAAATACGAATTTTATTAATGTATGGACATGTGTTTTCATTGATCTATCCCACCAAAAAACAATTGACTTTTCACAACCCAACTCCGGCAGCATAGCCGGATATTTGTTGCATCGTTTTTTAGGGAAGATATGATTTCCTGCTCGACCTGTTTTTAGGTAGAGACGAACTGATATAATATCAGGTGAATCATCACATCCTCCTACACGATATAAATCATCATACCGAAGTTTGTTGCCAGTTATCAGGCTAAGCCATTTTAACCGGGCAGTTTATATACAAACTTCGATGCCTATATTATACCTTTTATCGGCATATTTGTCAAGTAGATTACGATCTCTATGGATTTTTGTGCTCCGTTCCGGGCGATCCTGCGATTTTTTCATAGCTAAAATTTGATATTTTAACCTTAAGTTCGTACTTTTAAGGGGCTCCCTGCGATTTATAGTCCTGATAAACCATATTTCTTAACCCCAGTAACGTCTGAATACATATATTGTTATACGTCGTATTGCGCAGTGAAGTTCGTTCTGCTGTTCGTTGTCCTAAAAATATTAGTATTATCCGGCATTACAATCTCACCCGGCTGTAATTCGCCAAAGTCTCACTGGGTAACCGCTTGCGCATGGAAAAAGCGACCCGGGAAAAGTGCATTTATACTCAGATCTTTTAAGGAGATTTTTCCCGAATTTATGCTAATTTGGGCTTATCTTTTACTTCTCTTATGTTGCGCATAAAGAATCACGCTACCAGCCCTCAAGAACTCAAGCTACTTAATCGCATAACTTGTCAATTTCACCTCTGTGGATTTGAATTGCCTGTAAATTTCTGACGGTTATAATGGGCAATTGATTAAAAAACTGATTTGGAAAACTGTCTGGTTTGATAAATGGGAGCATTGTTGAAGGATAAATTGCAGGGTAAATTTATTGTGCTTGATGGGCCGGACGGATGCGGGAAAAGTACGCAAACGGAGCTTTTATCTCGGTGGCTGAAAGAGCAGGGCGTAGCGATAAGTAGCTTTCGCGATCCCGGCGATACCGCTATCGGCGAGAAAATAAGAGAAATCCTGCTCAATCCCGAGCACCTCGCAATGAGCACGCAAACAGAAGTTATGCTCTATATGGCGGCAAGAGCACAACTCTGGGCAGAAAAGATAGCTCCGGCTCTGCAGGAAAATAAATGTATCGTCTTAGATAGATGGCTTTCCAGTACCTATGCCTATCAGGGCTTTGCGGGCGGTTTTGGACCGGACAAGGTAATCAAAATCGCTACCGACTGTCTCGAAAGGGTCTGGCCTGATTTAACTATTATCCTCGATGTGAACCTGACGACCGCTTCGCCGCGTTTGAACCGACAGTTAGACAGGATGGAAGCCAAGGGGGACGGCTACCACCAAAAAGTCCGCGAGGGATTTTTACAATTAGCCAAAGAGCACGAGAATTTTTTAGTAGTTGATGCCACCAGTGACATTCAGGCGGTTAACAAGAAGATTTTGCAGCTAATCTCGGAGGTGAGTTTCACATAGATGTCATTCAAAGATATTTTCTGTCAGGACCGGGTAATTGATATTTTGCAAAGGGCTTTTGCATCGGGTAGATGGGCGCACGCATATATCTTTACCGGCTCCGAAGGCGTCGGTAAATTCAAGACTGCTTGTGAGTGGGCCAGGCTGCTGCTTTGCAAAAATCCCATTGTAGAAAATGGCTTTGCCGATAGTTGTGGCTCGTGCCAATCTTGCCGGCTTTTTGAGGCCGGCTCGCACCCGGACTTCAATCACATATATAAGGAACTGCGGGAATTTACCGCAGACGGCAAAGGTAAAACTACGCCTGTTGATATGCCGATAAACGTTATCCGAGAGTTTCTAATCGCGAAGGTCTCGGTCAGGCCGACACTTTCGCAAAGAAAGGTCTTTGTCGTCAGCGAAGCTGAGAAGCTGAACGCTGCCTCTCAGAACGCACTGCTGAAAGTCCTGGAAGAGCCTCCCGGATACTGCTGTATCATACTGCTCTGCACCCGCCTGGAAAAACTTCTGCCGACCACCAAATCAAGGTCGCAGATAATTCGGTTCGGTCCCATCGACGAAGGCAGGATAATCGAAAGATTGCAGCAGATGGAAATCGAGAAAAATAAGGCCCGATACTTTGCGCGTCTGGCTCAGGGCAGCTTAGGAACCGCGTGCCGATGGGCGGAACTTGAATTAGCAGAAGCTGACCTTTATGAAACAAAAAGGGAGTTGGTAAGCTCATTAGCCGACTATGAGCTTGAGGACACTTTAGATCTGGCCGGGGAGCTTCTGGATAAGAGCAAAAAAATCGCTTCAGTCTGGGCCGGTCTCGATAAGACCACCAGCAGGACCGACATAAATCGCAGAGCTGCAAAAACCATTGTCCAGATAATAATATCAGCCCTGCACGATGCGATGATGTTGAATGTGACGCCGATGAAGGAAGCAGTCAATTTCGACCAAAAAGAACAGATAAAGAAGTTGGCTGCACGCTTCGACGCCGAGAGCTCGGCAGAGAAGATCTCCGGCTGTTACCGGATGATGCACTGGATCGAGTCCAGCGTCAATGAAAGGCTTATTTTCGAACAGCTATTGTTAAGTCTCGTAGATTCTGATAGAATGAGAGTTTAACTATAATATGGCTTGATATTGGTATATATCCGGGTAACTTGGATGTCGAAAATTGCAGAAACAAAACCTAAACAGACAAAGAATAAAAAATACATGTTGGTTCGCTACGGGCGGATGGGCGCGCTTGGTTTCTTCGAGCACCACGAGAGCAAAATACCCAAAATACACCCCCGTGTCGTGGTAAAAACCATCAGAGGTCTTGAGCTGGGCTACCTCGTAGGCCGTCTCACATCCTACAAGGGTGGTCAGTTAAGGTTGACGCAGGAGCAAATAAAAGAGTATTTTGATGAAAGCGAAATCGATTTCTCCTGTGCCCAGGCCGGTAAATTTATCCGTTACGCGAACGCCGCGGATATAAGTGAAGAACGACATCTTCGGAAAATTGCTGAAGAAGAGATGGAAAGTTGTAGGCATTTCGTTAAAGAAATGAACCTGCCGATGAAAATCGTCGATGCAGAGCACGTTTTTGGCGGCGAACGAATCATCTTCTACTTTATGTCCGATGGACGAGTGGATTTCCGTGAGCTGGTAAAGAAAATAGCTCAGGAATATCAAACAAGAATTGAGATGCGCCAGATCGGTTCACGTGATGAAGCCAAACTGCTCGGCGATGTGGAAAGCTGCGGACAACAATGTTGCTGTCAAAGATTTCTCAAACTTCTGAAGCCGGTCAATATGCGAATGGCCAAAATGCAAAAAGCAACCCTCGACCCGGCCAAAATCTCCGGTTATTGCGGAAGATTGAAATGCTGTCTGCGATATGAAGACAAGACCTATATCGAACTGAAAAAGCAACTGCCGAAAAAGAACACCAGGGTCAAAACAAAACAAGGCAGGGGCAAAGTTGTGGACACGCAGATATTGACACAGCTTGTTATGGTCGAATATGAGAGCGGAGAGAAAGAAGCCGTTAGTGTCGATGAACTTGAGATTGAAGCTCCTTCTGCAGTGACAGAGGGAGAAAAGGATAGTCCCCAAAACAACGAAACGCAGGAAAATGACGAATAGAAAGCAGCGAACCACGGGAGCAATCCTGAACATCAGGGGAGAAATATGCCTCGTAAAATCGTCGTAACATCAGCTTTGCCTTATGCGAACGGCCCTATACATTTAGGGCACTTGGTGGAATATCTGCAAACCGATATCTGGGTACGTTTTCAGAAGATGTGCGGCAATCGTTGCTTTTACTTTTGTGCTGATGACACCCACGGCACCCCTGTTATGATAAGCTCTCGTGCAGCCGGCATTAGCCCTGAGCAGCTAATCGAGCAGATGCATAAGGAGCACAAAAAGGACTTTGACGCTTTTGGCATCGAATTCGACAATTACTACTCGACCCACTCGCCTGAAAACAAATATTTCAGCGAACTTATTTTTAGTCGCCTGAACGAAGCCGGCTCAATCGTCACGCGGGATGTGGAACAGACCTATTGCGAGAGCTGCAAAATGTCACTGCCGGACAGGTTTGTCCGCGGCACTTGCCCGCGATGCAAAGCCGAGGACCAATACGGAGATTCCTGTGAAGTCTGCAGCACAACCTATCAACCAGCAGACCTGATAAATCCCTATTGCGCAACCTGCCGGGCCACGCCAACCTTAAAGACATCCAAACATTACTTTTTCAAGCTCGCTGATTACGAACAACAGCTTAGAGATCTTATTACCGGGGGATATATTCAAAAATCCGTGGCGAACAAACTCGATGAATGGTTCAAGGTAGGTCTGAAAGACTGGGACATATCTCGTGACGGGCCGTATTTCGGATTCAAGATACCCGGAGAGGAAAATAAATTTTTCTACGTCTGGCTTGATGCGCCTATAGGATACATGGCTTCGGCAAAGAACTACTGCGATAATAATAATCTCGATTTCGATGATCTCTGGCCCGGCACCGGTTCCGGGAATGTCGATAGCAGCGAATATGAGCTATATCATTTCATCGGCAAAGACATTATGTATTTCCACGCGCTTTTTTGGCCTGCGATGTTAATGGGTTCCGGCATCAAGACCGCCGAAAAACTCTTCGTTCATGGCTTTCTGACCGTGAACGGTGAGAAAATGAGCAAGTCTCGCGGAACATTTATTAAGGCGAGTACATACATAAAGCATTTGAATCCGGAATACCTGAGATACTATTACGCAAGCAAACTCACCGATGGTATAGAAGATATCGATTTTAAATTCGAAGACTTCGTAAATAAAATCAATTCCAATATGGTCGGCAAGTTCGCGAACCTGGCCTCTCGCTCCGGGCCGATGCTGACAAAAAAACTTGATTCTCAGCTTGGCCAACTGGATGAACAGGGCAAAGAATTAATCCGGAAGCTCACCACCGCGAAGAACCAGATTATAGAAGACTATGAGAGCCTTAGATTTGCTGCTGTTGTTCGAACAATTACCGCCCTGGCCGATGAGGCTAATCGGTATGTCGAGCAGAATCAGCCGTGGGTGACAATAAAAACAGACCCGGAAAAAACGCGAACGACTTTAACTGCTGTTATAAATTCCGTTCGTGTTCTGACGATTTACCTCAAACCCATCCTGCCCAAATATGCCGAAAAGGTGGAAAGGTTCCTTAACGTCGAGAAATTATGTTTTGCAGACATCGATACGGTGCTGGAAAATCACAAGATAAACGATTTTGAACGATTATTTGAACGAATTGAAGAAGAACAGGTGGATGCAATGGTAGAAGAAAGCAAATCCCGTCAGGGACACCTTGCGGCGGATACTCAAAGCCCTCAGCCGGCCGCCGCAACTGCTGCCGAGCCGTTAAAGCCGGAATGCACAATTGATGATTTTGCGAAGATAGACCTTCGAATCGCAAAAGTAGTAAAGGCTGAATCCGTCGAAGGTGCCGACAAGCTGCTTCGATTGGTTTTGGATATTGGCGGACTTGAAAAGATAGTATTTGCCGGCATAGCAAAGGCGTATAAGCCGGAAGAGCTAACCGATAAAATTGTAGTTTGTCTGGCAAATCTTAAACCCAGACAAATGAAGTTTGGTTTATCCGAGGGTATGATTTTAGCTTCCGGCACCGGCGGAAAAGATATCTTCATGCTCACAGCCGACGCCGGAGCAAAACCCGGACAAAAAATACTTTAGATTAGAAGTATTCTATTTTGAGGGTGTGGGGAAGTTTTTCGAGGGGGCAGCCGGGGCATTTTGCTTTGGGTTTGCAGAATTGATTTCCTGCTCGAACCAGTAAAGCATGGAACTCATTATAAAGCTGAATATCCTGCGGCAAATTCGACTCAAACAATTCTCGAAGCTGCTCGTAATCTGCGCCCGGTTCTATTAATCTGTGCCGGACTGCAATTCGAGCGGTATAAGCGTCCACTACAAACACGGGTCTGCCTAAGGCGTAGAGCAAAATGGAATCGGCGGTTTCACATCCTACGCCTTTTATCGCTAAAAGCTCTTCTCTTAATCGGTTGGTATCGACACTTTCAAGGTTTGTTAATTGGCCGTCGTAATTTTCAAAGAGCCAGTTGACGAAGTTTTTGAGGCGTTTTGCTTTAATATTGTAGTAGCCTGCCGGCCGGATAAGCTCAGCGAGTTTTGTAAGGTCAATATTATGAAGCTGTTCAGATGTTAGATAGTCAGCGTCTTTTAGATTCTTTATCGCTCTCTCGACGTTAGTCCAGCTTGTGTTCTGGGTAAGTATAGCGCCTGTGATTACCTCGAAGGGCGTTTCGCCGGGCCACCAGTGCTGAGGACCGAAGGCATCGAAAAGCAATTGATAAATTTCAGTTAATGTTTCACGTGTCATTGTTATTATCTTGCAAACACTAACGCTATTTTAGGCTTTCCACTTCGCCATGAGTGTGTTCTGATTTTGTCAAAAGACTAATAGCTTGAGACAACTTCCTGGTATTTATCGTGTTCAACTATTGTATTTTCGGCTTACTTGAAGTAGACTCTCCAGAAATTCAGTAGTGGATAATTATAAGCAGTCATTTATTAAGGGAATTAGTTTTGTAAGAACCGGATCTGTGGATTTTAAATGAGAATCAGAACGAGAAGAACGGAAATAGCTGACAGAACGGAGAACAAGCAAAAGTACAGCACGAGTCAGATGTTTAATTTTGCACGGGATTCCTATCTTGAGAGGACATCTCGGCCTATTTGTGCCGTCATTTTTTTGTTGCCCTTTATCATATTCTACGAATTTGGAACGTTTCGCATCAACACCGACGTTCTGAACCAGTCTCAGATTAGGGTAGTGGCTTTTGTTTGGCTGCAGAACCTGCTTGCATCGTTGGGTTTCAGCGGCAAGTTTGCATGGGTGGCACCTCCACTTGCGGTTGTAGTGATTTTAATAGCGCTGCAAATAACGTCCCGCAGACAGTGGCGATTCTGGTTTAGCGATATTTTACCAATGTCGGTCGAATGCATGTTGCTTGCTGTGCCGTTAATTGTTCTGACATTGTTCCTGAATTCGGCTGGGTCACAGGGCAATGTTGCATGGTTCGACAACAATGTAATGCGAGCTCAAAACGGATTGCTGCCGGGATGCTCTTTGTTGATAAGTAATAGTCTTTCGTTGTTGGCTGAGCAGGTCGACAACCTTGAAATGCAGCATTCGCTGTTGGCGAATATTGTTACCGGAATAGGAGCGGGAATTTATGAGGAGCTTGTTTTTCGTCTGATTTTGATATGTATCCTGATGCTGTTGTTTCAGGATGTCATGAGGTTTTCTCATAAGAAATCGATTATATTGTCGGTTCTTTTTTCGGCGGCATTGTTTAGCGCACACCATCATATAGATTTTCTTAGCGGCCAGCCGAATACCAATGATCCATTCAATTTGACGGAGTTTGTTTTTCGAACCATTGCAGGTGTTTATTTCGCCGCCCTTTTTGCAATTCGCGGTTTTGGAATTACGGCCGGGACACACGCCTTTTACAATATCATTGCAGTCTCTATCACAGCGAGATATTTCTGACAGTAGAAATTGGAAGATACATCAGATTTTATTGGTTTTTTTCAAAAAAACTTTCATATCGTTATTCTTTTTGACTGCTGAGCTTGCAAAACAATCGTCCCATAAGGGCAGATACCGGCCTTATCAATACTGATAACAGCCTTGAAATGGTGCCTGAATTTTGGTATAATAACATCAGTTTGGAAATCAATATTTTGTGTTGGGGTATTTGATGGAATTACCACAGATTAATGTAGCTATCGAAGAACTGATGTTCAGTCTGTTTCAAAGGCCTCTTCATCCGGAGCTTTTCCAAATTTATGCCAAACGGCATATCAATACTGAAAAGTACGAAGCAATTATCTGGATTACTGGGTGCACTCATGTCGTCAGTGTCTTTTCTGATGACATCTGTCTTGCTGAAGTTATAAGCACACCTGGCCAGATGCTTCCATCGCGTGGTTTGATTGAGCGTTTCCAGTTCCGTGGCCCACGTAGTCACAAATGTACGTTGAGCCGGGGCGTAAGTTACATGACTGATTTTCAGGTCGAGAAGATGAGTCCAAATTTATATCGGCAGAGCCATACTGACCTCGAGCGCTTTGCACAAAATCGGGGCTTGTTCGTGAAGTTCCCGGAATTAGAAACCGACAGGCTCCAGCCGTTTTGCTATGTGGATTTCGAAGCCAGGCGAACCGAATTGCATATCCACGCCTTTGCTGCTTATCCTGATCAGGTGACGATGATTAAGACTCAGTCTTTGTTCGATTTTCAATAAGAAAAAGTATAATCCGCACACTTAGCTTTCTTTAACTGCCTCTATTTGTCATCGACGTAAAGCTTGTAGATTCTTTGGACGCACTACTTTTTATGCGATTTTCAGTCTTTTCTTGTTCTCTGAAGAGCAGATGGACAATAGAGAATAACAGGGCTATTGAAAAGTGGGATTGCTTGGTTGCTATACCCTTAACAATACCGCAAAATCCTATCGCTCAAATCTTTTTGTGTCTGTCGAAATAGGACATTAGTCAAATGACATTATAATATCAGCTTTTTCAATAGATACACTCTTCCCCTGCTCTGTGCCGATAGGCACAAGCATTCATACGTATTGAGCCAAAGTAATAATGATGCGTTTCTGCAATCAATTATTTATTCCATAATTTCTAAGGAAAAACTCGACCTTATGGAATCTCGGCCTAAATAGTCTGAACATTCTGGAAGACATGTATTGCCTGGTGTGTACACCTAAAAGTTGCGACAAATTCGTGCTTCCTCTGAGAAAGTTTCCGTACACACGCAAGCCGTAAGGCAGGGTGAAAAACCTTAGGAAACGGGGCGATGAATTCCAGACAACATTTACCAGTCCTGACCATCCAATTTCATCGTAAATACTTATTTTTTGCTTTCCGTCCCTCACAACCATGGACTCCTTTCCGTCATAACGACCTAACTATTTATATTCAAATATCCAACTGCTTAGATAAACGGCAACAAATTTGCTACTGTGCCGGCTGTCACGTATATAATTATTTCCGGCGTTTTCTGCGCCTTATTCTTCCCATAGTACAAAAGCTCTATCCTTTCCTTAAAAAATCTCAAGCTATAGCGGTTTTTACATACTTTTATCGCTATATCTGGCAAAATAGTGAATTTCCACGAAAGTGCAGTTCGTTGCTACTACTCTGCCTCCTTGCATCAGCCCTAATCCTCGAACAACAAACTTGCTGACTATGCTTTAAGAATTAAAATCAGCACGGGCCTCTTTTCCCAGACCCATCTGTTTGTTCTGTTTATTCTATATCAAATATTTAATCTATGAGTCAAGACAAAAACTTGAAATATAGCAAATATATTTACTTATTTTCGGACTATGGCAAAAAAGATAGATTTGGTAACTAGAGCAGATATAATTTTTTCGTTTGTTTAGTGATGTTATGAGAAAAAGCTTATAATTAGCGTTATAAGAAATGATACAACATTTCCCATCTTAACATTGCGGCAGCGACAATGTTTTCTTATTTTAAACTTGCTTTAATTATTCTTGAGAATGAAATGTATGAATGTCATTTGTCCTGCAATTGGACGTTTTGCATTAAAACATCTAGTTTTCCGCGGATTTCCTCTGACATTTTGCTGTTTGGAAAATCACTGATGATCTGTTGGCCAATGTCAAGAGCATTAGTCCACTTCTTTTCAGTGACGGAAATAGAAAACTGAACGCCAAGGTTATGCAACTTCGTTCGGAAGACATCTCTCGCTGCTTCCTGAAGGGCCAATCCTTCGTTGGGAGTAAGATAAAAGTCAAGCTCTTTAAGAATCTCAAGGCTTCGGTCGGTTTCCTGGTTTCTTACAGCATCGTCCCAGGCAGCCAGCAATATCTTCTTACGCTCCTGCTTTTTGTCGAACAACCTTTGTCGCATTTCCTTTGCTTGTTCATAATTGGGGTACGCCCCGATTAAACCTTCAATCTGGGCGCTTGCTCTTGCCCATTGGCAGTTTTCAAATAGTTTCTCGATATGCGATATGACCTGATTAATGCGTTCCTGGTCGGATGTAGTATGGTATTTATCCACCGATGTTCTTAGTTGTTCAGCGAGTTCCTCGTATTCAGGACGCTTGGCAACTTCGTCAATTATTTCGTTGGCTCCGTTGAAATCCTGCTTTTCGAGTTTATCAAGAACAACCTCACGCAAAGATTGTATGTCTGCATCGCGGAATGCGATTGCCTTTGCTGCTTCGCTGACGCGAGTACTGTGATTGATTTGCTTCAGATTTGTGCTGATTTTTTTGAGGGCTCCGGTTACTTCTTCAAGCTTTGATCTGTTTTCTCGAAGCGCATCAAGTATTTTGAATACTCTTGATAACATGGCCAAAAGAGCACTGAGGAACACCAGGGCGCCGAGCATTAGGACGAGTTGACGCAGTAGGTTGGTTTCAGTTTGCTGGAAGATGTTGGTGTAGAGCGTTAGCAAAGCCACGATTGCCAATGATATTAAAACAATCGCGATATGCCACCTGAATCGCCGTAAAAAATCGTCATTTTTTGAGTCCATAATCTTCCTCAAAAAAATGATTTTTACACCTTTTCTCCAATACACTATATTACACAAAAATAGCTTCTTTGTCAATGATTGAAAAAGCAATAACCTGAAAATATTAATTCGCTTTTGATAGGCCTAAAGGTCGTTTTATGTCGGTTTTTAAGCCGTTTTTCCTTTTTTTTACAATTGGCGACTCAACCAATAGGCTACGATTAACGTAGTAGTATATGCCGGCTATATGTATCATGCGATATTGTAAGATAATAAAAGGGTAATGGATATGAAAGCGATAGGATGCGTTTTTATCTTGGTGGTGATTGTGGGAACCGTCGGTGGATGCTGGGCGATGGACAAAACCGATGCTAACGATAAGACGAGCAAAGAAATCATTGTCGAAGGAAATAACCAATTTGCTCTGGAATTATATGGAAAAATGCGAGAAGGAGAAGGAAATCTGTTTTTCTCGCCATATAGCATCTCCACCGCGTTAGCTCTTGTCTATGCAGGCGCACGAGGTCAGACGGAATCACAGATAGCCGGTGTGCTTCACTTTCCTGTTGTTGTGGATACGAATGAAAAATATTCAACTCTTGCATCGAACCGGCAGCAATTTGCCTGTGTGTACGGAGAGATTATAACAGACCTAAATGAGAGAGGCAAAAAAGGTGACTACGAGCTTACAGTCGCAAACGCTTTGTGGCCACAGGAAGGTTACGCATTTATAGAAGACTTTCTGGAGCTTATCAAAACCAACTATGACGGCCAGCTTAATGAAGTTGATTTTATAACAGCTACAGAAAAAACACGTAATAAAATTAACGCCTGGGTCGAAGAGAAGACCAACGACAAGATAAAGGAGTTAATTAAGCCGGGCGTGCTGGATGCAATGACTCGCCTGGTGCTGACTAACGCTATATATTTTAAGGGTAACTGGGCGAGGCAATTCGATGAGGACAAGACCAAAGATACCGCATTTACTCTTACGAGTGGTGAAAAGATCGATGTTCCCATGATGAACCAAACGGCAGAGTTTAATTATATGGAAACCGAACGTTTTCAGGCACTTGAGCTGCCCTATGTGGATGAAGAGCTGTCGTTAATTATTCTGCTTCCAAAAGAATTTGATGAGCTGGGTGAATTTGAGCAAACGCTTAAAGCAGAGAACCTTTCTAAGTGGCTGAGCGAATTGCGTAAATGCAAAGTTGTCGTTTCAATTCCGAAATTTAAGATGACAAGCCAGTTCAGTCTGGCTTCCGTGCTCAAATCAATGGGCATGGTTGATGCCTTTTCTGAAACAGCAGATTTTTCCGGAATGAACGGCAAGAAGGACCTCTCAATCTCAGCGGTTATCCATAAAGCTTATGTCGATATCAATGAGGAAGGAACCGAAGCAGCGGCAGCAACGGCGGTAACGATGAGGCTGACCTCAGTTGGGCCGGCTTCTACCCCGGTCTTTCGGGCAGACCATCCGTTTATGTTTTTGATCCATGATAATCTTTCCGGCAGCATCTTATTCATCGGCAGGCAGATGAATCCGAATATGTAATCAGCGAACTATTATTCTTTTCTAAAAAGTAATATTTTTGCTTGTCGCTTCTGAATTATAAAATCGCCTGCGTTTTGATCCGAAGTAAAACTTATGTCGGGTGTGTAGTTGATATACGATATGTGCGGTCTGTCATAATTCTTGATATGCTATTGTTGTCTTTTGTATCTTGGATATTTTATTTGTAGTTTTAGCTGTCGTTTTCCTCAAGCAACTTTCTGAGGTATGCGTTTTCACGACGCGTTGCTTCAAGATCAAAGACCTGGTATTTGATGCATACGCGCAGGTAATCCAGCGATTCCTGCAGGCTGTTTATGCTGTTTTCAAGCTTCTTACGGTTTGCCTGTGCTTGTTGGGCAAGCTTGGCTAACTTTCTATATTGCGGATCGGCAGCTTCACCGAATTCTTTGACGAGTTCATTGAGCTTGTCTTCCAGGTTTGTCTCGTCCATAGTATTTCTCTCCTCTCGAACGTAGTTCCTTTTCAAATCACCCTAATTTGCAGAGTACCCCCGAAGCCTCTGGATATTAATAAATAATATAGCAAAATTCGTACCTTTACATTTTAGAACCAGCTCTCTGCCCAAATTCTATATATGTTCCTATAATAAATCGCGTTAGAGTGATTCCGCGAGGTGTTGTGCAGTTTTTACCCTGATATCCGGAAAGAAACGGCTATTTGGATTAAAACTTTA
>CAZQXE010000014.1:9157-25386 GCA_964597115.1 uncultured Pirellulales bacterium | reverse complement strand
GTCCCCAGTTAAACGCTCTAAGTTTTGGAACCGATGACGCCAGGAGCATGGGAGTAAATATTAAAAGAACCCGAACAATAGCCTTTGCGATCGCAGCAGCGACAACTGCTATCGCGGTCAGCCTGAGCGGACTAATAGGATTCGTTGGACTTGTCGTTCCACACGGAGTCAGACTTGTATTTGGTCCCGACCATCGTCAGTTGTTTCCGTTATGCGGTATCGTCGGCGCTATATTCTTAGTAGTTGCGGACACATTAGCACGTACAATCATTGCCCCTGCGCAGTTGCCGGTCGGTGTCGTTACTGCGATTGTCGGCGGGCCTTTCTTCCTGATCTTACTGGTTAAATATAGTAGAAAAATCAGCTATTTAAAATGAGTGGCATTATAGAAATCAAAAATTTAAGCTTCGGCTACACTTCAAAAAGCATGTTTCTGCAGGACATCAACTTCGAAGTAATGCCGGGGACATTCCTGACAATAGCAGGCCCGAACGGAGCAGGTAAAAGCACACTGCTCAATCTTATGTGCGGGATACTGAGGCCCAAGTCCGGCACGATAAGAATTGATACAACACCGATAGAATCGTACAGCACTCGGGCCCTGGCCGCAAAGATGGCAGTCGTACGGCAAGAGTCTATGCCTGTATTCGGTTTTTCAGTAATCGAAACGGTACTGATGGCAAGAACTCCTTATTACAATCCAATGGGATTTGAGAGCGAAAAAGACAGGCAGATAGTCGAGGAGGCGCTCAAAGCAACCGATACAGTTCAGTTTGCTTCGCGGACGCTTGCGAGTCTTAGCGGAGGTGAACGGCAGCGTGTTTATATTGCCAGAGCACTTGCGCAAAACAGTCCCGTTTTGCTTTTAGATGAACCGACAAACTTCCTTGATCTTAAACATCAGGTTGGCATATACGACCTGCTCAAAGCTGCGCAACTTGAAAAAGGCAAGACAATCGTTGCCGTAACACATGATATCAATCTGGCAGCTCAATACTGCGACGAGGCTCTGCTTCTCGGAGCCGATAGTAGTTATCAGCATGGCCGTGCAAAAGATGTTTTTTTGCCCGAGCAAATCAAAAAGGTTTTTGGCGTCGAAGTCTTTGCCGGCGAGGTGGGAAAAGGAAAATTTTTCATTCCTTTAGGTAAACTGGCAAAAAATAACAGACAACTTGATAATATAACAGATGATATTTGATTGTAACTGCCTATCCTACAAGATTTTAAGTTTAATAAGCAATTTTGCTTGAATAACCTTATTCCACTCACTATACTCTTGACGCTCGATTTGCACCTTCGGTTGTACATAATGTAGTTCGAGATGTTATAATAAACGTTTCGACATAAAGAAGAATATAGGGGGCAATAGAGGTAGACAAAGAAGTGGCACAAAAACGCAAAAAAGTATCGAGACAAAAAGTTAGCGCAACTCGGACAAAGAAACGCCGTTTGACAGCCGCCGAAAAGGAACATTTCAAGAAAATGCTGCTGGAGAAACGCAGGGAAATCTCAAGAAATGTCAACGAAATTGAAGGCGAGACACTGAAGAAATCCCGGCTGGATGCATCAGGTGATTTATCAAGTATGCCAATCCATATGGCAGACATCGGAACCGATAACTACGAGCAGGAGTTTGCCCTGGGATTAATGGATAGCGAGAGGAAACTATTGAGAGAAATTGACGATGCAATGGGACGTCTCGAGCAGGGTATTTATGGCATCTGCGAAGGCACAAGCAAGCCAATACCAAAAGCTCGACTGGAAGCCCAGCCCTGGGCCCGATATTGTGTCGAACATGCCCGAAAGCTGGAACAGGGCCTCGTAACAGAGGAGGAAGAATAAACATTAGTATGAAACACAGGTGTCCGGTCTGCCACAAGACTATAGAAACATCAATTCAAGAACAATCCGAAGAAACAAGCTATTTTCCCTTCTGCTCCCAGCGGTGCAAGCTGATGGACCTGGGTGCCTGGCTGGATTCCAAATATAAGATCGTCTCCAGTCTGCAGTCACAAGAACCCGAAGAGCCATCCAAAATTCCCTCCACTTCTTTTGACAAGGCTTAAGTATTATCATTGCAGAAACAATTTCTCATAAATTCTCTTGAAATCGACCGATAATACGTTATACATATTTGCATTAGCTCTTTACGAAACAAACCACGATTGTAACCTTTCTGAAAGGAAGCAAAATGGTAAATGGTAAAGAATCTTCTCAATTATTTGATGATCTTCTCTTCCCAAAAATATTTCAGTCTTTCCGCATGGCGATTCAGCCAACCAAGCTGATAATTGCTTTTATAGCTCTGGCCATCATATGCCTGGCCGGCTGGATTATGGACTTCAGTAAAACCGTCGTTGCCACGCCGGGTATACAGACCAGGATTACAGAATTGAATATTTATATGACCAATCCGGAACAAATGGAGTCATATATCGAGGGATTAAAGCAAAAAGGCCAGGGAGTTGGCGTATTCTCGACACTTTGGCATTTCGAATCAGCAAAGTTCCACAATGCTCTGAAAGAACTATTCGAACTGAACTTTGCGAGTATGGCGAAAAATATTTCTGACTATTTTGAGGCAATAGGGTGGGCATTGAGATACCATACTGTTTATTGCATTATCTTCTTCGTCATAAAACTCGCTGTGATTTCCATTTTTGGTGGTGCTATCTGTCGGATTGCCGCACTGCAATTTTCCCAGGGCGAAAAACCCGGCTTGACCGAAGCGCTGCGATTCAGCACAAAAAGATTCACAAGTTTCTTCACAGCACCTTTTGCACCGATAGGCATAATTATTTTCATCGGGTTGTTCATATTTCTTTTAGGGCTGACAGGTAACATTCCACGGGCTGGTGAGTTGATAGTTGGTATCGGTATGCCGTTGGCTTTGATTGCAGGCGCATTGATAACAGTCATTCTGATAGGAGCCGCTGCAGGATTCAACTTGATGTTTCCGGCTGTTGCATATGACGGTTCGGATTGCTTCGATGCGATAAGTCGTTCGTTCAGTTACGTATATGCCAAGCCGTGGCGGATGGTTTGTTACACCCTTATAGCTGCGGTCTATGGCGCGATCTGCTACACATTCGTCCGATTTTTTGCCTTTGTATTGCTCTGTACTACCCGATGGTTTCTCGATCTTGGCATCTGGGTTGACAACGGCAGTAAAGAAATCAATAAACTCACGGCAATCTGGCCACAACCGAAATTTATGAATCTGCTTGGCTCTCCAAGTACAACGTCAAACTGGTCGGAAACAACAGGAGCTTTTTTAGTATTTATATTCCTGCTTGTTATTGTCGGATTGTTAGTCTCTTTCATAATCAGTTTTTATTTTTCCGCCAACACAATAATCTATTCACTTATGCGCAACAAAGTCGATAATACCGCTCTGGAAGATATTTATACTCATTTTGACGAAGCAGAGATCGAACCGACCACAACCGAATCCCAGTCCGAGCAAGTACCGCCTCAGCCGGAGCCGGAGTCACAGTCGGACTCATCTTCTCCGGAGGAACAATAGAAAAAGCCTTTTCGATAAGATGTTAAAGTGTATCGGTCAAATATCTCCTTGTCGCATAATGCCGCACAGTTGATACACGTAAAACATCGTTACCCTTAAATTTATTCTTGCATGCAACGTAGGATGGAAACTACAGTAGTAAATAAATATGCCTGAGACAAATACGAAAACAAATGTGAGTGACAATAATCAAAACCTGATGGGATTTTCAGCTAACTCCCCTGCCACACTCCTGCGTTTTCGCAAGCCTCTGATAGTATTTGCTCATATAGCGGCTTTCGCTGTCTCCCTAATGCTTGCTTTCCTCATACTCAACGACATGCGTTTGGAACGTTATTGGCTCGTAGAGTACTATGCTCGTTTCATAGGCTTCTTTATTATCGTCAAGCTTGTGGTATTCGGTTTTTTTAAGCAATATCGCGGCTGGTGGCGTTACGTAGGCATTTCCGATCTTCTTGGGATTCTTCGAGCTTCATTTGTGAGCACTTTAATTATCGTGGCTTTCTGGTTTCTGGCCGTGCCGAGGATCGACGTCGTTCGCAGAAACTTACCGGACATAGCACACATTGATGGCGTGCTTATAGCCGACATGGTTGCGACGTTCATGCTGCTAGGCGGATTGAGGATGGTAATAAGGCTGTACTACGAGGAGTTTCGCACGGTCGAAGCCGGCCGATTGAAGCGATTCCTTATAGTTGGGGCAGGCAACGCAGGTGAAGCCCTTTTGCGGGAAATTCACCGCATGCCCATAGCTCAATATGAGGTCGTTGGCTTTATCGATGACGACCCGGTCAAAGAAGGCATTACCATTCATGGATTACCCGTCCTCGGTACCGTTGAGCAACTTCCCAAAGTCTGCGAGGAACGTAACATCGAAGAAATCGCCATCGCAATGCCATCATCGAGTCCCCAACAATTGCGACGTGTCATACAGGTATGCGAAGGCACGAAAATTCGCTTCCGTACCGTACCGTCAATTACGGATATCGCTTCAGGTAAGCTCCGAGTTTCTCAGATTCGAGATGTCGACATTAACGATTTATTAGGCAGAGAAACGGTACAGCTTGACCTGGACCTGATAGAGGCTTTTGCCAAAGATAAAACAATTCTTGTTACCGGTGCTGGAGGCTCCATCGGTTCGGAAATGTGCAGACAGCTTTGTAATTTTAATCCGGAGCTGCTTCTGCTAATTGAACAGGCCGAGAATCCACTGTTCTACATAGAACGGGAATTGCGAAGGCGATTTCCCAACGTCAGCATAAAAGCGATCATCTGCAACATTACCGACAGAAACCGCGTGGACGAAATATTCAAAAAGTACGAACCGAAGATTGTTATTCACGCCGCCGCTCATAAGCACGTGCCTCTAATGGAACTGAACGCCGGTGAAGCCATTAAAAATAATATCGTGGGGACACAAATAGTCGCAGATGCCACAGAAAATCACGGCGCTACCAACTTCGTAATGATCAGCACGGATAAGGCGGTTAATCCGACCAGCATAATGGGCTCCTCCAAGAAAATCGCGGAGATGTACATTCAGGACCTCAGCAGAACCAGCAAAACGCATTTCGTAACCGTCCGGTTCGGCAATGTGCTCGGCTCCGAGGGCTCGGTCGTACCTCTTTTCAAGAAGCAAATAGCACAAGGCGGCCCGGTTACTATTACACATCCTCAAATGAAGCGCTACTTTATGACCATACCGGAAGCAAGCCAGCTTGTACTGCAGGCGGCGACAATGGGAAAAGGCGGCGAGATTTTTGTGCTCGATATGGGCGAGCCGGTAAAAATCGCGGACCTGGCCAGGGAACTTATTACACTCAGCGGCTTCAGGCCCGGAGAGGACATTGAAATGATCTTCACAGGACCGCGAGCCGGCGAAAAGCTCTTCGAGGAACTTTCAATTGAAGGCGAAGACATGCAGCGCACAAGGCACCCTAAAATCAGTATATGGAAAAATGTACAGATGGACAGGGACAGACTCCGTGCGGGTATAGATGAGCTGATAACCATCGCCAAAACGCAGAGCCGCAATGAAATAGTGCAAAAAATCAAAGAGCTTATACCGGAATACACCGGCTCGGACCTGATATTAAGTCAAACCGTAAACAACCACTAAGCACTAAGCCATCAATCGAACATTACTTTATTGTTCTTCGCGCGAGTATACTATGATACAGCAGCAGAATTAATTGAGCAAAAAGACCTGCGGCTAAAAGGGCTAAAACAAACCAGTAAGGAAAGTAGAGACCGATTTTCCTTGCGAAATATCCACCCGCACCCGAGCCGACGATAATACCGACAGAGATTGTGGCCTCATGAATAACCATCTGGACGGAACGCTTTTTTGTGCCGCAGGCGCCGTAGTATAAGTGCGAGCTATAGGCAAAGCCGAAGCCGAAGCCCATGAGGACAAACGATAATATAAATACAGGCAGCGACCGGCCATAAATAATCAGCACAAGTGATACTGAAAGCAGAACCTGCACAGCGAGCAGTAGAACTGGTTTGAAGTGCCAGAAAGCACATTTGCCGGCAGCCATCAACACAGCAAAATTGCAAACACCAAAGATTGTGACTATTATGCCAAATAATGTCTCAGAGAAACCGATATCCGTAAAAAGCAGCGCAAACTGAGAGCGCGTGACACCCAGGCAGGCCCAGGAGCTGAATAGTGCAATTCGAGCCATCCAGCGGAACCGCATCAGGCTAGCTCTGTTTTCACAGCCCGCAACCGGACGCCTGACCTCATTACCAAACAGAGTTGTATGAACCGAACCGTCAGATGCAATGCTCAGGAAAAAAAAGCAGATCACGAAACCTACTATAGCAAAGAGGATAGGAAACAGTGTATTTGTCTCAACGAGGATACCGCCAACCATAGGACCTATGATGACTGCTCCGGACCAGCTACAGTTGTAGGTGCCAAACCGACTATTCAGAGCGGAGCCTTCAAGGTCCTCGGAAACCCAGTTCATAAGAAAAGGCCAAAATAGTGACATGGCAGCCCCGGCTACCATACCGGCGGCAATCAAAGTCCAAATCAACACCAGGTTACCAGTTAGTCCTCTTGACATGATCGCGTAAACTACAATGCTCATTATCAGGGCCGTCACAAAGACGATGACAGTGGCGATGCGCGTTGTATTTTTTGGATTGTGTCGGCCAAGGGCAACGCCGACCAAGAGCAAACAAACCATATAGCCAATCATATTTACAGCCCAGGCGTAACCAACGTGACCCTCGGTGCCACCAATGTTACGTACGATAAAGGGCATAGTAGTCCACAATGCGCTGAGTGTTATGGACATCGTGAACGTAGCGCAGTACAGGAACCAGACGCCGCGTAAAGCATTAGTCGGATTTTTGCAAAATACATCTTTCATTGTCATGCTCTATAAAAAGCGTAATTCTATCGCTGCTGAGATAAATTGCCACAAGATAATGTCAAAGTCGCGTACCACGTAAGGTGTACAGCGTAATGAGGATAAAAAAAACCCCCGGAAGAATCCGAGGGTTAATCGAAATTACAAATGATTTTTAATAATCAGTTTTTCAGAGGATCAGGTCCGTCTCCATTATTTCTGGGATGTGCGTTTTCATAGACCTCTTTGAGCCTTGTCGTAGTAAGATGCGTGTAAACCTGAGTTGTTGATAGTGACTGATGTCCGAGCAACTCCTGGACGCTTCTTAAATCCGCGCCATTGTTCAGCATGTGTGTCGCGAAGCTGTGGCGCAGAGTATGCGGGCTGATTGCCGGGTCCAGGCCGGCCATTTTTAGATACTTATCCATCTTACGACGGACGCTTCGAGTACTGAGCCGGCTGCCGTGCTTGTTTACGAAAAGAACTTTCGAGTCGAAATTATTGTTGTTCTGCGCCCGTTTATTCCTGTACTCCATATAATGTTGAATGACCTGCAGTGCAGAGGAACCAATGGGTGCGATTCTTTCCTTTTTACCTTTACCTCTGACATGTACGACCTCGCCGAGGAAATCTATATCGTCCATATTCAAAGCCACGAGCTCGCTGACCCTTATTCCCGTGCTGTAAAGCGTCTCCATAATTGCCCTGTCTCTGGCACCGAGCCAGGTATTCATCGGCGGCGTATTTAGCAGTGTTTTTACTTCTTCGTATTCAAGAAAGCGCGGCAGCTTTTTCTCCTGCTTCGGTGTTCTGACCACGACAACCGGATTCGAGCTGATATGGTTTCTTTTAACAAGAAACTTATAGAAGCTGCGAAGCGTTGCCAGTTTTCGGGCTACGGTCGCTTTCGAATATTGCTTCTCATTTAGAAAAGCCAGATATGCTCTGACGGCATCCGTCTGTGCCGAAAGAAGCAACTGGTCGATGTTCAGATTAACTTTTGTTGCCACAGCCGTAGCCGGTCCGGCGTGTTGCTCGACAGATGAGAGCATCTCGGTATCCGAAGAGCTAACGTCAGAGGCACCCGTTAGAAAGTCACCGAATTGTGTCAGGTCGGCGCCATAGCACTTGGCTGTGTGTTCGGAAAAGCGCCTTTCAAATTTCAGATAATCTAAGAACTTCTGGACAATTTTGCTGTCTTCCATAATCCACCCATCTGTTTAATCATGTCGAAAGTATTTTTGACTTATCTTAAATAATCACAATTACAATCATATATACCCGGCCATATGTCACTGAGTCTAATTCGCATGAAGTGTGGCATCGGAATTTTCGCCAAGCAGTTCATCCGCCTGACCAATAAGCGACTGCGTCAATTTAAAACTCAATACGGCTGCATCAAACCAATCAAAATCCAGGCGTTTATCTTTTGCCTGCTCGATTAGAGCATCCAGAAGTTCGTCTTCCTGACCGTTCTCATAACGAAAGATGAACTTCTCTGCTCCCTTGTTTAAAACTATTTGTCGCTTCATCTTTTTCATTATTACATTCAGCTTAAGGCAAAACAGACCGGCGATTATCAGCCGGCCACGTATTCCCCATAAATGCCTATTTTACTTATCGGCCCAAGAGCAACTTACTAAAGTAAAAACTTCAAATTTTCTTAATAACAAAATGCGATAGTTCGTTGCTCTTGCAAATGCCACAAGGCTTTTATCGGCCAATAAGTCTCTCGGCTTTACAAATAGAATGTGAATATAAGTAGATTGAGGATAAATTTTGGTGAAATTTGTCACTGTATTGTCATTATGAGCATTTCTTTTTACTCAGGACAATATTTAAAAAAGACTTTTCCGTCTTTGCTTTCGGTATGAATTACCCCCCTGCCTTGAAGGTCACTGATATATTTCACTATTTCATTGCGGTTAATACCGAGGCCAGAGCATATATCATCCAGCGAACAAGGTCTGCGTTTCAGCATTGATAGTACATCTTCGGCTTTGCTATCAATACCATACTGATTGACCATAGTACCACATCCGGCTGTTGTGGGACTGTTTTGGCCCAGTGAAAAGTCAACCACAATCTCGCTCTTTGGACCTAACAGACTAGCCACAGCCTGCAGCTGTTCAGCATCTAATTTTTTGATGCCGGCCTCCGCTGCAGGTCGCACTACTGTATTGATATGGACCTTGTCTGGACGAATCCGTTCAATTGCTTCTTTGATTCCGGCAATCTGTTCGGTACTGTTGTTGATACCTTCTACGAAGAGAATCTCAAGCCATATCCGGCCGGCGAACTCATCCCTGAATGTACATAATCCTGAAATAACGTTTTCAATGCTAATATCCTTATGCGGGTGATTCACCTTCCTAAACGTCTGTTCGTCACCGGCATCCAGCGAAGGCATCACTACGTCGGCCTTTGAGCATTCAGCACGTACATCCTGCCTGTACAGGAGCGTGCCGTTGGTTAATACGGCTATAGCAATGTTGGTAATTCCCTTTATGCTGTCGATGAGCTCACCCATTCGTATATTCAATGTGGGCTCACCGGAACCTGCGATAGTGATAAAATCAACGTCCCGGCTTTTTACTAATGCCTTTTTCAGCTCTGTTACAATCGGTTCGACAGGTCCATAGTCCCTGCGTTCTATGGTCCTGGAGGTAGTTTTTCCGAGTTGACAGTAGATGCAATCCAACGTACAAACTTTGAAAGGTACGATATCAATACCGTAACTTCGTCCCAATCTTCGTGAAGGCACAGGTCCATATAAATATTTTTTTTTATCGGTCACTTTTTTATCTGCGTATGACTTCAAATATTTCTTTACAGACTTTTAATAAGCCTTCGAGCCAGTCTATCGGCATAATGCAGGCGGCATCTGATTTTGCTTTTTCAGGTTCGGTATGGACTTCAATAAAAAGACCGTTCGCACCGGCTGCTGTAGCCGCCCTGGCAAGTATGGGAGCCATTTCTCGTTGTCCCGCGCTTGCATTACCCAGTCCTCCGGGCTGCTGAGTGCTGTGCGTTGCATCGAAAACGACCGGACAACCCAACATCTTCATAATCTCAATAGCCGTCATATCATTGACAAGCCTGTTATAGCCGAAAAATGTGCCGCGTTCAGTGAGCATAATTTTATCATTTTTGCAGGCACGAATTTTCTCGACTACATTCTTCATTTCTCCGGGTGAAATAAACTGGCCCTTCTTGATGTTCACGGGTTTGCCGGTTCGTGCACAGGCACAAAGTAAATCGGTTTGTCTGCATAGAAAAGCAGGCACCTGGAGGCAGTCCACAACATCGCCAACCACAGAGGCTTGTTCCAGTTCGTGGACATCAGTCATAACAGGCAAGCTGGTTTTATTGCGAACCTCTGCAAGAATCTCCAAGCCCTTCTCCAAGCCCGGGCCACGAAAACTACTCAAGCTGGTGCGATTTGCTTTGTCAAAACTGGCCTTAAAAATTACACCCACATTTGTCTTTGTCTCAATATCAGCAAGTTTATTCGCAATATCCAGACAAGAGGTTTTACTTTCGATAACACAAGGCCCGGCCATTACAAACAACGGAGCATTTAGGCCAATCTCCACATTACCAATTTTGAAATTCATTTTACTTATACCTCACTTCAAAATGTCTAAAGTGAACTAAAAAATATTTATAACTCGAGGCATTTTAGTCACTCTAAACTTTAGGCACTTTGCTTTATCCTATCGCTCTGATAATTCTTGTTCTAATGCCCGCGGGCTTCGCGCCTTCCGGGACGATACAGTTAACCGCTTTGGGTATCACCTTGATCTCTACCGGCAAGGCCGGACCGGGGTCACCATCAATTTCAGTGCTGATAAGATCCGTACCGGAGCTTACAGAAATACTCTTTCCCTGACGATAGATAACATCGCCTCTGTTCGAATGGTGTTTCAACATAGTCATCAATGAATGCTTGGCCAGGTGGAGTTGAGATGCACATTTATATATGCATACATCCAACAAACCATCGCCGAAATCAGCGTGGTGCAATATCTGCAAACCTATGGCATACCTTGAAATGTTTCCGACAAAAACCAGGCATTGGCCATCGAAAATTTCTTCTCCGTCAACTTCTACCTTCATCGGACTGAATTTATAGCTCCAGAACGTTCGCCATATCGGCCAGAAATAATCGAAGTAATCTATATGTCCGGCCCGCTGCTCGCAGACTCGCTTAACTATCTCGCCGTCAAACCCGAAACCAGCTATAGAAGTGAAGCATTTTCCGTTCGCACTTCCTAAATCCAGAGGCCGAATGTATTCCGCTTCAAACGTTTTTATAATAGTCTTTAGCCTTCCATCGAAACCTAATTCATTCGCCAGCAAATTCTCCGTCCCGTGTGGTACTATCAGTAACGGTTTACTGCTTCCTTCCAGTCCATGTGCCACCTCTCTGACAGTACCGTCGCCGCCTACAACGACAACCATCGCACAATCGTAATCTACCGCTGCGTTCGTAGCGAGTTCACAGGCATTGTATAAAGAAGCAGTCAGACTCACCCTGACTTCGAATCCTCTTTTGACAAGATATTGCCCAAATCGGCGCCCGGTCAATTTGCTGCTCGTAGCTCCGGCTTTTGGATTCACTATATAGGCAACGTAGCCATTATCCGGTTTCATATCTGATATCTTGTGCTTCGCGACCCAATCCACGGAATTTTATTCACGCGTTATGTTCACAAAGCCTTTCTTTCATTAAATGTGCGTAGCTTTTTGCGACGTGTGATAAATTTGCCAATCCCAAACGCTTCTGTACATTTGTGATTTCCTCGTCATCAGGTCCCTCTATTTCCACAAAATTACCTAACAAAGGCAATTCGTCCAAAGCAACCTCACATCCACCAAGTTTCCAAAGACAACGCTTTTTCTCTACTGATAACGCCATTTCATACCCCAGAGCCATAAGTAATTTCTGCATCGAATCCGCATTTTCAATTTCAATCTCTATCTCCTGTCTCTTTTTGAAATCGCTTTTTTCCTTTGAGCCTTTATAAGTCAAAAAAAACCTTTCGTTTTCGCCGCTCTTCTGTCGTCTTAATCGAAGACTTCTGTCAGCTTTAGTCAGGATTTTGTTCGCATCGTCAAAGTGATAATCAGTTTGCAACTGCTCCGCCAAGAACTCGGCACCGAGCTGCTTTAGCTTACTTTCTACTTCCTGTAATGAATCGACCTTCAACTTGGCTTCAATTTCAAAACACATTGGTTGCTACATAATTTATTATAGTTACGTGATAATGCTAACGATTCTTGGTTTAACGACAATGATTTTCTTCGGTTCCTTACCTTCAAGTGCAGCAGTAACCTTTTCACTGCTTAATGCCTTCTGCTTTATCTGCTCCTCGTCGGCATCGGCGGCAACGACTATCTTGTCCTTAATCTTGCCGTTGACCTGTACTGCCAATTCGATTTCCTTCTCTTTGATAAGTTCTTTGTCGTATTCCGGCCACGGCTCAAAGGTAAGGCTGTCGGCATGACCCAATTTCTGCCAAAGCTCTTCGGCAATGTGAGGTGCGAATGGGGCAAGAATCAGTATTAATTTTTCAACGACAGTTTTAGGCACAACCTGTTGTTTGTTTAGATGATTTACGAAAATCATCATCGCACTTATGGCTGTATTAAAGCCGAAACTCTCGATATCATCACCGACTTTCTTTATCGTCTGGTTCAACAATCTAAGCGTCGCCTCATCCGCCTGAGCTTCTTTTACCGCTCCGGCAAGCTCACCGGTATCTTTATCAACAACAACACGCCAAATTTTCTGCAGAAATCGATGCACACCTTCGACCCCCTGCATACTCCAGGGCTTGATCGCTTCCAAAGGTCCCATGAACATCTCGTAAAGCCGCATGGAATCGGCCCCGTAATCAGCAATCACCTTATCGGGATTGACTACATTGCCGCGGGACTTGCTCATCTTCTGGCCGTCTTCACCCAAAATCATTCCCTGATTAATCAGTTTCTTGAACGGCTCCTTCGTGCTGACATAGCCCAGGTCATATAGAAACTTATGCCAAAAACGTGAATATAACAGGTGCAGCACGGCATGTTCAGCGCCGCCGATATATAAATCTACCCCCCCGCCATTCATCCAGTATTTCTCTTTCTCGGGATCCCAGCCCTGCTGATCATTATGAGGATCAAGATAGCGCAGATAATACCAGCAACTGCCGGCCCACTGAGGCATGGTGTTCGTTTCACGTCTGGCCTTCGTGCCATCTGCAAGCGTTAGGTTTACCCAATCGGCTGCGTTGGCCAACGGCGGTTCACCTGTACCTAATGGTTTGTAATTTTCGACTACCGGTAGCTTTAAGGGTAAATCTTCCTCTGAAAGCCCGATGACGCGACCGTCTTCGGTGTGCAAAATCGGAAACGGCTCACCCCAATATCGCTGCCTGCTGAAAAGCCAGTCCCGCAACTTATAATTTACAGCTTTTCTGCCCCTATTCTTCTGCGCAAGCCAATCTGCAATTCGCTCTTTGAATTCTGCCGTACTCAATCCATCAAACTGTCCGCTGTTAATAGCCCTGCCATCGCCAACAAAGCACAGCTCACCTCGCCCGACCAACTCTGCCTGTTCTTTATCCAGTGGCTCAACAACCGGGATAATCGGCAGGTTGAATTTCGTCGCGAACTCAAAATCACGCTCATCGTGGGCTGGCACGGCCATGATTGCACCAGTTCCGTAGCTTATCAATACATAGTCGCTTATCCAAATTGGAATCTTTTCGCCGTTAACAGGGTTAATAGCGTGGGCGCCTATGAATTCTCCGGTTTTTTCTTTGGCTAAATCGGTACGGTCAAGGTCGCTTTTTTTAGCAGCCTCTTGACGATATTTTTGAATAGCTTCTTTACATTCGGCACTTGTAAGTCCATCTACGAGTGGATGCTCAGGAGCCATCACCATATACGTTGCACCGAACAGCGTATCGGGACGGGTAGTAAAAACGCGAATGTTCTCGTCAAAACCATCAACCTCGAAATCGACATCGGCCCCGATACTCTTGCCCACCCAATCCGTCTGGAGTTTCTTAATCGAGTCCGGCCAATCAACCTCAGCCAAATCTTCGAGCAGCCTTTCGGCGTATTTCGTTATCCGCAGCATCCACTGGCGCATCGGTTTTCTGACAACCGGATAGCCGCCGCGTTCGCTCAGCCCCCCCACTACTTCCTCATTTGCCAAAACCGTCCCCAGTTCCGGACACCAGTTTACCGCCACTTCAGCTTCGTAAGCCAAACGTTTTTCATCTATGTACCTCTGTTTTTCGGCTTCAGTCATTCCTTCCGGAATCGGCAACTGATTGATCGGCTTGGCTTTCTGCTCGGTCTCATCGAAGTAGCTGTTAAACAAATTCAGGAATATCCACTGGGTCCACTTATAGTAATTCAGGTCGGTAGTATTAACTTCCCGATCCCAGTCGTAGCTGAAACCGAGGGATTTAATTTGCTTACGTATATTATCTACGTTCTTTTGTGTTGTCTTACCGGGAGCAGTGCCCGTCTGGATGGCATATTGTTCAGCAGGCAAACCAAAAGCATCCCAACCCATTGGATGCAGGACGTTGAAGCCCTTCATCCTTTTGTAACGGGCGACCATATCGCTCGCGGTATAACCTTCCGGATGGCCGACGTGCAAACCCTGGCCGCTCGGGTAGGGAAACATATCCAGTACGTAATATTTACACCTGGAATTATCGCAGTCCTGTGCTTTGAATATCTTCGACTCTTCCCAGAACCGTTGCCATTTCTTCTCTATTTCGTTGATTCTATAAAATCCATTGTTAGAACACATCTATGCTTTGCACTCCTTACCAATGCTGAAAACAAGCTTTTCGTACACGATATAACAAAAAACCGAGAAAATCCATTAAAATCCGGAGTGCTCTGACGCTATTCAAACAGGCTGTAGCATTTTTGGAAATGGCAAGTTATTAATGCCGGAGAAATGATATAGATTTAGTGCTGCCACATACCGTCCGGGCGTACATGAAGCACTCCCGTATCGCGATAGAAATTCAGAGTCGCAACGGTATAGTCCACAAGAGCTTCTGTAGCAGAATTCTGAGCGTCAAACAAGTCGTCTTGGGCATCGAGCACACGACGGCTGCTTGCTCGGCCGTATTGGAGCAGTAAAAAGGTGTCTTTGAATCGTTTCTGTGCTAATACAAGGCCCTCTGAGAATATTTTATAGCGTTCGGCTGCTTCCGTCAGGTCGCGGTGAGCTTCTCGCACCTGAAGTCTTATTACATCGGCATCCTGGTCATATTCTCGCTGTCGCTGGTTCAGAGTAATCAGAGTCTTTCGATAAACGTGTTGTTCGGGTACCCGATCCAGAGGCAAATCAAGCTCAAAACCAAGTCCGTACTTTTCTCTGAGAGAGCCGAGTGTGTTACGATCTGCACGTTTGGCTGTAACGGCACTGGCACTGCCAACAAGGTTTAACTCAGCACGTAGCGAATCGGCGGCAACATATACTTTTCGCTGGGCGTCAATCACACTATCAGCACTGTTAGACAGGTCAAGACGTCTGAGCAAAGCGGTTTCGAGAACTTCATCCTCGGAAAAGTTCGGTGGTATCATCTCCACCGTTCTTAGAGCTTCTAATTCTTTTTCGTCCAATTCTAAATCGGCTGTGGTGGGCAAGCTCAAAGTTATCTTGAACTCGTCCAGCAACTGCTTGTAATCCTTCTGTGCCTGGGCATAGACATCCAGGGCTTTTAGTTTATCCTGGCGAATCCTGTCCAGCTCGAACAGCGGCAGACGTCCCGCATTAGCCAATATCTCAACTCGTTCATAGAGAAATGTCAAGGTGCTGTAATTATCTCTTGCGTTCCTGACAGAATCTAATTGCTGCAAAACTCCGTAATACTGGCTGATAACAGAAACCACGAAAGTCTTGCGAAACCGATTGAACGAACGTACCTGATAAAGCGTATCACGTTCGGCCTGCGTAAGGTCCTCCAGTATAATTCTGCGGTCGGCGCCGCGAAGCAGAGGCTGGGTTACAGTCATGCTTAATATCGAAGTTAAACCGCTGCGCAGATTGCCGGTAAGCACTTCAACCCATGCAGCAGCAACATTCGTGCTGATTTGAGTACCGCTTGCCAATAAACGATTAAAACCAACATTAGCTTCGAGACCAAGAACGTCACTGTCGGGATTCGCATCATATCCGCCGCTAAATCCTCCCATGTATTGGTTTTCAAACTGGTGCCGGGTCAGCCTCAAATCCAGGGCCTTGACATAAAGGGCTTCTTTTTGACTCTGATATTCGCGATTGTGCGCCGTCGCCAGAGCCGCCGCCT
>CAZQXE010000014.1:0-9057 GCA_964597115.1 uncultured Pirellulales bacterium | reverse complement strand
GCTTCTTTTTGACTCTGATATTCGCGATTGTGCGCCGTCGCCAGAGCCGCCGCCTGAGATAAAGTCAGGACACCGGAAGGAACAGATGCTTTCTCGATTTGAATATCGTTAGGTAGTGGTTCGGTATCGCTGATTTTATAATTTGCCTTAGTACCAAATTCGTCCCGCCACTTCTTATCGATAATCTGATAGACTTGCTCGTCGGCTTCGGCTTTGTAGTTCTGCCGTGCGCACCCAGCCAGACAGCACAGGCCGACGAGGCTGAATAATATCGAATCCAGAAGTTTTCTACTTTCACCACTCCAAATCATCTGTCCTGAACCTGTCTTTTAGTGTCCTTGAGCTTGGTTTTGTTTCATATATCGGAATCAGGCCGGTTTTTAGCAAGACTACAAGGTTCTTACGCCCACTAACTCGCCCGCAACCAGCTCCAGAGCCTCGGGAATTCTTATGATGATCGGCCGGCCCCACTGGGGAACAGCCGGATTGCGCCACAACTGCTCGGGCATGAGTTCCAGCGTGGGACCAATGTAGTCCACCTCGCATCGTGCTTTCTGTTCAGGCGGTCTGCTCTTGACGATTTCAACCGGATTCTTTTCTCGTACCAGCCCCAATTGGCTTTCGCTGATGTAGGCTACGATTTCACTGGGTTTGAACTCGGCCACCGCCAGTATTGAGTCACCAGCTTGAACCACTTCGCCGGCCTGGCGGATCACGTCCTCGCCGGGTCTGCGCAAGATCGCCTGATTCGCCCGGCCCTGAATCGAGATCACAACGCCTGCGAACGGGGCTTTCAACTCTATCACCCGGCGTGCCTTCAGTGCCTCAAGCTGTTCCACAAGCCCATGAACCAGTTCCTCTTGAACCCGTATTTCTTTTCTTATGACCTCAAGAGCACTGTCTACGGAGGGGTGCACTAGCTGACGCTTAGCAAAATCATCCAGCCTTTGCGTGGCCAACACGAGATATCTCTCGGCCTGCGCGAGCATGGTTTCGTTCTCTTGCACCTTCTTGGCCAAACTGTCGTGCTGTGCGTTTACTTTCTGCAGTTCATAAGATGCGACAACGTCTTCTTTGAGCAAAGCCTCGGTAATTTCTACCTCGGCCTCCAAGTCAGCCAGTACTACACGGTCAGATGCTATTTGTGCTTTCAGCGCCAGTATCTGAAGCCTTGCCTGGTCGGCGTCTACGAGAAATCGCCTCATTTCCGTAGCGAGGTTAATCTCTCGATCAGTCTTTTCAGCCAGCAGAGCATCCTGTGTGGGGACCAATTGCGCCGTCAGGTGTTCTATCTCAGCTATGGCAGTGTCTAATTGTGATTTCAATTCAGCCTCTACCATGCGTTCGTTATCAAGGACAGTGTCGATTACAGCTAATGTTTGTCCAGCGTCAACCTGTTCAAATAAATCGACGTAGATATCTGTCAACCTCCCCGTGCATGTTGCCTCGATCTGACTTATCTGGCCCTGAGCCATTCCCAGAACCTCAAAACGCTGCGAGCGACGAGAAAAAAGCACAGCTATGCATGCTAACGCACCTAACCACACGATTATAGGGAAAAGGTGCGGACGCAAACGAAACGGATAACTTCTGGAACTTATCCTTTTCATACGCAGCCTAAACCTCCAGCAACTGTTCCTGCATTGACAAACTTATGTTCTCGACACCCTCAACTTCCTGTAGTTCGGATAACAACTGCTGGTTTCTTGCAGCATTTCGTATCATCAACTGGTAGGCGTATTCAACTTCCGATGTGCCAAAGCCGCTGTCCTGGGCCGATATAAGCATGAAGCTGCCGCAGAAACGTTTTAGAATATTGGGTATTGGACTATCGGGCCCGATATGCCCCCGAAAAGTAAACCGCAAAAAGCCGTTATGTGGTTGATGTGTTCCGAAGCCGGTCAGATACAGGTATATTATTATCAAACTTAAAATAACAGTGCCGACAACCGCGACGGCGTAACGCTGAGAACCTGCTGCCATGCCTACTACAAGTGAACAGAAAATGAAGGCTATGTCCCTCGTATCTTTGACAATGTTGCGAAAACGTATAATCGCTAAAGCACCCATCAGCCCAACAGCAGTAATGATATTAGTACCGATCACAGCCATTACCATTGCCACGACAACAGTAATAAGAATCAGCGACTGCACAAAGGACCTCGAATAAGACAGACCACTATGAGTAAAGTAATATACCCAGGCTATGGCCTGACCCAAAACAAAAGCCAGCAATAGAGACAACAGAACGGACTCGGGTGAAAACAGCCCCCCCGTTGCAGGAGTATCTTCCAATATTTGCCAAATTTTATCCATAGTTACGACACCGTTAATTGCGGTGCACAGAATCTCACCGAACAGGATTCCTCAATCGATGAAGCATATTTCGATATTGACTGCTGGCGCAAATTAAAACATTTAATCATCTCGCTTAACCACCCAGGGTAATGATCGGTAAATTTGATCTCAAGAATAACGGCACCTGCAGTATAGGGATTACGCTGCCAGCCTCCGCCTCCAAGCCGTACTTCAGGACAACGTGTAATATTGTATGCAAGCTCACGGTCAAAGGTGACTCTTACTCTGTTCTGAGTAGTACCTTCGTATGCCTGTCGCTTATAACGAACAAGAACCGCCGGTTTGGCCCTGATACTGCTCAAATACATCTGGAACTGATTGATTGTCCCTTCGTCGGCGGTGTAATCCTGCGGCGGCAGAGGCTTTCCCTCAAGCAAAGCCGGAACATCACGATCCATAACCCGAGCCCGGCTCTTAAAAATAATCGTGTTAATGCGACGCTTGATTTCAAAGAAGCGAGGATAATCAGGTTCGTCGGTATAACTGCGTATTCGCAGCTTAAAGCGATTCTTTTGTCCCGTAAGAGATTCCCGGCACAGAAGCATATCAACCGAGTCCAAATAGAGACTTACAATCGGGTAATCACCGCTTCGGTGCAACTTGCAGTACCGGTCGGTTTGAAGGTATGGTTTAATGAATTGAGCAATTGCGGCAGCTTTAGGTTCGCTAATTTTATATTTTAGCTCATGGCGGCATGCAAGAGTCCGGTCAGCCGGATCGCTCGGTACTTTTTTTTTGCTCTCATCGCTTTTTTGATGATGAGAACTACTATCCTGCCTGGAAGCCTGTTTCCGTGATTTACCTTCGAACATGATGGCTTTCTTAACCAATACTATTACTCAACATTCAAGGGGGCGAAAACCCCCTAAGCTGCTTGTTTCGGGCACTTTAAAATACCGACCTTTATTATCGGACACTTACCCTGCTTACAGCATAAACAAAGCCAACTTTCCTGCCTTTGGCTATTGTTTTCTGCTGTTTAAATAAACTACGCCTACACAGCCTTGCCTATTCTAACATATTTTAACATAAAAGGGGCTATCGAGTCAATATCTTTTTAGTTCTCCCAAGGAGGCCAATATCTTCAATTTGGTGGTTTTTGCTTGACTATCAAGGGCAATTTCAATAGTATTCCCGCTTGAATCGATTTATTCCCTTGAGAATAAATCCTCAGCGAACCTGGGAGCCAAATATCCGGATTCCCATTTCTGGTTTTGCAGGTGCGATAACCTTTTTTTGGATATTGGTTGGAAGATGTCTTTATGGACGAACGGATTGTAAGAGTTGGGCTTGCCGGCTTCGGCACCATAGGCAGCGGCGTGGCAAAACTTTTAATCGAAGAAGCAGATTCAATTGCAGCCAAAACCGGTCTTCGATTGGAACTTGCCTGCGTTGTGGATATCGACACAAAGTCCGTGCGCCCGGTAAAACTGCCCGACGGTATTCTTACCAGCGATTTGAACAAATTGTTAGACGATGACACGATTCAAATTGGTATTGAGATGATCGGTGGAACAGATGCAGCAAAACAGGTTCAGCTAAAAATGCTCGAGGCAGGAAAAGACGTGGTCACTGCCAACAAGGCCCTGCTGGCTGAGCACGGCAATGAGCTTTACAGGGCCGCTCGCAAGAATAGCCGATGCATAGCATTTGAAGCAAGCTGCGCGGGAGGAATACCAATCATCTCGGCAATTCGATCAGGATTGACAGCAAATAATATCATGGCGATGTACGGCATTGTTAATGGGACATGTAACTACATCCTCTCGAATATGACATCTGAAAACGAAAACTTTTCCGAGGCCTTGGCCCAGGCACAGGAAAAAGGGTACGCTGAAGCAGACCCTACGTTAGATATCAGTGGTGGTGACAGTGCACACAAACTGGCCATCCTGGGCTCTATCGCTTTCGGATATGAAATATCGCTCGACGATATCTTTGTCGAGGGCATTGATGCAATTTCTGCCGACGATATCCGCTACGGCAGCGAAATGGGCTATCGTCTAAAATTGCTCGCAATCGGACAGAAAAATAATCAAGGTAAAATCTCATTACGTGTGCATCCGTCTTTTATCGCCAAGGACAGCTCGCTTGCCCGTGTAGAAGGCCCATTCAATGCTGTCAGTATATTCGGCAGCGCGGTTGGACAGGTGATGTTCTACGGTCGAGGTGCCGGAATGATGCCTACAGCAAGCGCTGTCGTAGCGGATATTATTGATGTTGCTCTGGGCAATTCCGCTACTACTTTCCGTCATTTGAATCTGCAATCCAGTTCTCAGACAGCACCGTTAATAGAGAAAATAGATAATCTCGTTGGCAAGTTTTACATTAGGATAATGTGCAAGGACCAGCCGGGCGTAATAGCTCAGTGGAGCAAAGTGCTTGCCGACCATCAGATAAGCATATCCGGTGCGTTACAACACGAAGATATAGGTCCGGACAATACCGTCCCAGTTGTAATTGTAACTCATCCGACCCGGCAGAAAAACATCTTTGCTGCTTTGGAAGATATGGAAAGGCTTGACGTTATTGGTGCAAAACCAGTCTGCATCAGAATTGTGGACATCCCCGAGGACAAAGATTAGTGACTAAGTATGTCATAATAATTCCTGACGGCGCCGCAGATGAACCGCTCAAGCAATTCGCTGGAAAAACAGTCCTCGAAGCTGCTGAAACACCCAACATGGACAAAATCAGCACACAGGGCAGGCAAGGTCTTGTCCGAACGATTCCTGATGGTATGGAGCCCGGCAGTGACGTGGCTCAAATGAGTTTGCTGGGTTATGACCCAAAGCGTTACTATTCCGGCCGCGCGCCGATTGAGGCGGTGGCGCGTAACATAAAGTTATCGTTAGACGACTGGGTCTTTCGGTGCAATCTGATTACCATTGCAGACGGCACAATCGTCGACCACAGTGCCGGGCACATATCCACCGCCGAGGGCGGCAATTTAATAAAAGAGCTTGAAGACCAGCTTGGTACCGAGCAAATCCGTTTCCATGCAGGTGTGAGCTACAGGCATCTGTTAGTTTTTAAGGGGATCGATTTCGATGTTCAGACATATCCGCCCCACGACCACATCGGTGAGCCAATAGAAAAAATTCTGCCCCGCGGAAAAGGTGCCGAACTGCTCATCGATTTGATGGCACGTTCACAGCAGCTTTTCACCGACCATGATATTAACAAAGTCAGAAAAGACCTGGACGAAAATCAGGTCAGCTCCATCTGGCTTTGGGGACAGGGCAAAAGAGCACAGATGGAACGTTTCGAAAAACGATTCGGTATCAAAGGCGCCGCTATTACTGCAGTCGATCTCGTAAAGGGCATGGCAAAGTTAATCGGCTTCGACCTGATAGATGTCCAGGGCGCTACAGGTTTTATCGACACAAATTATCAGGGCAAGGCTTCCGCTGCAATTAAAGCGCTAAAAAAATACGACATTGTCTTTGTTCATATAGAAGCACCTGATGAAGCATCCCATAACGGCAACGTCGAGATGAAGAAAGAGGCTATCGAGCAAATCGACAAGCACATTGTAGGTCCCGTGCTCGAGGCACTTGCCGGTTACAAGAGCTGGCGAATACTCGTTATGCCCGATCATCCGACTCCGGTCCAAAGCGGCGCTCATTCATCCGAGCCGGTCCCATTCGCTATGGCAGGCGACAATATCAGCGGCATCCTGCATACTACTTTTAGCGAGACCAACGCAACCGCATCAGGATTCAGGATAGACAACGGCTACGAGCTGATGGAATATTTCTTAAAGTGCTAAAGGACTTGCCCGCGAAGAAAAATTTCTGTAAACTAATACGGAAAATGTAAACTTGAATTAGCTTAATCATGGCAATAATCGTTCAAAAATTCGGCGGCACTTCAGTTGCTAATGCGGAAAAGATTCGTCGGGCCGCCAGGCGAATAATTAAAACGGCAGAGAGCGGCTACAAGGTCGTGGCTGTCGCTTCGGCACGAGGCAAACAGACCGACCAGCTCGTTGCCGATGCTTTCGAAATTAATCCCAATCCGCCAAAACGCGAAATGGACCAACTGCTCAGCACGGGCGAGCAGCAAACGGTCTCGCTCATCGCTATGGCACTTGAAGCGATGGGTCACGAAGCAATCAGCTTTACCGGCGGCCAAATCCGAATGTTGACCGACGACGTCCATACGAAGGCAAGAATAATAAGTATCGACGCCAAGCGGATACATAATCAGTTGGACAACGGTAAAATTGTAATCGTGGCCGGCTTTCAGGGTATAGATAGTAAGGGAAATATAACCACGCTCGGTCGGGGCGGCTCGGACACGACAGCGGTTGCAATAGCGGCGGCTTTGGGCGCAAAGGAGTGTGAAATCTATACCGACGTCGATGGGATTTACAGAGCAGATCCTAATATCTTCAAACCGGCTGCGAAGATGGAACAAATCAGTTATGATGAAATGCTCGAGATGGCAAGCCTCGGGGCCGGCGTTATGCATCCGAGGGCCATCGAGTTCGGCAAAAAATACGATGTGACAATTCACGTAAGAAGCAGCAGTGATGAATCAGAGGGAACAATAATTACTCACGAGGTACCACATATGGAAGGTGTAGTAGTTTCAGGCGCAACGATACAAAAGAACATGGCCAAGATAGGTTTGGTCGGTATTGATAACATACCGGGTAACGCCGCAAAAGTGTTTGCCCACCTGGCAAAGTCCAAAGTCATCATCAACGATATTATTCAAACGGAAATTAGTCCCGACAAAGCGAACCTTTCGTTTATGACCGACATTTCGGATTTAAACGCTGCGAAAGAAGCTGCCGAAGAAATCAAAGACGAAGTTAATTGTCAGGGCGTCTTCGTTCGCGAAGATATTGCCGAGGTCTCCGTAGTCGGCGTCGGCATGCGAAGTCACTACGGCGTAGCCGAGAAAATGTTCGGCGCACTGGCCGAGGCAAAGGTAAATATCGATTCGATTACCACCAGTGAAATTCGCATCAGTTGTGCCGTGGATAAAGCCCAGGCGGAGAAAGCGCTCGAGGCCATCTGTCGTGCCTTCGAGCTGGATAAATCCGCCGTGCAGCGTAATCAATAACTCGTCCCCCACAACTCGGGACACTATTTATTATCAGCTAAATGCGGTCCAAAAAGGACAAACCCGCTTTCGCCATGAGCAAACGCCGGAAGACCGGCATCACAATCTTGTGCCTGTTAGGCGCTGCGTTGCTTATCCTGTTCGATCGAAGCTTTGTCAGACATAATTGGCGGCCCCAGCCCAAATCCGATGAACAGACAGAGGCACACGACCTTGAAAAATACCACGCTCAAACCTTCGCCATCGCAAAAGTCATAGATGGTGACACGATAGATATCGATATTCCCGATGGCACGTATCCCGCAAGGTCCCACTTGGGACACCCGGCGGTGGATGGCCAGCGCCATAAAACAACAAGGATAAGGCTGCTCGGAATCGATGCGCCCGAGGCCCACAGCGAACAGTTTGGAAAAATGTATTTCGCCCTTGAGGCCACCAAATTTACAAAAGAATTGATCCTCGGAAAAGATGTCACCGTCTATCTCGATAATCCGAATCCCACCAGGGGCAAATACGGCAGACTTTTGGCTTACGTTAAATTGCCCGATGGCAGGTTCCTGAATGAAGTTCTGCTGACCGATGGCTTCGTCTATGCGGATTTGCGATTCAGCCATAGTTTCTTTAACAAGTACAAGCAGTTGGAAGCTGGCGCCCGCAGCTTTAAAAAAGGACTGTGGGAAAACGTGACCCGCGAGCAATTACCCTCGTGGCTGCAAAGAATGGAGCCAAAGCTGCTGAATTAATAACAATGTCATTCGATTTGTCATACCTGCGCAAGCAGGTATCCACAAAGACAACCATGTCCACCCCGTGAGATAGACGGCTACGGCTTTATCTCATGGGGTAAACCACCCCTTACGGGAAATTCAAAACCGCAAAATCACCGCGATACTTCTTCGCCATCTCATCGTACGCCTTTGCAGCCTCTATTTCGTCATCGTAATGTCCGAACGTTCTCTGTCGTCCATTAATCGTCAAACGCACTCGCCATTTCTTCCTATCTCTTCTCCACATAATGCCGTTGTATTGTGTTTTTCTATTCTCTTTTTTGATCCTGCGGTTCCAGACGTTCTGCTTTTGCGTAGCAGGCCTTAGATTAGCTTTTCGATTATCAAGTTTATTGCGATTAACATGGTCGGTTATCTTACCGGCAGGCGCCGGACAAACAGTGTTATGCATAAAAACATACACCTGTTTTTTGTTTTTAATACCACTTATATATACTGACCGACACGCATAACCATTATACGTACAGTGCCATTTATATTGGTTCAGCTTCTCGAAATCTTCCGCATCGACTATTGCGTATTTGCCGCGTGTCAGCTTGATTCTGCGAAAGGTATATCCGTACTGTATTCGCCGGTACAGAAGAACAATCCGCACCGCGATACGGACAAGAATCGTCGGAACCGACAACGAAAAGGAAATGTCAACCTTGGTTGTTGCGAACATCGCAAAGAGAATGAGTGAATGGGTTAATGAGTTAATGAATTTTGTTAGCCGCTGCCACTGGCCGCGGTTATTGTGTGCGTGTGTGATTCACGATTCACGATATGACTTGTGCCTTTTGACTTTTGCCTTGTCTTTTCCCTCCCCAAATACCGAATGGGGCAAGCCGCCCTT
>CAZQXE010000013.1:2696-25915 GCA_964597115.1 uncultured Pirellulales bacterium | reverse complement strand
TTTACAGCACAATGACTATTGTTTTCTTGCTATTTTATGTCGTTTAAAATATACTTACTCATGAAAAATCGGCACATATAGCAGGAAAGAACGAGGTTATATGGCTAAGCAATACAGCATCATAAGAGAAAGGTTGTCCCGGGCGAACGTGGTATTTATTTTGTCCTCTTTGCTGACTCTGTGCGTATTCAACAATGCGCCTGGGGGAACACAAAACCAAAATGAACCAAGGTTGAAGAGAATACCATCCGCCCCGGAAGAGTTAAATCTTGGAGAAATCCCTTTCAAGATTTTGTTTGAAACCTATCGCACCACCGACGGCAAAGAAAACTGGGAAATATACCAGATGAACGCTGACGGCTCTAATCAGATTAATCTTACCCAAACTCCTGGCCTGGATGAGATGTACCCCCACGCTTCTCCCGACGGCAAAAAGATATGTTTTGTCGTCGATGAAAAAACAGGAAGAAACAAAATCAGAAGTGTTTATTACATGAACATCGACGGGATCAGACGGACAAAAGTCGCTGAAAACGCCCGCCAGCCCTGTTGGAGTCCTGACAGCAAAAGCATCGCTTATCTCAAGGGAGAATATGATCGCTACAACAACAGAGAGTATGCAACCTCGGGACTTTTCTTTTACGACCTGAAAACCGCCCGGCACAGACCACACCCAAACAAGAATTTAAACCACGCTTATGCTATCTGCTGGTCGCCCGACGGGAACTGGCTTCTTGCCGTAGTCCAGGGAGGAACCAGGTATAGTGATAATATCCTGGCTTTAGAAGCTAATGGGACGGAAGTTTACGACCTGTCACGATGGGGAGTCAAAGGTTGCAGACCGGATTTCAGCACTGACGGCAAAAAGATAACATGGGGTGAGACTGACTGGGAATTATGCGTCGCTGATATTGACCTAACGCAACTATCGCCCCGAGTCTCTAACATTCGCAAAATCGTCAGATGCTCAAGTGTAGCAAAAGTCTATCACGTCGACTTTTCACCTGACGGCAGATACGTCGCTCTTAGTTATGGTCCTTTCAGGGGTAAGCAGAATGTTGGCGGCAGAGCAAGAGGCTGGAATATATGCATTAGTGATTTATCAGGAAAATGGGTAAAAATCACCACCGATGGAAAACACAATAAGGAACCAGACTGGATTCCGATTCCGCAAACTGTTGAGCAAACACAGGACCCGGACAAAGACAGCCCTAACAGATAAAGATGAGAAGATTTTCGTTGAAGCATTGACAAATCGAAGCGGTCGAAAAAGCAGCCCAGGAAAATGGCAAATGAGAACACAACTTGCTAAAGTAACGGCGGGGATATTCTGTCTGGTATTGATATCGTTGATTATATCCGGCTGCCGACGCACTAAGGACATCAGAGATACGCCTCAGGTAATGAAAACAAAGACCGGCGTCGAGATGGTAATAATTCCCGGAAGTTGGTTTGAGATGGGAAGTGATGATGGAGCAAATGACGAGTCGCCCGCGCATAGAGTATGGATTAGCTCTTTTTGGATGGACAGATTTGAAGTGACTCAAGAGCAATTTAAGAAATATCAAATCTCAGATCCGTCGCATTTCAAGAATCCGAAACATCCGTTGGAACAAATCAACTGGACAGATGCAGCTATGTATTGCAATGAGCGTTCGTTAGCGGAGGACCTCGAACCCTGCTACGATGAAGAAACCTGGCTGTGCAACTTCAACGCCAACGGATACAGACTTCCAACGGAAGCGGAATGGGAGTATGCTTCTCGAGCAGGCACCAGCACAAAGTACAGCTTTGGTAACGATGCGCGGAAACTAAAAACTTATGCCTGGTTCGCCGATAACTCCTCCGGAAAGACCCATCCGGTCGGACAGAAGAAACCTAATCCAAGGGGGCTCTATGATATATACGGCAATGTCTCGGAATGGTGCAATGACTGGTATTCCGAGAATTATTACGAACAAAGCCCCGAGAGAGACCCAAAGGGGCCGCCCTACGGACGGGAAAGGGTACTGCGCGGCGGAGCGTGGAATTCCAGTGCAAACAGTGCCCGCTCATCGTATCGTGCAAGCGATCCCTCCATCGATGATACCTGCCTGGCCAGTGACGCGATAGGTTTTCGCTGCGTAAAAAATTCTCCTGACAATACATTAACTAATCAAACTATGGAAAAACAAAATCAAACGCAACAAACTTCAAAAACAGGATTCGTTTATCATGACATTTACATCGAGCATAAAACAACCGAAGGCCATCCTGAAAAACCTCAAAGGCTGACAGCGATAATAGAAAGATTAAAATCAAAGGGATTATATTCTGAACTATTACAGCTTACCCCCTCGCCTGTCAGCATGGAATGGCTCACTAAGGTTCACACACCCGAATATATAGAGCGAGCCAAAAGAAGCTGCGAAAATGGCGCAGGATATCTGGATTCATTGGACAATCCGATATCATCAAAATCTTATGAGGCAGCACTCATAGCTGCAGGGGGTGTAATTTCAGCAATCGATGCTGTCATGGAAGGAAAAATTACAAACGCTTTTTGTGCCGTGCGTCCTCCAGGCCACCACGCGATAGAGGACAAGGCGATGGGATTCTGCATATTCAACAACGTTGCTGTCGGCGTGCGGTACATTCAGCAAAAATATAATCTACCAAAGATACTTATCGTGGACTGGGACGTGCACCACGGCAACGGAACACAGGCAACGTTTTACGATGACCCTAATGTACTGTATTTTAGTACTCATCAGTATCCCTTCTATCCGGGCACTGGAACCGAAACAGAAAAGGGTAATGGAAAAGGTTTGAATTACAATATTAATGTGCCCTTGCCGGCCGGTTCCGGAGACGCCGTTTACCTGAGCGTTTTTGAAGATATCCTTAAGCCCGCAGCTCTTTCATTCTCTCCGGACTTCGTTCTTATCTCGGCGGGATTTGACGCCCACAAGGACGACCTGCTCGGTGGTATGAAGGTCACCGAAGAAGGATTTGAGCAACTAACACAGATGGTAAAAGATATAGCCGAAAAATATTGTGAAGGCCGGCTGGTTTCTGTCCTTGAGGGAGGCTATAACCTCCAGGGACTTGCCGCATCGGTAGAGGCACATATTCGCGTTTTGATGAGGTAGAAGGTAACGAAATGTTATTTCATACCTGGCCGTTTGTACTGTTCTTCCTGATTGTGTATCCAATCTACCTGGCTCTGAAAGAGACAAAGCTAAGGCTGCCCTGGCTTTTAGCCGCTTCTTATATCTTCTACGCGTGGTTCAATCCTCTATATCTGATTCTGCTGCTTTATGCAACTTCGCTTGATTACATAGTGGTTTTAATGATGGAAAAATGGGGGCGGAAGAAAGTTTGGCTTTCAATAAGCATAGCAAACAGCCTTGCGCTCCTGGGTTTCTTCAAATACGCAGGATTCGTAACCGACAATTTGAATGTTCTATTGTCGTCATTGGAGATTTCATACACCCTTCCAGCACCCGGCATAATTTTGCCCATAGGTATATCGTTCTACATTTTCCAGTCTATGAGCTACACAATCGATTACTATCGCGGCAATATAGAACGAGAAAAGAGCTTCATTACGTACGCCACCTTCGTCTCGTTTTTCCCCCGATTAGTAGCCGGCCCGATTGAAAGAGCGAGAAACCTGCTTCCACAGTTACACATGAGACCAAAGTTTTCTCGCCAGGACATCACGGACGGCTTTTCCTTGTTCATCGTTGGTTTTTTCAAAAAAGTTGCTTTGGCTGACTATCTGGCACTCTATGTTGATAAGATTTATGCTGCTCCGGATAAATTTCAATCGCCCGCATTGATACTTGCTACTTTTCTTTTCGGCTGGCAGATTTATTTCGACTTTAGCGGCTACACGGACATGGCACGAGGCGTGGCACGAACGATGGGCTTTAATTTGACACTGAACTTCAACAATCCGTATCTGGCAACCGGCTTAGGTGACTTCTGGTCCAGGTGGCACATCAGCCTTTCCTCATGGTTTAAGGACTACGTCTATATTCCCCTTGGAGGTAACCGCAGGGAAAAGTTTAATACATATAAAAATATGTTTCTGACCATGGTGATTTCAGGATTGTGGCATGGAGCAGCCTGGACATTTGTTATTTGGGGCGTGGTGCACGCACTTGGCCGCGTTATGACACGTCAGCTTGAAAGGACCACATTCTATAAAGAAAAGGTGCCGAAGTTAGTAAAGCAACTTTTAGTATTCACCTTCGTCACATTCGCCTGGATTTTCTTCCGAGCGGAAAGTTTCAGCGACGCATGGATTATTGTAACGAGGATATTCAGTTCCGGATTTGCAAATCCTTATTGTCCGGTTCTGGCTTTGGCGCTTATTTTCGTTGTCTGGCTTTATCAGTTTGCTCATGAATCCAGGATTGGATGGGTCCTCGATCTGGCGACAGTGCGCATCACAATCGTTGTCTTAATGGTTTTATACCTGATAATTTTTGCTTCATCAAGTGAGCAGGCGTTTATTTATGAGCAGTTCTGATTTTTAAAAGAAATTAGCGATTGGTAAACTATTTTGAAAGTAATAGAAAAAACAAATAAAGCCTCTTTTAGCTCCAATAACATACGATTATCCGGATACGAATGGCTCATCGTTGGAATTATATGCTCGGTATTATTTTTTCTTGGGCCTACACTGTGGGAACGACTCGAACAATTCAATCCCGAGGCTGATTATCGCCTGCCCTCCGAGCTTAGTAACGATTACTGGCTCTACAAAAAATACAGCCGATGGGCCTGCTCCCGATATGAAACACTTGTGATCGGTGACTCGGTCATTCACGGGCCTCACGTATCCAAGTACGACACACTGCCACATCATCTAAACGAAATTGCCGGCAGTAACCAGTTCGCAAATATGGGCGTGGACGGCGTACATCCTGTCGCATTAGCGGGCCTGCTTAAATACTACGGCCGGGACATATCAGGCAAAAATGTTATTCTGTATCTCAATACCTTATGGATGAGTTCCAGCAAGCTGGATCTGAACATTGAAAAAGAATTTCATTTTTATCACCCCAGACTGGCTCCGCAGTTTATGCCGAATATCCCCTGCTATAAGGATTCGTACTCCAGAAGAATTTCATCTGTGGCAGAACGCTATATGCCTTTCTTTAGCTGGTCTTCACATCTGAGAATCGCTTATTTCGACAACATGGATATGCCAACATGGACGATGGAGCATCCGTACGAAAATCCTTTAAAAGCCGTCACGCTTGAACTTCCCACTTCAGAGAACAACACTCAAAAAGAATTTGTTCCCCGGACACAAAAGCGTACGGCAAAAGAAGATTTTCAATGGGTTGAGCCGGCAACGTCACTGCAATGGAGCTTTTTCCGACAGACGATTGAATTATTAAAGGCAAGAAACAATACAGTATTTGTCCTGGTCGGCCCCTTTAATGAACACATTATGGAGGACATAAGCCGAACTGTTTATCAAAAGATGAAAAGTGAAATCGAACTTTGGCTCCAGCAGAACACCATCGCCTACTACACACCACCAGTATTGCCGAGAGATTTCTACCACGACGCAAGCCATCCATCAAGCCAGGGATATGCTATGCTTGCCAGACAACTCTTTGAAAATCAATCTTTCAAATTAAGCATACTCAAAGCAGAACCGCAACAGTAAGGAAGAAGTAATTACATGCTTCGTTAATCCGGCTTTTTGATCGCGATGTATTTACCATAAAAAAAGGCTCACCCCTATGAATGTGTCCAGTATAAATAACACATTGACAGGGGGAGCCTGTGAATACTAACAAGAATCTTCTAAAGCTTTTATTCCTATTGCTGCTGTCCTTGTCCCCGGCGGCCTTCTCCTTATCCCTGACCTGGTCCTCTCATTCCCCGGCCTCGCCTAAGTCTGATTTGAAGTTTTTCTGCAGTATCCTCCAATTTCTTGGTGCGCTTGTCAATTAAGGCCTGGATACTCTTGGCTGTTTCCGTGGCTTCTTCCTTTACCGCCTGCGCGTGAATGGCTCGAAGCTCAGCCATAGATTCATCATGTTCGGTTTGTAGTTGTCTGCCGCCTTTTAGAATCATCACTTGCTGCTCAATCGCTGCAACTATTGCCGCCTGCTCCTGACGCTGCTTCGTCATTTGCTCTCTGATTTTAGTTCTTTCTTCATCGGACATTTCCTGAAATTGCTCTCGGTTAAAAGCAGGTTGTTCCTCCATGCCTTTCTTCATCTCTGCAAGTTTAGCTTCAATCGCAGCGATCGCATTCTGCTGCGCCTCACGGCTCCTGCCGCCCCTTGGTCTGTCTCCCTGGCCAAATGCAGCCAGGACCACTACCAGAACCACTAAAACAGCGATGGTTGAGATTAGGTACTTCTTCATAATACTGACCTCCAAAAAATAATAATATACTTACATTCCATCTAATTCCTATAGCAGAAATTAGCATCCTTTTATAAACATCTTCTATTGCTCTGAGCTTTCCGAATTGTCCTGAGCTTCCATATCTCTACGCCTGAGGCGCGGAGGTCGTGTACGACCTTGAGGCGTCGGGCCGCCCATTCCCGACATCCTGCCCCTAAAACTTACTTGTCTCCGAGCTCTGGCAATCAGCCTTTCGAGACGCTGGGTTGTTTCTGTTGCCTTCTCTTTTACAGCTAAGTCCTGTATTGGCTTTAGATCACTAATGTTTACTATTATGTATTCCGCATCTTGAGTAGTTGGTCGCGGCGGCCTTTGACCCTGGAGTCTGGCAAGCTGTCCCAGTATTTCCTGAAGTGCTTCCTGTCGGGATTGGCGCGTCTTTGCATACTGCTCTGTCATCTTGGCCCTTTCTTCCTCGGAAATATCTCGAAATGACCTGCCACTTTCAGGCTGCATGCTCTTAAAGTTTGCTTTGAGTTTTTCAAGTTGCGCCTCAACCGTTTCAATGGCACTTAGTTGATCATCAAAGCCCATAGAACGACCATACCTTTCACGCATTTGAGACCCGAGCCTTTCCTTTTCTTCGTCAGACAAGCTGTCCCATTTTGCACGCATTTGAGACCTGTACTTATTTCTTTCCTCCTCGGACATGCTCGGCCATTTTTCTCTCAGCTCGGCTGCCTCTTCGGGAGACAGCATTAGAAACATCATATAGCCATCACGATCCCGGCCTCGATCCGACATCGGTCGTCCACTTTCCGGCTGCCCAAACGCAACCCAGGCTGATATAAGAGCCACTAAAACAAACCCAATCGAGATTACATACCTTTTCATAATAGTGACCTCCAAAAATTGAACCGTCAAAATTTAAACAAATACTATTCCGGGTTTAGCACTATGCACTTGCTGAATACTATGACGTAAGGACGCAAGTATTCACCCTTTTATTGCGGGAATATGAAAAAAAACCGGAGATTACGTTAATATGGAAAATCCCATGTGTCAAGGATAATATGGAGTCAAATCCTGTCTGTAATATTCCAGAAGGGCTTAAATAGCGCTTTTAACCTCAGTTAAGAAAGATGAAATTTCAGTCAGCATCTCTTTTGGGTTGCCCAGGTTCTTCTCAATCAATCCCACTAATTTTGAGCCGATTATCACTCCGTCGGCCCCTGCCCGAGCGACCGCCGCAGCGTGTGCGGTTTTGCTGATTCCAAAACCCACGCAGACCGGCACACTCGTAAGCTTCTTCAATTCGTCGACCAGACCCTCAACCACATCGGAAAGTTTCTCTCTGCTGCCAGTGACACCTAATATCGAAACGGTATAGATAAAGCCGGTAGTCTTTGAAACGATTAGTTTCATCCTCTGGGGATTGGTGACCGGTGTCACCATAAAGACAGTGTCAAGACCTGCTGATGCGGCAGGACCGACAATTTCATCCGCATCGTCAATACTCAAATCCGCAACTAAAACACTGTTGATTCCGGCCTTGTGGAAATCGCTGAAGAATTTTTCCGTTCCGTATTGGTAAATCAGATTGTAATACATCAATAGTCCGATTGGAATATCCTTGTAGTCCTTGATATTTTGGACAAACTCTAAAGCCTTCGCCATACTCATTCCACTTCTCATTGCGCGGATATCAGCCTTTTGGATTGTCGGCCCATCGGCAATCGGGTCTGAGAACGGAATACCTAATTCCAGAACATCAGCTCCCGCATCTATAGCCGCTTTAACGATTTCAAGACTTGTATCAAAATCCGGGTCGCCAATCACAAAAAATGGTATCAAGGCCATTTTATTTTGTTCTTTCAGTTCTGAGAAAACCTGCTTATATGTCTTCATCAACAGAGTCCTTTTTTGTAAAGTTAAACAATAATCATTTATCATTCATAAGCGGCCGATGTTTCTCAACGATTGAAACATCTTTGTCACCTCGGCCCGAAAGATTTACAACAGCAATTGTCTCAGCGTCCAGCTTATTTTTTTGGCTGACAAGATAGGCCAGGGCGTGTGAGCTTTCCAGGGCCGGCAATATTCCCTCGGTTTTAGTCAACAACTCGAAGGTATCGAGAACTTCTTTATCTTCCGCCGCAACATATTCCGCCCTGCCGGTATCTTTCAGCAGACAATGTTCGGGCCCGACAGCCGGATAGTCCAGACCGGCGCTCACCGATTCGGTGTCGTAAACCTGGCCTTCTTCGTCCTGCAGCAGGTATGCCTTGGCACCGTGTAAAATTCCCATCCGTCCGGCCACAAGGCTCGCAGCATGCTGGCCGCCGCTCAGGCTCCTTCCGCCGGCTTCCACGCCAACTAGCCTGACATCCTTTTCATCTACGAATCCTGAAAAAATACCGATCGCATTACTGCCTCCCCCCACACACGCTACTACCATGTCCGGCAGTCTGCCGAGCTGGTCGAGACATTGCTGTCTGGCTTCTTTACCGATGCAGCTTTGAAAATGTTTGACTATCGTAGGATACGGATGCGGCCCGCATGCTGAGCCGAAGAGATAAAAAGTATCGGTAACGTGAGCCGTCCAGTAACGAAGTGCATCGTTGATGGCATCTTTCAATGTTCCTGTCCCGCCTTCTACACCAATCACTTCTGTCCCACAGAGCTTCATCTTATGAACATTGACACTCTGTCGTTCGATATCCGTCAAGCCCATGAAGATTTTCGTTTCCATCCCAAACAGAGCCCCGATCATCGCCGTAGCCAAACCATGCTGTCCTGCTCCGGTTTCGGCAATGAGCTTGGTCTTGCCCATATATTTGGCCAGAAGACCCTGCCCGAGTGTATTATTTACCTTGTGTGCCCCGCCGTGCAGAAGGTCTTCGCGTTTTAGATAAACCTTAAAACCAACGTGCTCGCTGAATCTTTTCGCATAATAAAGAGGGCTGGGTCTGCCAGCATAATCTTTCGAAAGCTGCGCAAGCTCGGTCACGAACTGTTCATCTTCATAAAAGCGATAAAATGCCCCTTCTAATTCTTCCAGCACCGGCATCAAAACTTCGGGCACATAGAAACCGCCATAATCTCCAAACTTGCCTTTGTACTTCATATTTATCCTCTTAAATGTCGTATGTTTTCGAACAGTTTTTTCATCTTCTTGTGGTCTTTTTTGCCCGGTTCGGATTCGACGCCGCTGCAAACATCTATACCATAAACTCCCAGCTCAACCGCCCTTGCAGCATTTTCAGGATTTATACCACCGGCTAAAAAAACACGCTTGCCGATATGTCCGACTATGTTCCAGTCGAAAGTCAATCCTGTACCGCCATATCTATCAGTATTAAACGCATCCAATAAAATAGCATCTGTAAAGAAGCTGTCCGCTATTTCAATATCTTTTTCGTTTTTGACACGTATCGCCTTCATCGTTTTGACGTTATGAGAGAGGAACAATCGGCAAAACTCGGGATCCTCATCGCCATGAAACTGAACCCAGTCCAACTGACACAAGCTGTTCACCTCATGGATTTCCTCCATCGAAGCATTCACAAAGATACCGGCCGTGTCTATAAAACCAGGCAATTTATCGATTATATCCGCGGCTTTTTCCCGTGTTAAAAACCTCGGGCTTTGCGGATAAAAATTGAAGCCCAACAAATCCGCACCCATATCCATCGCTGCCACAGCATCTTCGTAATTGGTAATACCACAAATTTTAACTTTCGTTATCAGCATGTTCGTTACAAGTCACCCGCCACTTACGTCACGGGCATGCCTTACGCTTTATTCGAAACTTCTATTAATTTCTCCAGACAAGCCAATGCGCCACCATCCTTAATCGACGCTACCGCCAGCTTAATCGCTGAGGCAAAATCATCAGCCAGACCACCAGTAATTATTGCAGCAGAGGTATTTAGAACGACGATATCTTTTGGCACGCCTGTCTCTTTGCCGGTCAATATGTCCTTTATAATCTTAGCGCTTGTCTTGGCATCAGTGACTTTCAAATCCTCTATATCTGCCAACTTGATGCCCAAATCCTCCGGATTGAGTTGTCTTTCCGTTATACTTTCGTCTTTTAGTTCGAGTATTTTAGTGATTGAAGCGGTGCTTATCTCGTCCAATCCATTGCAATGAACTACCAATGCGAACCGAGTGCCAAGCATTTTTAGAGCCTCGGCCATCATTTCCATTAGTCCTTCCTCAGCGACACCCAGTACCAGTGCGGGCACACCGGCAGGATTGGCCAAAGGCCCCAATATATTGAAGACCGTTCGAAAACCGAGACTCTTGCGAATCGGCTGGACATATTTCATCGCCGGATGGAACATCGGTGCAAACATAAATCCGACGTGAGCCTGCTTTATGCACTCCGCTACAACTTCAGGCCCGGGATCTATCTTAACACCAAGCTCTGTAAGCACATCAGCCGAACCGCATTTACTGGTTATCGCACGATTGCCGTGCTTTGCCACATATACTCCCGCTCCAGCCGCTACTAAAGCGGATGCCGTAGATACATTGAAGGTCTTGACCGCTGCACCACCCGTTCCCACGACGTCTATTAAATTATCGATACCGGCTTCGACCTTGACAGCATGGCTCCGCAGGGATTTGGCCAGCCCTGCAACCTCTGCCGCTGTGGATCCCTTTGCGCGCATCACCGTAAGAAACGCTGCAATTTGAGCTTCGGGCACCTCGCCTTCAAAAACAATATCCAGCAAACTCGTTGCCTGCTCAAAACTCAGATTCTCCCCCTGTAGTAACGGCCCAATATATTCGATTATCGTTGCCATCTTCGCTACCTCATAACTATCCGCTATACGTTAAACACTATGTCCTAATTTTTTCTGCAATTGTCAGGATGTTTTCGATTATTTTTCCGCCTGCGGGTGTCAGAATACTCTCCGGATGAAACTGCACGCCGAATAGCGGAAGCTCTTTATGTTGAACACCCATTATTACTCCTTCAAACTCCGCCGTCTTTTCCAGACAATCCGGAAGCCGGGCTTCAACTGCACACAAGCTGTGATACCGTCCCGCCTGCAATGGATTTTCCACTCCCGCGAATATTCCCTTTTGATTATGTGTCACTCTCGACGGTTTACCGTGCATTGGCTCCGGCGCATGACTAATCTGACCGCCAAAGTACTGTACAATAACCTGATGTCCCAGGCACACACCGAATATGGGCAGCTTATCTTTGAAGTAATCAACAACAGCCAGCGATACACCCGCACTATCCGGCGTACCCGGACCCGGTGAAATTACAAGAAGGTCAGGTTCAAATTCTTCGGCTACTCGTTTGAGCTCTTCAAGCTCGGTATCGGCCCGGTAAACTTTAGCCTTACACTTTCGCTTGCAGAAATCATCCACCAGGTTGTACGTGAACGAATCGAAATTATCGATGAATAAGACTTTTCTGCTTTCGTTTTCCATAATACCTTGTCCTTTTGTGCTGCATATAATGCAAACTCCGTAATAAATTACGGGGCTAAATATATTTTTATCCGCGAATCGCACGCAGGCACGATCCGGCTTTGTGTTCGGTTTCCTCAAATTCGGTTTTCGGGACACTATCGTGCACGATACCCGCACCGACCCTGATATACGCGGTATGGTCTCTAACCTGCAGACTTCTTATCGTGATACAACTGTCGAATTGTCCGTCCACGGTCAGATAGCAAACAGCTCCGCCATAATAGCCGCGCTTGGTTTTTTCAAACAAACGTATTATTTTCATCGCTTCAATCTTCGGAGCACCGGTAAGCGTCCCCATGTTCATCGTAGCAAGATACGCACTCAACGCATCCAGGTTTGTTGCGAGCTTCCCTTTAACATTACTTACCAGATGCTGTACCGATTCGTATTTTTCAACCGTAAGCAGCTCCGTAACTACCCGGCTGCCGGGCTCAGCTACGCGAGCAACGTCATTTCGTGCCAAATCGACCAGCATCATGTGCTCGGCCAATTCTTTACGGTCGATTTTTAGCTCGGCTTCATACCTGAAATCTGTATCCGGATCGATCATATTTCCAACTTTGCCTCTAGGTTTTGTCCCTGCTATCGGGCGAATTTCCACGCTGCGTTCTTCGGTGCCACTGACACGCAGATTCAGCTCCGGACTGGAACCCATCAGTATCGTATGAGGCGTGTTTAGATAGAACATGTAAGGCGATGGATTCAATGCCCTTAGTCGTTTATAAACATCCAGCGGTTCATCCGGACACGGCTCGGTTATCGTCCTGCTCAGAACTACCTGAAAAATATCTCCGTCGATAATGTGTTTCTTGGCGTCACGGACTATTTTCTCATATTCTTCCTGGCTGGTATCAGTCGAAGCGGCTTCAAGCGAGCCGGCAAACTTATTCGGCTTCGGCGTTTGGGACTTTGCAATATCGAAATAGTAATCGAGACAATTTTGTGTCTCGGCAATTGTCGCCTCACGGTCGCCATCGGTGATGACACAGTTGACAATCACATAGCCTTTGCTGTGCTCGTGATCCATAAGGAAAATATTGTCAGCGAAATAAAGCTCGTAATCGGGATTGCCAAGCAAATCATCTTTACTGGCGGGGAGCTTTTCAAACTGATCTATGAAATCGTAGCTTAGAGCACCAAGCAATCCGCAGGTTATGCGGAACGGCTTACTCGCCAGGCTAAAAGCTAATGCAACCGCCCGTAATACATCCATCTGATTGGTGCTCGTCAGTCGCGTCTGCTCATCGACTGTTTCTTCGATTTGTTTAATTTTGCCAACAATCGCCTCCGGGCCGAACTCAATTGTTTCGCAAAAGGCGAACCTTTCTTTCTTAGAGGACAAATAATCCAATATTCGCCTGCCGGTATTACTCAAGGATTTAATAGTGAAATCGGCACCCGTGCCGGTAAGGTAAAGTGCCGGCCTTGCCGTGCCGAAGGTTAGCTCTGTGTATCCAGCCAGGTGTTCTCTGGATTCAAACAAACAGCAGTTCTTGGCTCGGCCATAATCGCTGAGCTTGGCGAAGAAATCAACCGGCTCATCAATATCGATCTCTTTGACAATCGGCACAATCTGTCCCGGTTTGGCATTCTGTATTATTTGTCTATAATCTTCCATTCGTCATATCTCGTATTGTATATCTCTTTAATGACCTCAACCCGCGATTTTCGACACTAAGTCATTCTTTCGGCAATTTTTAGCCGCAAATCGCCAAAAACACAAATAAAAAAACGCAACCTGCTATCCTTCCAACAGGCTGCGTTTTCCAAAAACTTAATAACTTTTTTACAGCAAATTACCGCTTGCCTGTCGGAAACTATCCTACAGGCCACCACCAATAACTTGAGTTTTTACGGTTAATCTGCTTCATGATGATAATATTAAAACAACTTCGTTCAATTTTGTCAAGAGAAAAATCAAAAAAATTGGGATTTCCAAGGAACATCGTATCCCCCTTCGCAAGACAAGATGTATGACTCCTACGTGCTACCAGAAGCTAAGAAAGATGGATAAGGGCAGGGGCTAGCCCCTGCCGCGGTGGGTCCCATAAGAAAAATAGGCCCTTGAAAGGGCCTTTTGTCCTTATTGTGGTAACTACGTATTTTTTGAAATTCGCCCTCTTTTCTCACCCTGAAAACATATATCGAATAAAAATCTTTCGGATTATCAGGAGATTCCACTGCATAGATGATATTGTCGGTAAGCACAGGTGCTTAAGGCGTTGCCATGAAGAAGATATCAAAAACGATTATGGGTTTTTCCCGTTTCTTACTACGCTACATTACGCTTGCCTTTGGCTACAAAGAAATTGCTAAAAACATACAAAAGTGCTATAAAGAAAGTTCCGATATCTGATGCGAGCTACTATATTCGGATTATCACGCAATCTGGACAAGATTAAGGAGGATCTTGTCCAAATAAATCTTAGGGAGATACTATTTAAGGAGACAGTTGCGGTCGAGAACTTATGCATCAATCGCAGGATAAAAACTCAAATAAACATGCCAATGAGGCCACTTCCGAATTGGTTGAGCTTATTGAAAGACTCAAACAATCTGATAATAATCCTGCGCAATTTCTGGAGGATTTATTGGCGATACAGTGTCATCTGGGGCTTGCTGACAGCGGTGCAATTTTACGACTCAATCAGGAAAACAATGTCGATGTCTTGGCCTTATATCCTCGTTTGGAAAAGGGTGGGTCCACCCCAAAATGGCTGAAAGACTCAGTCGGATTCGCTCGTGAAGCGTTTCAGTCGGATAAGGTTCTTGTAAAGGCATTAGATGGTTCAAGTCAGTCCCGTCATATTGTAACCGTCCCAATAAGCATAACCAATGTTAACAGAGTTGTTGCGACGTTGGTTGTCATTACTGATAGTAAAACTGCTCTTGAATCGATTTCTCAAAAACTGCAATTATCGATTGCGATTTTAAGTCGCTCATGGATGGGCAATGGTCAAAAGAACTGGCAGGAAAACAGTAGACGTCTCCAGCAGGCAATGGAGACGCTCTCGGCGATCAACCGGCAAAATCGATTCACCAGTACCGCCATGGCTCTTTGCAATGAAGTGGCTTCTCAATGGCAGTGTGAACGGGTAAGTATCGGCTTTCTTAAAGGAAGATATGTACGATTAGAGGCTATGAGCCACACGGAACACTTTGTGAGAAAGATGAAATTGGTTCAGGATATAGAAGCCACGATGGAAGAGTGCCTGGACCAGGATTGTGAGATACTATATCCACCTTCTCAAGAAGCCAATTACATTAGTCGAACGGCAGCAGAACTTTCCAGGCAACATGGTCCTCTGGCCATTCTGAGTGTACCCATTCGGAGAGATGGAGAGGTTCGCGCGGTTATAGCTCTTGAACGACCGGCAGCTAAACCATTCGGCCTCGAGGAAGTCGAGATCATTCGACTTGCTTGTGAACTATGCACGGCCAGGTTGTTAAGCCTTCATGAGCATGATCGTTGGATTGGAGCTAGAGCTGCCACAAAAGCACGCAGCGTATTGGCTAATGCAGTGGGGCCAAAACATACCTGGAAAAAGGCTATTGTGGTATTAGTCCTTGGCGCAATATTGTTCTTAATATTCGCCAAGGGACAATATCGAGCGAAAGCTCCTTTTATTATCGAGGCAACCTACCAACAGATCATCCCGGCACCTTTTGACGGCTATATTAAGAACATTGAAGTGGAAATAGGTGATATGGTAGAAGGCAGCAAGTCGATTTTAGGTGGTCTGGACACGGCCGAACTTAGACTACAGTTGGCCGCAGCAAAAGCTGAGAAAGCCGGCTATCTCAAACAAGTTTCTGCCGCTATGCGCGATAGCGAAACTGCTCAAGCCCAGATTGCACAGGCCGATGCCGATAAATCGCAAGCTCAGATTGAACTATTGGAATATAAGATTCGCCAGGCAAACCTTATCTCCCCGATTGACGGCATCGTTATTAAAGGTGACCTGAAACGTCAAATCGGTGCACCGGTCAAAACTGGTGATGTACTGTTTGAGATTACTCCTATCGAATCGTTGCGGGCGGAGCTGTTAGTACCTGAGGATGAAATTATCGATATCTCTGTTGGTCTGGAAGGACATTTGGCCACAGTATCTTATCCCGCCCAACGAATCAAATTTGTCGTTGAGCGGATTAATCCAATGGCCGAAGTTGTTAATGATCGTAATGTTTTTAAGGTTCGTGTCCAGTTACTTGAAACACGTCAGTGGATGCGTCCAGGCATGGAGGGTGTGGCCAAGGTTTCGATAGGCAAACGGCGATATATCTGGATATGGACACGAAAGGTTGTTAACTGGCTGCGTATGAAACTCTGGTTTTGATTCCTTGGATTTCCTATGGCTATAGATCGTCCAACATTCCACGAAGCTTGGTACCGAATTGCTGACTTATGCCCCAGATTGTCATCCAGCGTGCGGATCTACAGGCAGCAATTTCGCGGACAATTGTGGTACGTCCTTGAAAATCCCTCCAACAATCAATTCTCACGTATCGGTGAAGTAGCTTATCGATTTATTGGTATGCTCGACGGCCAACGGACCATATCGCAGGTATGGCGTATATGCAATGAGCAGCTTGGTGACATAGCCCCTACCCAAGGAGAAGTTATACAACTACTTGCCCAGTTGCATAGTGTCAATCTTTTGTACGTGGATTTACCGCCGGATAGTGAAAGCCTGTTCAATCGCTATCAGAAGAGAGTCAAAAGAGAAGTTATGGGACAACTTATGAACTTGTTGTTCATTCGGATCCCACTACTTGATCCTGAGCATTTTCTTGAACGCTGGGTCGGCGTTTTTGGACGCATCTTCGGTTGGCTTGGATTTGTTTTATGGTCGACGTTGGTAGCAATCGGATTGTATATTGTTGTTGGTAATATTGCCGAAATGGTTCACCAGAGCTCCGACGTTCTGGCTCCCGACAACCTGATACTTCTTTATCTCAGTTTTGTCCTGATAAAGGTATTCCATGAGTTTAGCCATGCATTCGCATGCAAGAAGTTCGGACAGCTCAACCAAAGTGGCGGGCAGGTACATAACATGGGAGTTATGTTTTTGGTATTTTTCCCACTACCCTATGTAGACGCCTCGAGCGCCTGGGCATTTCGCAATAAATGGCACAGAGCCATTGTTGGGATGGCAGGGATTATGGCCGAGCTTGCAATTGCATCTGTGGCTGCAATCGTGTGGGCCAATACATCAACAGGAACGCTACATATTATAGCATATAATATTATATTTGTTGCCAGTGTCTCCACACTATTGTTCAATGGAAACCCGCTTCTTAGATTCGACGCATATTATGTACTTTCAGACCTGTTAGGAATCCCAAATCTTGCTCAGCGATCAAAGCAATACCTATATTATTTGGTTAAGCGGTACTCTTGGGGGCTGCGAAAAACACAAAATCCAGCATACTCCTATGGCGAATACGTATGGTTTATTTTCTACGGTATAACATCAATAACTTACCGCGTTTTTATATGCGTGAGAATATTACTGTTCCTAAACAATAGATTACCGGAAGAGCTTTTCATACTTGTACCGCTGCTCGCTTTTTCTGCGATTGTAGCATGGGTGTTCGTCCCGGTCGGCAAGTTCCTTCAGTACCTGGCCACAGGCGCCGAACTTACCCGCAAGCGTTTTCGGGCGATCGCATTAACTCTTGGTAGTTTTTGCTTAATAGTTGCCAGTTTAGGGCTGATTCGAATACCAGACTATTGGCGCGTCGAGGGGATTGTTGAACCTGTCCATTTGGCCGTAGTCCATGCAAAAAGCGATGGATTTGTTGTAAGTTTTTTGCCATCAGGCACCAAGGTTTCTCCAGGCGGGCCGCCTCTGATAAGAGCTACTAATCCTGAACTGGCGGCTGAAAAAAAGGGTTTGCTTGCTGAGCGTCGAAGCCTCGAAGCTCAACAACGTCTTGCACAAATGCAAGAGATTGCCGTGGCACAAATATTAGATGAACAAATTGACGCTTTGGAAGAGAAAATACTAAGAGTGGAATTCGAACTGGCTTCATTGAATCTTGACCCGCCACTTTCGGGCACATGGATTGCCCCAGATATAGAGCATACCAGAGGGACGTATTTGCATCGTGGGCAAAATATTGGTTTCGTAGCGATTTTAGACGATGTTATTGTCCGAGCAACCGCCGGCCAGAATGTTGCAGCTATGTTAATAGAACAAGCTCGTAAACAGGTTGATATCCGTGTTAAGGGACGACCGGAGTTTATGCTTACCGGTGAAATCGAGAAGATTTTTCCTGCCGGGCATGAGTTGTTACCTTCTGAGGCCCTGGGCTATACAGCTGGTGGGCCTATGCCAATCCGTTCACAAGACCAACGTGGCACAAGGGCTGCGGAGATGTTTTTCGAGATCCATATCAGACCGAACTCAGACAATTCGGATTGTTTAATGGCCGGCCAACGCGTTATTGCCAGAATACAAATGCATCCCAAGCCACTTCTATTACAGTTGTGGCAATCGGCGAGGCAACTGTTTCAAAGGAGGTTCCACATTTAGTATGGAAGCAATTCCGAGTGCAACATGGCGGATGCTTGATCAACGTATATCAGACAAACCTCTCCCAATGGGTCTTGATGCTGTCTGGGATACCGGCATCGGACTGATGGGCAAAGCCTTTATTTTATCGCGACAGCAAAGATTTTTGCGACGAGCAGAAAAAGTGCTTGCATTGGAAAGGGCATTTTCGGAGATGACTGATGCAAAGTTACGTAAGGTTGCCGATAAACTTCATGAGACTTTTCGCTGCCGGAGAGATGAACATTGCGACCTCGAGCGAGCCTTTGCATTGGTCAGGGAAGTAGCAACCCGGCAGATAGGTCAGAGACATTTTCAGGTTCAGATCGCAGGTGCTTTCGCTCTTGAAAGCGGCTACATTACAGAGATGGCTACCGGTGAGGGCAAGACTCTTACCGCCACGATGCCTGCGACGATAGCTGGTTGGCGGGGGCAGGGCTGCCACATTATCACTGTTAATGACTACCTGGCCAGACGCGATGCTGAATGGATGGGCCAAATTTATCGCTTTTGCGGACTGAGTGTTGCATATATAGAACAGCCAATGCCCGCGACCGAACGGAAAGCTGCATATTTATCTGATATAACTTATTGTACGAACAAGGAGGTAACTGCCGATTTTCTTCGCGATCGACTCATCCTTGGTCGCTCAAAAGGTTTAAGTTCAGCACTTTTATCCAAAATAACACAAGCTGGCCAATCTGTAATGGATCGGTTGGTTCAGCGAGGTCTCAATTTCGCTATTGTGGACGAAGCAGATTCTGTTCTTATTGATGAGGCAATTACACCACTGATTATCTCGGGATCAGCTCCCAATCCGGAGCAGATGGAGGCATTTCAACAAGCAGCAAGTATAGCGGCAAATTTGAATCCACAGACAGATTATCTGATTGACTCTCGCTATCGAGAAGTTGAATTGACTAAAGCCGGCAGAGCACGCTTAGCGGAAATGACGGATGCATACAGCAGCATCTGGCAAGGTGCTCGCCGTCGCGAAGAGATTGCAACCAAAGCTTTAATAGCAAAAGAATTGTACTTGCCAAATAAGCAGTATGTTATCAACGATGGTAAAGTAGTGATTGTTGATGAATTTACCGGAAGGCTCATGCCGGACCGAAGCTGGCGAGATGGCTTGCATCAGGCTATTGAGGCCAAGGAGAAGCTTGAAATCACTCCACCAAAAGATACTTATGCCCGTATTAGTTTTCAGCGGTTCTTCAGGATGTATCGCAAATTATCCGGCATGACAGGGACAGCAAGAGAAGCCGCCACGGAATTCTGGCAGATTTATCACCTGCCTATAGTAGTAATCCCGACGAACCGTCCCTGCATAAGGAAGAACCTGCAGGATATAATTTCACCAACAGATTCCATCAAATGGAACAAAATTTTATTGGAAATTCACTGTATTCATGAGACCGGAAGACCAATATTAATAGGTACGAGAAGTGTTCGGGCCAGCGAACACTTGAGTCAATTGCTCAAAGCGGACAATCTGGACCATCAAGTTCTTAATGCTATTTATCACCGCGAAGAGGCCCAAATCATAGCAGGTGCCGGTCAGAAAGGAACAATTACAGTAGCGACCAATATGGCTGGCCGTGGCACCGACATTAAACTTGGCCGGGGAGTAGCCGAGCTGGGAGGACTCCACGTTATTGCTACTGAAAGGAATGAATCAGGCCGCATAGACCGACAGTTGTTCGGGCGATGCGCACGCCAGGGTGATCCTGGAAGTGCCCAGGCAATAGTTTGTCTTGAAGATGAGTTTGTATCTCGATACGCTAAGAACACTGTCTCTTATTTGAAAAAACGGCATGCTTATACTACAAATGATATCTCTTCGGTTCTAACAAGAGGAGTATTTCACCTTGCCCAAAAGCGGGCGGAAAGATTAGCACTACGCCAACGCAAATCGGTAATGAAAACAGATCACTGGCTTGAAGAGCAACTGAGCTTCGCTGGAAAAGAATAATTTGGGTGTGTCACTGGAGCATTCCAGGAATAGCCGATTCTACTGATGTAGTTTAATTTTATTGATCAGTTATTTCACTCTGGTCCGGAACTGTTGGTATTGAGGTTCTGACTTGATGAAGCGTTAATACAGTACCCATACTTTGTGCCAGCTCAGTTAAGGAGATGTTAAAGTCAACAATAGCTTGTATTTCAGCCCGCTGAGCATTTGCCAAAGCCTCTTGTGCCTGGAGCTTAACCAGGAGGAACTCCGGTGTTAGTCTTTCTCGGATTTCTTCTGTGTCCTCCAGAGCCTGCAGATGAATTCTCGCTGCTTGTGCTGCATCTTTTTGGACTTGTATCTCCAATTGGTTCGTTTCGACCTTTCTAATCCGTTCCTTACCTTGTACAGCTACCTGATCAGCAACTTTCTGCAAGGATGAAATGGCTTTTCTGCGTTCAAGTTTCCTCTTAAACAGCTCAGCATCTCGTTGCCGATTACCAATCGGATATTCAAGAGATAAACCAATTGCATAACTAACAAAGTCACCATTATTGAATCGATCTTGGGCTTGCCACTGGCCTCTGGCTAAACCCTGCATTCTCGCAGAAGCAATCAAGTCCAGTCTAGGCATATCCTGATTTTCTGCGACACGAGAGTTAATATCTGCAATCGCAATCGCAACCCGTGCTTGTTGAATCACTGGATTTCTCTTAACAGCCTGAGTCAGAATTTCTGAGGTATCAAGCTTATCTGTCATCATATGGGGTCCAGTAACAGGCACAATTTCCAACTCACTGAGCACATTTAACTGTGGATCAGCCATCAATCTTACTAAAGCATCTTGTGCATCAATAACTCTTTTTCTGGCCTGGAGCAGCATTGCCTCACGGGCTTTTGCGGAAGCTTCAGTCTGCTTAATCTGCACATCGGTGGCGTCAATTTCTTTGCGGCCTTCGACCTTTTTCAATGTCTCAAGTGTCCTGTCCAATAGTCTCTGTTGAATTCCAAGGTCACTGCGGGCCTGCAAGAGCCGCCAATATACGGTTATAACTTCTGTCGAAATGTCCTCAGCTTCCTGGCGAAAACCAAGAAGAGCAATCTCATGATTGAGTTTGGCAATATCTACTCCGGCAAGATTGACTTTTTGCCACGCATCGCGCAACAACGGCTGTCTTATTTCGAAAGCCAGTAGTGGCTCGTACCGCGTAGGAAGAGTCCTGCCTGCAAGATCGTCCCAACTGCGATTCAAAGCATAGCTGAGAGACCATTCCGAACCGGTAATACCTTTTTGCTTTATTCCTGACTCTAGTGCACGAGTATCTGATTGGCCCGCCTGGAAGATACTATTGACTGGATTATCCTCCTCTTCAAAGTTTATACGTCCAAATGCAGTCACATCAAACTCCGCAGCCGCCTTGGTTATGTCTTGCTTGGCGATCGATGGATCGAAACTTACCACTCTGATTTCAGGGCTGTTAGCAAGAGCTCTTGCGATCGCCTGCTCAATTGTTAGTTGAGCAGTCTTCTTGTCGGTGTTGGGATCGGTAATGACCTCGACATTCGGCAAAGCTGTTTCAGGAACGGAAGTCGGCCTAAGCAGGTCCAATGGTTTGTTCAAGTCCTGACCTTCAGTGTCAAACCGTTTTTGTGGACCTTGTTCAGACAAAGTCCGCTGATAGTTAGTGAGAATGCTTTGGTCACCTGTCTTGTCAGATACACAACCGGCTATCTGGATTATCGTTAGGACAGCTAATAAAACACCGAGATTTCTATGATTGATCCTAACTAAATATACACTTCTTCTCATTACACCTCGATTTGGATCAATACTTAATAGAACAGTATCTCCGCTAAATCTCATTATTGAACTCCTTTATATTATTTCTGTAAAGTTGGAAAGGAAACCTCAACGTGTTCTCCGGCTGGACGTTTTGACTTGTTTGGTACTTCAATCCTTATGCTTAATGTTCCACTTGCTGCATCGGCAACGGCAGCAACATGTATAATTTTTCCTTCTATGAATGTATTGTTTGGATTTGGAAATGTGACTTTCGCAGTCCTTCCTCTAGTAAGAGTTATAGCTTTGTCTAAAGGTACAGGGACATCGACCCAAATCGGATCTATCCGAACAATTCGGGCCACATCATCAAGTGCATTAACAGATTCACCAGTTTCCACATGAATCTCTTCAATCGTTCCATCTATTGGGCTTTTCAAACCCATCCTTTCTATTCCTTTTTTTGCCTCTTCGTATTTTCTTTGGGCCTGTTCATGTTCGAATTTCGATAATTGCAATGAAAGCTCGGCCATCTTTAATTCTAACTTCGCGTGCTCAACTTCCAATTCGGTGGCGGCATTACGTGCTGCTGCACGCTCCAACTTTTTAAGATCGATCCCCTTCTGGGCCAGCGATGCCTCACTTGCCTCGATTTGGGTAGTGTTCTGGCTCTCGGCCTCGAGCTGCGCTAACTGAATCTGCTCAACTGAATCGTCCTGCTGGATTAAAACTTGGTTGGCATCTACAAAATCGCCTTCCTTAAAATAGACCTTGGCAATGCGACCCGGCTGAACGAAAGAAAGCGTTATATCTGCACTCGGATTGGTAATAGCTCTTATTCCCACTTCGGAGGATGCAGCTTGCAGCGAAGTCAACATAAGGCAGCAAAGAATCCCGGAAAACACAAGATTCATCTTCAAAATCATTTAGTCAAACCTCCAAGATATCCCGCCGGACAAGATCCAATCCTGCTTAAATTAAGTTTTAAATGAGTTCCCGTCGCGGGGGGGGGGGGGGGGGGGGGGGGGGGGCGCGCGGGGGGGGGGCGCTAGGAAGGTTAGGATGA
>CAZQXE010000013.1:0-2686 GCA_964597115.1 uncultured Pirellulales bacterium | reverse complement strand
TTAAATTAAGTTTTAAATGAGTTCCCGTCGCGGCCTCGGGCCTTTGGCCCTCGGCCGCAATAAAAAAGCTAAGAGTAGCTCCTGTTAATCCGAAGAATGTCTTTTTCTTCGCTTTTCTTTTTGCCGCCTAATTGCTGGGTGAAGGCCGCGAAAAACGGACTACAACAAAAAACAAGGGCCGAGAATAAAATTTTATCAATAAACAGGTTATGAAAAATATTTTGGAAAAAATAACAAAACTTCAGGTACTACCTCATAATATTGGCAAAGAAAAAGGCTTAGCCCAAGTATCAAAGGAACTGGTCAACGTTGTGTTATCACACGGTTTTCGATTTCTCTGGAATAGTAGGTCATAATAGATATTCGAAATCGAGTCTGAGCGGCCAAAAAGGCTGAAAATCTTTACCAACATCGTGATGTAGTATTAAATATCAAGTTCCTACAGAATAGTAGTACAGAATCATAGTTTATGCTTTTATAACACATAATTCGGCATCAATAGTCATGATATCCATTTAAATCCTAGAGATTTTTCTGATTTTTTCTTAACGATGCTTGGCTGATCTCTATATTTTGCATCAATATCTTGCTCAGGAGGAGATCATACCTTTGAACTTGGAAGGAATTCTTAGTCGCGCTATTACCAGTTGGAGGCTGGCCATCATAGCATTTCTGCTATTTGTACAGTGGAATTAGGTTATTAAACATATCAGAACGGACTCAAAATCCAAATTTTAACCGTAACCTGTTCGATGTTGATTACACACTTCCCACCGAACTTCTGAAGGATAAAAAACAAGGTAACAATCAAGTGCCTCGCTCGTTTCGAGAGAGCAATAAGCAGCATTTTCGGGGTTCGTGTGCTAAAAGAAAATAAATAAACAGACTTCTTAAACAAATCTGTAAATAAAATCAAAGGATACCCTGAAATTCAAAAAAAAGACCTGAACGTTTACATCTTATTGTTAACAAACCAGAGCCCTCCGACAGGCTCATAGAACTAATGGCGATGTGTTAAGCGTGATAACTCACGAGCGCTATGCAAAATAGAGCTGCTGTATCTGATCTTCGCTCAAAGCACTCATGTATATCGCAACCTCATCTAACGTACCATCGATGAAGTCATCATCCTGGGTATCCTTGCTGCCTACAGCAAGATCTGCACTATTAGAGATACTTCCCGAGATGGAGTCCGTGCCCTCCAGGTCACCGTCAATCCACAGTTCTGCCTGAGATCCTCGGCGCTGCGCCACTACGAAATGCCACTCTTCATCAGTATAGCTTCCGGCTGAGATACTGGCATCAGTGCCATCGGTATTGAAGTTCAATTGGATATCTGGGTAGTGCTCAACCTTATACCAGGTACTCGCTGTCTTCGTTGAGCCCTTGCGGATGACGTCTCCATCACTAGCCGGACGTGGGCGAATCCAGAAGACAATAGCGAAATCGTCGGATCCAGGATTCAAAGAACTATCATGATCTACAAGAATGCTCTCGCCGCTGCTACTACCGTTACCGGTGAATTCAAAAGCACCCCCAAACTTGCCGTTATCAATCCATTCTGGAACACCAGGGTCATCATCTAAATAACCGTCATTACCATTGCCTGAAAAATCTATGACTACACCACCGTCGGTATAATCTTCCCCCGCGGCAGTATCATTATCGAAGTGGAACAACAAAACAGGTTCCGGCCCTGACCATTCAGATTCAGGCGTGGTTGCTGATTCGACATTCGAGTAGGCCGTTTCGTTTTTATTCCGACTCTTATCTCGTGCTTTCACACGATAGCTGTATTGCGTATCCGGGTCCAGAGATGTATCCCGATAGAAAGTGCTGGCCTGCCAACCACTATGATGACCACCACCCGATGTGCACTCGAAGTAATACTCCACACCGTATTGGTCGTCCGATGCCGTCGTAGAGGCCATGGCAATTGAAGTCCCACCTGTAGCATAAGGCTCTGTCGCCCAGATCATCGGATCGGGATTCGGTGCTGTAGTATCAGGTGGGGCTACCCTCGCCGAGACTTCAACCTCGTCAATGTAAATATCGTCACCGTCACTGCTGCCATCGGCCATGAATCTGATTCCCATATCGGTCGGAAAGTCATAGTCTCCTTCATTTATGTACATGGTCTTGTGGTAAAACTGGCCATTTTCAAAATCCGTTCCGCTGACATAGGTGGCTACCGTATGCCAACTCGAACCGTCATAGTACTGAACCCAGAAATCCTCCCCAGATTCAACATCATCGGTATAAAACCAGAAATCGACCACGATCTGGTCATAACCCGGCGTATGAACATCTATTCCATTGGTGTAATAGAAAGAAGATGATTCGTCGCTATTGTCCTGAATATCAGCCGCATTACTGCCTTGATGAGCATACGTGCCCCCAGTATACAGGCTGCAGTCGTCGCCTCCGCTAATATAATTGCCCCAGCCACCCTCAAAGTCATCATACGTCAGTTCTGTCCATTCGGATTCAGGCGTGCTTGCTGATTCGACAATCGAGTAGGCCGTTTCGTTCTGATCGGGGCTTGTATCTCGGGCTTTCACACGATAACTGTATTGCGTATCCGGGTCCAGAGCTGTATCCAGATAGAAAGTGCTGTCCTGCCAACCACTATCATGACCGCCACCCGATGTGCACTCGAAGTAATATTCCACACCGTATAGGTCGT
>CAZQXE010000012.1:13227-28013 GCA_964597115.1 uncultured Pirellulales bacterium | reverse complement strand
AACCGGCATCCGGATCGGCTATGATATTTTTCTCTCTTCGATAGGTTTGCCCGGAGCAGGTACGACATTATCCGGCGGGGCCTGAACTTCACCTTTTTCGAAATCTTCGGCAGTAGGTTTGAGCGTGAAATTGTACCACGGCGATTCTTCGTTCTCGGCCACATCGGACCATCTTATCATCTGGCCTGTGTACGCAGACATGCGGCCCATTATCGCAACCATTGTCGACTCGGCAACGTTGCGAGCTTCGTTGAGAGGCCGGTCTTTGAGGATGCCGTTGAGCAAATCAATATGCTCCTGGCAGTAAGGCCCTTCGTACTCATGAAATTCCGGCACGTTGATGTTCCTTCTCGATTCCATCCTGCTGCCGTCACCGAGAGTTGAGCCTTCGGTGCCGATGAAGTGCTCGCTGACCCTGTTATAGCAGCCGGTGACCTGCCGGCACATACTGTGGATATGAAGGTCGTCGGCATAATCGTATTCTATGCTGAAGAAATCATACTGGTTACCGGTAATGCGGTGTGCCCGCCCGCCGAAACCAAGGGCCCTGACCGGAGGATGCCCGATGTACCAGTTGGCAACGTCGAGATTGTGAACATGCTGCTCGACGATGTGATCGCCCGACAATTCGACAAAGTTAAGCCAGTTGCGAACCATGTAGTCCGCATCACTTTCACCGTTTCGGCGTTTTTTTACCCAGGGTATGTCACCACACCACCAGACACAGCCGCCATTGATATCGCCGATGGCACCACGCTCAACAGCATACTGAGTGCGTCGATACTTCGCTTCGTGACGGCGCTGTGTACCGGCGACAACCGCCAGGCCCTTTCGTTTTGCCAGCTCACCGGCCTTCATAATTCTGCGCGCTCCGGGTGGATCAACAGCCACGGGCTTCTCCATGAACACATGTTTGCCAGCTTCTATGGCTGCTTCGAAATGAACGGGGCGGAAATTCGGCGATGTTGCCATCAAGACAATATCGACATCCGTCTCCAGAAGTTTTTTGTATCCATCAGCGCCCGAGAAACATTTCGACTCAGGGACATTGTATTTCTTGCCGGCCCTTACAGCCTTGTTCTTGAACCAGTCTGCGGTAGCGACGACTTCAAGCTCCAAGCCGATATGTTCAGCCGCTTTCATGCAGTCACTTAACGCGCCGTTACCCCGGCCGCCGCAGCCGATTAGGGCGACCTTGAATTTTCTTGCGGCCGATGCTCCAAACACAACGTTCTTGCCTGCCATGACCGCCGCAACGCCGGTAGCAGATGTCTTGATGAAATCTCTACGCGAGACCTTGCTGCTTTTTTCGATTGATTTGTTGTTCATAATCATTTCCTTTTAACTGAATTGTCCCCGGCCAATTCACGCGACTGAGGAATCATTTGTAAAAGCGATCGGCTTAAAACTCGTCACAAGCGCGATAAGCTTCAATGACCGCCATCTCACCTTCCCTGCCAGTTTTACTTTTACCGTGCTCCATGCACAACACACCCTCGTAGTGTTTGTTGTTATGAAGATGTTTGAAAATGTTCCTGTAATTAATCTCTCCCGTCGTCGGTTCTTTGCGGCCCGGATTGTCACCCAGATGAAAACTCGCAATTTCGTCCCAGGCCATATCGATATTCGGGATAAGATTGCCTTCGGTTATCTGCTGATGATACAGGTCATTGACTATCTTGCACGAAGGGCTTCCTACCGCCCGGCAGATCTGGTACGCCTGTGGAATCTTTGTCAAAAACAATCCCGGATGATCTGTTAATGCATTCAGAGGCTCAATCACAATCACCAGCCCTGACGGCTCACATACCTCGGCACAATACTTCAGATTCTCAATTACATTGGCTGTCTGATAATTCCACTCCAGAGACTCATCGAACCGGCCCGGAACAACAAGAGCCCATTTGGCTTTGACCCGCTTGGCAACCTGAACCCCCTCCTTCATTTTTTTAATCAGCATATCACGTATAGTTTCATCGCGAGTGACAAACGACTTTTTTCCGAAATCAGCATACAAAACAAAAGGCCCTAAAGTCATGCTCAATCGATCCATTTGTTTTGCGATTTTCTTCTGCTCACTATTCGACTTTCTCATAATGTTGTTATCGAACATGGCGGAAAAGCCCTGGTCGGACATAAACTTTAACTGATCCATTGGATCCTTACCCGCGCTTTCCTCAAACTGTCCGAGGCTTGGTGCATATTTGAGCTTGAACTTCTTTGAGGATTTTTCTACCTGCGCGTTCGATGTCCCTGCAGAAATTGTCATTGCCGCCGCCGCAGCGGAAGCCATAAAACCGCGCCGGGAAATCCACGTGTCACTCTGAGAGAGATTTTCCTTCTCCATCTTAGTACTCCATACTCACATTTCAGGCCTTTTTGAACGCAGTCCATTTCTGCCTGCTCTTCGCGCTGGCCAGAACCGTCTCAATGAACAACATACCGCGCAGACCATCGTTAACATTCGGAAAGTCCAGGGCCAACGGATCGACTTTCGTCCTGGTAAGTCTTGCACGCACAGTATCGGCAAAGTTACAGTACGTATTGGCAAAGGCTTCAAAGAACGCCTCGGGATGACCGAACGGCAATCGTGTAGCACGAGCTGCCGCAGGACTTTTCGCTCCGACATAATCGTTTCCACGTCTCCAAACCTGTACAGGCCCATCCGGCACCTTCACGTACAGATAATTTGGATGTTCCTGATGCCATTCGAGGGCCTTATCTTCACCGTAGACCCAGATGGCCAGATTATTCTCTTCGCCGATGGAAACCTGGCTGGCGTGCAGAACACCTCTGGCGCCGTTGTTGAAACGCAGCAGGACGTTGCCGTCATCGTCGAGCTTCCGGCCTTTGACGAAAATCGTCAGGTCCGCACAGACTTCCTTGATCTTGAGCCCAGTGATGTATTCGGAAAGGTTCTCAGCATGTGTGCCGATGTCACCCATACACCCGGCACCACCGCTCTGCTTCGGGTCGGTCCGCCAGGCCGCCTGCATACTGCCGGTTTTCTCCAGAGCCGTGGACAGCCAGCCCTGTGGATACTGAACTACAATCTTGCGAACCTTGCCTAACTCGCCGCTGCGTGCCATGTCACGAGCCAGCTTGACCATCGGATAACCGGTGTAGTTGTGCATCAGCCCGAAGACCCTGCGTGACTTCTGTACGATCTTCTTTAGCGCCTTCGCTTCCTTGACGTTAAATGTCATGGGCTTTTCGCACATTACGTGGAAGCCGGCATTCAGAAAATCCCTCGCAATGGGAAAATGCCAGTTATTCGGCGTGGTAATAGAGACAAAATCAATCCTCTCGCCCTCCGGCAGCTTCAGCTCGCGCTCAATCATTTGCTCGTAAGTGCCATACACCCGTTTGCTCTCGAGCAGAAGCTCACGTCCCATTTGCTTTGATTTGCGTGGATTAATGTCGAACGCTCCGGCTACCAGCTCGATACTGCCGTCCATACGAGATGCCTTGCGATGCACATCACCGATAAACGCCCCCGGCCCACCACCAACCATCCCCATTTTTAGCTTTCGGTTGAGTGCCATACCTGCTCCTTTCTGTAAAAATATGCCAAACAACATATCGGATTTTAACGTGATGTCTTAACCGCCCACAAATATAACTCAAAGGGATCGATTTCGCAAGAACCTGTCCATAAAGAATTTCGAGGTCAAATACAGCTATACGTCGGCACAGATTCCTAATGTTCCTTCTTTTCAGCGTTGGATTTTAAACGGAATGGTCAACTTATACGGTTTGGCGTTTCTTTATTTGAAGGAAGGAAGGTTTTTCCCTGGCGAATTTTACGCCTCTGCCGGTAACTATCTCCTTTTGCTCTCTGATAAAGTCGATGTATTGCAGCAGGGCCCAGGCGCTGTTGTCCCATCTCATCTGGTAGCCTCTCTCGTGGGCCTGTTTTTCCATCATCAGGCGTTTTTTCTTATTGAACGTCAGATAGTCAACAGCCCTGGCTATTTGCTCGACCGAAGGCTCACCCGGGTCGACAAGAATGCCTCTGGCATATCTTCCAATAATAAGACCCGGCTGACATCTTTTGTTCGAATGAATCAGCTCCAGCGCATACATGAATTTTGTCGCAACGGCGACTCTACCGGCACCAACTGCATCGGCCAATATTCCGCTCGATATCTGCTGCATATTAAGATAGGGCAGCAGGATAATATTCGTAGCGTTATAGAGCTTTAGAAACATATTCTCATCTAGAAAGTTATCGAAAAAGACCACATCGTTTTGGTTGAAATCCACCGCATGGAGGTCTTTGGTTCTGCACCATCTGACACCCGCAGCCCGAAGCGAATCTTCCAACAATACCTGATACTCACGATATGACTGACCGCCGTCGGCCTTCACAAATTCGGGATGAGATTGACCTGCTATCAAATAAACTATTTTTTGTCTCTGAGCCTCGGTGCAGGACTCAGCAAGAAATTTACCATAGGCCCGAATACTATATTGAACGCCTTTGTCGGGCGATAACAAACCCATTGTTGTGATAAGCAGATGGTCCTCAATTCCAAACTCGCGTTTTATCGCCAGCCTGTCGTATTGAGACGGATGTTGCATTCTGATGCCGTGGTCGATGTGCTTGAGCTTCGAATGTTCAACCCCGTATGTGTCTGATTCGAGTATGTGTATAGCGCTTTCGGTAGTAACAATAAGACCATCCGTTAATTTGGAAAGTTCCAGCAGTGTTTGCTTTTGATAAGAATCAGGCTCATTGAGCACGGTGTGCAAATAACACAGCGTAGTAAGTCCCCGCTCACGAAATGCCTTTGCCATATCAATGAAATTCGTGCCCTGGCCGTCATTGCCGTTGGCATCCGGATCCAGGCCATATTCGTGCTGCAATATCACCACAGTCGGATTGGTGCTCTCGCAGGCCCGCGTAATGATATGCTTGGTTGTATTAGCCCATGACTCGGGATTGTACTGTTCGATGACCAGATCGACCGGAATGCCGTAAGGGCCGTTGGAGTTGTCAATCGCGGCGATCCTTATATGCCCGACCTCGGCAGTAAGCTGCTCCAGCGCAGTTGCCAGGTCGCGTGAAAACGTACCTATTCCACACTTCCTCGGCGGATACGTACTGACAATTCGAATGTTATATGGCATAGTCGAACACTTATCTATTAACTACAAAATTTACACTTCATTGCGAATGACTGCCAGCGCACCTCTAACGTAACCAACCGACTCGGCCACACCAGCCAACGGGTCGTCGGCATCCTTTTCGTATTCGAATGACGTTATCCCGGAATAATTTATCTTTAACAATGTCCTCAGAAATTTCGGGATGTCAATCACACCCCGTCCGATTTCAACGGTCGTTCCCCTCGCAGCAGCATGCGAAACATCTTTTATGTGCACATCCAGCAGTCGGTCTGCAAACTCCTCTGCTGGCACCGAAGGATCCACCCCCGCCCGCTGGGTATGCCCAATGTCGATACAAAGACCGATTCGTTTATCCAAATCTTTGATTCTCTCATAAGCGCTTCTCGGAGTCGGGTACACATTGTCTGTAGGCCCATGATTATGAATGGCCACCTTGATATCGTATTCCTGCACCTTATTGTCAACCAACGGCAGCAAATCAGGGTTCGGCACACCGATAATTACTTTCATCCCGGCAGCCATGGCATAATCGAAAGCTCGATTTACTTCGCTTTCATTTTTCATATAAATTACACCGCCGCCGTAAAGTTCCAGACCGGCATCTTTGACCTTCAAGACAACCTCGCTTATCTGCTCAGGTGTGCTATCAAGCGGCAGATGATAGCTCTTAAAAGCAATGTATCTCAATTCGAGCTGTTTCGTCATTGCAAGCGTATCATCCAGATTGAACTTTCTAAAAGTGTACGAAGCAAGACCCAACTCAAACATCGGCTCGTTAATTTGCATCGCCCCGGCACCGCGTGCCTGAGACAAACAGCCGCTCGCACCAGCCAGCGAAGCTGCCGCCCCGACACCGGCTGCCTGAAGGAACTGTCTTCTGCTCTTTATTTTTTCTGTCATCTGTATTTCCTCACTTAGTGTCTGTTTAGTGCTGTAAACTCTTATGCTGAGATAGTAAACCAAATACCTCTCAGAAGCAAGGATTTTCGCCGTGCGGATGCAGATTGTATTTGCTATAATAACGGGCTAACGAATCCGATACGTAAATCGTGGTTTTACATGAAGAAAGGCAGGCAGGAAGCTTTGAAAACCCGAAGAAATAAAAGAGCAGGTCATCTAAGCAGACGGCAGTTTCTCAAAGGCACGGCTGTAGCCGCAACAGGCACGGCGTTGCTGGGACCGACTTTCGTGCCGGCTTCGGTGTTCGGCGCCGATGCCCCGAGCAATCGCATCACATTCGGCTGCATCGGCCTCGGACGCATGGGGATGGGCGATATGAGAGAGATTCTGGGATTCAAACAGGCACAGATTGTCGCTGTATGCGATGTCGATTCCAAAAGAGCTGAACACGCCAAACAAAGAGTCGAAAAGCATTATGGCAGACAAAGCACGGACGGAACCTACAAGGGCTGCGAAGCCTACAATGATTTCAGAGACCTCATTGCACGAGACGATATTGATGCAGTATCAATCGTCACCCCCGACCACTGGCATGCGCTTCCCGCTATTGCCGCTGCCAAAGCTGGCAAAGATATTTTCCTGCAGAAGCCGTTGTCACTGACTATCGAAGAAGGGCGCGCGGTAAGTGACACCGTTCGCCGTTACGGACGGGTATTTCAAATCGGAAGCCAGCAGCGCTCCGACGCAAGGTTTCGCTTTGCATGCGAGCTGGTTCGCAACGACCGGATAGGCAAACTGCACACTATCAAGGTCGGCTTCGGTATAGATCCCTCCACCGACCCACAGCCAATAATGCCGGTGCCCGAATCGCTTGATTATGATATGTGGCTCGGACCGGCACCGTGGGCGCCTTATACGGAAAAACGTGTACACCCGCTCAGTGGTTACGACCGGCCGGGCTGGCTTCGCATCCAGGACTACAGCGCCGGCATGATTACCGGCTGGGGCAGCCATCACAACGACACCGCCCAGTGGGGGATGGGGACAGAATATACAGGGCCCGTAGAAGTGCAGGGACAGGCAGAATATCCGAAGGATGGTCTGTGGGATGTGCACGGCGAATTCAGCATTGAGTATACGTACGCGAACGGCGTCAAGGTAATATGTGCCGACAATAAAAAAAACAAGCAGGGGGTCCTCTTCGAAGGCACCGAAGGCTGGGTCTATGTCAAACGAGGACAAATCGACACCGAACCAAAGTCGCTGCTGACTTCGACTATCCAGCCCGACGAAATCCATCTCCAAGAGAGTAACAACCACAAGGAAAATTTCCTTGATTGTATCAAATCGCGAGCCGAAACTATCGCTCCCGTTGAAGTCGCACACCGCTCGTGCAGCGTCTGCCTGCTGGGTGATATTGCGATGAGGCTCGGCCGGAAGTTGAAATGGGACCCCGAACAGGAAAAATTCACCAACGACGACCAGGCAAATCGGTTGCTCCAGCAGCCGATGCGAAGCCCGTGGCAGTTATGAATTAACCAAAGAGGCAAAATGACCCTGTCGAAAAAAGTCGTTTCGCTTATATTTATAGTCACCTGTGTTTTAACTTTGGCTTCGGATAAAGCACCCCGGCAAAACGTCACTGCCAGCCTCGACAAGGACCAAATCGTTGTCACTATAGATGGCGAATTGTTCACGTGCTACAAGTTCGCTGCTTCTCAGAAGTATCCGTATTTCTGGCCGGTGAACGGGCCGGCATCGAGCAAATCCGTCACGACCGAAACGTCCGAGCCGTATCCGCATCATCACTCGCTGTTCTTCGGCTGCGACCGTGTCAACGGCGGAAACTACTGGCAGGAAAGTAACGAGCACGGTCAAATCGTCTCGCAGCAACCAAAGATTGTCGAGGCTTCCGGCAGCCGGGTAATTTTCACTGACGAATGCTTCTGGCGAAAGCCCGGCGACGAACCAATTATCCGAGACCGGCGTCGAATCGTTATCACCGCACCAAACGAAAAACTTCGCTTTATCGATTTCGAGATTACTTTAGAACCGCTGACCGACATCCGCATTCTCAAGAGCAACCATGCGCTGTTTTCGGCACGCGTGGTTCCTGAGCTGAGCGTTCAATCCGGCGGTACGCTTATTAACGCAGAGGGTGAAGTTGGAGAAAAGGGCACCTGGGGCATCGCTTCGCCCTGGTGCGATTACAGCGGCACACGAGACGACACCACCGAAGGTATTGCCATTCTGCAAAACCCGCTCAATCGCTGGTTTCCGTGTAAATGGTTCACCCGCGATTACGGCTTCTTCTCGCCGACCCCGATGAATTGGCTCGAAAACGACCAACTGGAGCTTGCCAAAGACGAAAAACTAACCTTACGATATCGCGTCGTCGTCCACACCGGCGACACAGAATCAGCGGACATAGCGGAGATTTTCAATCAGTACAAACAAACAGCAGAGCAGTAATCCCGAACAATCCCCCCGACCTGATTCCATACTACCCCTCATTTATCAAGCAAGTCCCAAAAAATCTCAATGTTGCGGTTCTGTTTCTCCTGTATATCCTGCGCATCCTGTTCCTCCTTATTATAGAACGGAAATTTCTTCTGAACCGCAAAACTTTCCTTAGCCTGCTCGATACTCTGGCCGTTTTGTTTGGCGGAACGCAACCCTTCGAGCATCGTCTTATAATAATCGCGCTTGCGTTCGAGGTCCTTTTTCGTGATAGACTCCTCATGCGCAGGGATAATCCTTTTTAATTCCACCTCATCATCAATAAATTCCTCAAGAACGGCAATAGAACGCTCGATATCCGCCAGTGTCACCTCCCCGTTAATCCCCTGAAGACGCCCGTAACAAATGCCGCTCGTAACGAGCACCTTTTCCTGGGGGATATAAACAACTGTATCCGAATCACTGTGGCCTTTGCCGAAGTAGATAAGTTCCACCTGAATGTCACCGAGATCAAGGATGCAGCGTTCGGAGAACGTCATGGTCGGCTTAACGACCTCAAAACCGGCCTGGATATCCTGGTTGAGCAGTTTCCAGAACTCGATATGTCCCTTGATTTTCTCTTTCTCATCGGGACCGGCTTTTTCCAGCCTCGCCTGCATATCCTTAATGGTATTTTCCGCATGCTCGGAGAATCTCTTTTTGTCTTCCTCGTTCTTTTGGGAGTTTATCAACCACTGCATATCAGCAGCAAGATTATCGTGGCCAATGATCTTTGCTTTTTCGAACAAAGAATTGCCGCCCGCGTGATGCATGTGCGCATGGGTATTAACAACATAGGCCCAGTCATCCAGCTGAAATTGGCGTTCGATTTCCTCTTTTATAGGCCGCATCACACCGGGTGACACTTCCGTATCAATCATTACCAGCCCTTTTTGCCCCTTGACGGCGACAAGATTGGATACACCCGTTGTCTTAAAGTTCAACACTAATACACGGTCGGAGAGCTTCTCAACATCAACAAGCCCGGCAAAAGCCTACCCAGCCCATAAAATCGCAAACATGAGGATAATAATACGCTTCATTTTCTAATTCCTTATGATAGATGCCATTGATGCCGCACCTAACATAATAATCCTGAAACAATAGTCAACGTTTCAGTTAATAATTTTTTCTTGAAAAAACTACTCAGAATAGCTGACGTTTTACCTTACGCTAAATGAAATAATAAGCGACTTTCAAGTCTTTTATCTCTGCTAAAAACTCGCTATATACGGAAGCTCCTGCTGAAATGGAGCCAATGGGATTCGAACCCACGACCTCTTGCATGCCATGCAAGCGCTCTCCCAACTGAGCTATGGCCCCGTCTTTATACAATATTAACACAAGCGACCGGCCTCGGCAAACATTTTTTCGCGCGTAATTGCACAACAGCCCGCCCTCCGGCTTCACAACCGCTGATTGTCTTTTAGACGCAGCCGAATTATAATGTTTTTCGAGAACCGCTCGCATAAACGAACGTAGCAAGGAGCGTTGAAAGGACAAAGACAAAAGCTTTGATTAAAAGACAAAAAATCTTCATAACAGGTCAGGTGCAGGGCGTCGGCTTTCGGCCGGCAGTGTACAGAATAGCACGAATGCTGGAGCTGTCCGGCCTGGTCTATAACGACACCAAGGGCGTCACAATCGAGCTACAGGGCAAGCAGGAGAATATCACTGAATTCCTGAGCCGGCTCAAATCCGGCACTGACAAACCGCCGCTTGCAGAGATAAAATCCTGCGATGTGATCGATATTCCGGTTATTGAAAAAGAAAACGAATTCGTTATTCAGGCGAGCGATTCACACGGCACGGCATTATCGCAGGTCACTGCCGATACGGCTACATGCGACGATTGCCTTGCCGAAATGGCGGCCAAAAAAGATTTTCGCTACGGCTATCCATTTATTAACTGCACAAATTGCGGGCCGAGGTATTCCATAATCAAAACGATTCCTTATGACAGGCCAAATACTACGATGTCGGCCTTTGAAATGTGCGAAAAATGTGCCGAACAATACAAAGATGTCGCCGACCGCCGCTTCCATGCCCAGCCAGTCGCCTGCCCGGCTTGCGGGCCGAAAATCCAACTAACAGATAATAACGGAAAAACAATAGCAGCACAAACCGAGAAAGTAATCGCTGAAACGGTCAGATTATTACAGGATGGAAAAATTGTGGCGATAAAAGGTATCGGCGGTTTTCACCTGGCTGTCGATGCACTCAACAACAAGGCGGTGGAGAGATTGCGGCAGCAAAAAAAACGAGACCATAAGCCATTCGCAATGATGGCCAATTCGATTGAAAAGATAAAAGAATACGCTATCGTTAGTGAACAAGCTGAAACTCTCTTACAAAGTCCACAAAGCCCAATCGTCTTATTGGCCAAAAAAGAAGGCTCGGCGATAGCTCCTTCGGTCGCCGAAGGTGTTAGTACTTACGGCTTCATGCTCTGTTACGCACCGCTCCATCATCTGCTGTTCGCCCACGGCCCGGAAGTTTTGGTAATGACCAGCGGCAATATCTCCGATGAGCCGTTGATTTGCAAAAACCAAAAAGCCCTGGCCAGATTAGGGGATGTTGCGGATGCCTTTTTAATGCACGACAGGGATATCTATCGTCAGGTGGACGATTCTATTGTACACATCATCGACGAACAGCCGGTGCTGTTACGGCGTGCCAGAGGTTATGTCCCGACACCAATTCTGATGGCCGAAAATTGTCAGAATGACATCTTTGCAGCAGGAGCGGATTTGAAAAATACGTTCTGCTTCGTAAAACAGAATCAGCTTATCTGCAGCGAACATATCGGCGACCTCGAAGATGCGGAGGTCTATCATCATTACATCGATTCAATCGAGCATTTGCGGGGACTGTTTGAAGTCGAGCCGAAAGTCATCGCCTGCGACCTTCACCCCGGCTATCTGTCAACACGACATGCTTTAACAATACCCAATGTAAAAGTCATCCAGGTTCAGCATCACTGGGCACATATCGCATCCGTCTTAGCCGAACACAACCTCGAAGGGCCGGTCATCGGTATTGTTTGTGACGGCACCGGCTACGGAACCGACGGCGCAATCTGGGGCTGCGAATGTTTAATCGCATCGCTTGAAACATTCGAGCGTTTCGGCCACTTGTCTTATTACCAATTGCCTGGTGCGGATAAGGCAAGCAAAGAGGCAATCAGACCTGCCCTGTCATTATTGAAAAAAACATACGGCAGTAAATTCAACTTGAAGGAGTTCGACTGGTTGCTTGAGAGAATCGAGCCTGATGCAGACAAACAGAAAATCGTAGCCGAGCAAATCGACAAGCAGATTAACACCGTAGAGTCCTCAAGTCTGGGCAGAGTTTTCGATGCAGTCGCTGCTATGCTCGGCTTAGGCAACTATAACCATTTCGATGCCCAGTTGCCAATGGCACTCGAGGCCGTTGCCGCTACCGACATCGAGGAGCACTACGATTTCGAACTAAAAGGCAAACCAATACAGCTTGGTTTGGGCAAGATGATAGAGCAGCTAATTGCCGACATCCAAAAAGATTTATCCCCAGAAGTTATATCAGCGAAGTTCCACAATACAATTGCTGCTGCTTTGCTGGAGATGGCTAAACAGGCACGAAAAAGTACAAATCTAAATACGGTCGCATTGAGCGGCGGCGTATTTTGCAATCGGTATTTAACGAATCGTTTAATTAAGCTCTTGAAGAAAACTGATTTTTCCGTATTATTTAACCATAATGTCCCGTCAAACGACGGTGGAATCTCCATTGGCCAAGCGGCTATCTCGTCGTTCGTCGCTGGTCGTTCGTGACTCGCAGTTAATATGGTTAGTAATGTATAAAGAACACCAGATATTGAAGTCACCTGAAAATAATGAAAGTAAAAGATTACAAAGATTTGAAGATATGGCAAAAGGGAATTGAGATCGCTGATAAAATATACTCGGTCACCGATGGATTCCCAAAATCTGAGCTATATGGCTTAGTCGCTCAGATAAGAAAAGCCTCTGTATCTATTTCTTCAAATATAGCAGAAGGATTTGTTAGGAATCATAGCAAAGAATATAAGCAGTTTTTGTACATTTCGCTGGGTTCTTGTGCAGAATTGGATACACAATTGATTATATCCCATAGAAGAGGTTATATAACGGATAAAGACTTAGAGTATTTAGCTGAAGAAATTAACCATGAGAGTCGTATGCTCATGAGCCTCATCAATAAAATTTAACGAGGCACGGATCACGAGCGACGAGGAACGAATATGTGTTTGGCGATACCGGCAAAGATAGTTGAACTGGAAGGTGATAAGGCGGTAGTCGATGCGATGGGCAACCGCTTCAAGGCGAAGACTACATTGTTGCCGAAAGCCAAGTTGGGCGATTTGGTTCTGGTCCACGCCGGCTTTGCCATTTCGCTCGTCGATGAGGAAGAGGCAAAAAAGACCTGGCAGCTTATTGCGGAAATCAACGAATTCCAGGATACACAGAACAAATTAAGTGGATGAGTCAACGCATAAACTCATATACAAAATTATGTTGGATAGAATAAAAAAAGCACAGGACCTTATGGCAGCCGCCTGTGAAAATTTAGGGCGGCAAATCAATATCATGGAGGTCTGCGGTACCCACACAGTCTCTATCTTCCGTAACGGCATAAGATCAACTTTACCGAAGAACCTGAAACTCTTATCCGGGCCGGGCTGTCCGGTCTGTGTCACCGACCAGAGCTATATCGACATTGTTTTACAATTGGCCGACCGCGACGATTGTATAATCGCCACATACGGCGATATGATTCGTGTCCCCGGCAAAGATGATTCGCTCGAAACAAAGCAATCAAAAGCCAATATCAATGTTGTCCTAAGCAGCGAAGATGCGCTTCAGTTAGCAAAAGACAATCCTGAAAAGACAATCGTTTTCATTGCGGTTGGTTTTGAGACTACTGCACCTGCTACCGCTGTGGTTGTGAAGGAGGCGGCTGCGGGAAACGTAGAAAACTTGTGCATTTTAAGCGGACACAAACTTGTTGTCCCTGCGATGCGAGCACTGCTCTCGGAGAAAAATCATAATATTGATGCTTTTCTTTGCCCCGGCCATGTCAGTGCCATTATCGGCTACGTTGCCTTCGCAGAGATTGTGAAAGATTTTTCTCGCCCGTGCGTAGTAGCCGGCTTCGAGCCTTTGCAGATAATCGAAGGACTCGGCGAAATCTGCCGACAGCTTGCAGCCGACAAGCCTGAACTAAAATCAATATACGCCGCGGTAGTAACCGAAGACGGTAACACCGCTGCTCAGAAAATAATAAACGAATGTTTCGAGCCAGTGGATGGTTACTGGCGAGGGCTGGGAAAGATCGAAAAAAGCACGCTCAAACTAAAAGACAAATACGGCCGATTCGATGCCTTCAGGCGATTCAACATCGACGAAAGGCCAAGCAAAGACACAAGCGGCTGTCGATGCGGCGAGGTTTTATGTGGATTGATAGAGCCACCGGTATGTGGCTTGTTCGGCCAAAAGTGCACGCCGCAGAAACCGGTTGGGCCCTGCATGGTGAGTTCCGAAGGGGCCTGTGCAGCGTGGTTTAAATACGGCCAACAAAAACAAGACCAATGACAAAAGCTAAAAACGACAGAATATTACTCGCTCACGGTGGCGGCGGACAATTGACGGATGAGCTTATACGTCACCACATTTTGCCATGCTTTGATAATGACGCTTTGGCCGAATTAGGTGACTCGGCAAAATTAGATCTCGCCTCCGGCTCGATTTGCTTCACAACGGACAGCTACGTCGTCAAGCCTTTGTTTTTTAACGGAGGCGACATTGGAAAACTCGCCGTTTGCGGAACGATAAATGATTTGGCCGTCGCCGGCTCAAAACCTGTCGCTTTATCGTTATCGCTGATAATCGAAAACGGCTTCGAGTTTGAACCGCTGGATAAGATTTTAGCCAGTATAAGCGAGGCCGCCCGCCAAAATAACGTTAATATTGTCACCGGTGATACCAAGACCGTCGAAGCCGGCGCTGCCGATAAGATTTTCATAAACACCGCCGGAATAGGAGTAAGATTAACCTGTGCGGATTTAGGATATGAAAAAATTGCCGTCGGGGATAAAATCATTATCAACGGTACAATCGGCGACCACGGGATGACTATCATTTCACAGCGGGAAGATATTAAATTTCAATCGCAATTGCAAAGCGACTGTGCGGGCCTGGCGGGATTAACGTGTGAATTGTTAGAGAATATAAACG
>CAZQXE010000012.1:0-13127 GCA_964597115.1 uncultured Pirellulales bacterium | reverse complement strand
ACCCGCGGCGGTCTGGCTGCAACGCTCAACGAAATCTCAAGAAGCAGCGGAATGAGCATCCAAATTAACGAGACCGATATACCGATCAAGCCGGCAGTGCAGGCGGCAGCAGACATGCTAGGCTTCGATGTGCTGACAATCGCAAACGAAGGCAAGCTCATCGCGATTGTCTCGCCGGAATCGGCGGAGGATTGTCTGAGGATTTGTAAAAATCATCCTTTAGGCAAGGAAGCAAGCATAATAGGCGAAGTAGTCGAAACTCGTGATGTGCCTGCGGTGGAAATTGTAACCCGCATCGGCGGAAAGAGAATTGTGCAGATGCCATACGGGCGAGAGCTGCCGAGGATATGCTGACTTGTGGTGGGAAAGGCCGAACCGATGCACGAAATGATTGTGGCACAAAATGTATTGGCAGCAATATTAGACGAAGCTTCGAAACAAAGTGCAAAGCCAACGGCCGCCAAAATCAGTTGCGGAAAGCTCAACGTTATTAACGATGAAGCGCTGCGTTTTGCCTTCGGGGCCATTGCCAAAGGCACGTCCTGTGAAGGCGTGGAACTGGAAATAGAGCATAAGCCGATACGGGCACATTGTAAAAATTGTAACGCCGAATTTGACGTTGAAAATTCGTATTTAAAATGTCCGAAATGCGGCAGCGACGATTACGAGTTGCTGCCCGATGCACCTTTGTTGCTGGAAGAAATAGATTTTCAATAGGATTAACATTATGAAAAAAGTCGTTGTCGGCAAAAAGATTCTCAACGAAAATGAAAAGTATGCGTTCGAAAACATTCTGTTTTTAACAGAGCATAAGAAATTCTGCCTGAATATGATTTCGTCCCCCGGCTCCGGCAAGACGACAATTCTCACCCGAACGATAAACGAATTAAAGAACGATATCAAAATCGGCGTCATCGAAGGTGACATTCAAACCGACCTGGACGCTCAAAGGATTAAAGAAACCGAAGCACCGGTCGTCCAGATAAACACGGAAGGTGCGTGTCATCTGTCCGCAGCACAGATAAGCGATGCGTTAAAAAAACTGCCCGTCGAAGATCTGGACCTGATTATCATTGAGAACGTCGGCAACCTGGTTTGCCCATCGGCTTTCGAGCTGGGCGAGAACGGTAAAATTGTTGTGCTCTCCGTCGCAGAGGGTGACGATAAGCCGGCAAAGTATCCCACAATTTTCGCAAAGTCAAAGGTGCTGCTGATAAACAAAATCGATTTGCTGGCAGGCGGACTGGTCGACTTCGATATCGAAAAAGCGAAATCCGATGCCCGCAAACTTAACAAAGCAATCGAAATATTCCTCATATCAGCCAAAACCGGCGAAGGTATGACCGATTGGTACGACTGGCTAAAAAACAAAACTAAATTTGTATAAGGATTCCTAAGCTTTATTCCAAGTGGACGACGCCGGTTCGTCTGTCTGCGTCGAGGCTGGCCCTTTTAATGATATCGTAGAGCGCGCGGGAATCCCTTACCTTTTTGAATACAAAATTCGGGTCCGTCTTGTCGGTTGTTATCAGCGCTACGGTGCCGATCCCGAGCATACAATCGAGCAGGCTCCTGCGCATCTTCAGATCAATCACTCGAAACATATCCAGATTGTCAACCCTCCTGTCGAGAATCCCTCTACTCCACTCCACCCTGTCGGCGGTAACTTCATAGTAAACCGTCTTGAGTTTGATGACTTTTACTATGAATACAAGTATGACAATTGCACCAAGCGCCAAGCCGATTAAAACCCTGTACCGGCCAATCGCCAAAGCCCTGTCTTCGGCAAGTTCCAAATCCAGCCAGTTATTCACCAGATTTTCAAGAGGCACCTTTACCAATACTCCCGCTAAAGCAAGCAATATCATGCCCTTTATCATAGCCGGCACCAATCCCCACAGAGAAGGTCTTCCTGCAAAAAGGATGCTCTCGTCTAACTGCCCGTCCTCGGATGATTGCGAATCCGACTCGGGGTCAGGTTCTAAAGCCCTGGCTTTTTTGGTGTTGAGAAACTCCCCGCAGAATCGGCATTTTATAGCCGCTTCCTGTATGGTCTCGGCACAAAACGGACATGCTTTCGTCTTCAAATCGATAACCGTCATCAATTATATATCGGTAAGATTCAGGGAATCTGAGCAGGAGTTTCTCTCATTTTCAGCGTTGATAATGCGGATTTACGCTCTAAATTGCGTAATCATCACAAGGTAGATCAGAAATTAGATGGAAATTTACGAAAAAAATGTAAATAAGTCTTGACATAATGTAAAGTAAACCATACATTATGTATGGTATGATTTACATAACAATATCAGAATTGCAATTTATTAAGGACAAAAGGTTATGAACAGAGCACAGAAGATAGCCTGGTTATTTGTAATTACGATTTCATTGGCAGTTCTGCTGTCAGCAGGCGCCGTTGGGATATTGTCCGCGAAATTCGGATTGCCCAGGGCGATGGCGGGACTGGCTTTTCTGAGTATCGCCGGGATAGGAGGATTCGGGCCGCTAATCTTTAAAAAAGACAAAGGTCAAGTTACCTGCGACGAACGAGACAGAATCATCAATCACAGGGCAGCGCTTGCCGGTTTTGGGGCAGCCTACCTTATCGTAGGATTAGCATGTATGTTGCCTTTTTTTATACTCGGGCCGGATAACTCAATATCGGTTATCTGGCTGCCTTACATATTTGGGGGATCTGGCCTCAGTATGTTCTTTGTCCATTCAGTCGCGATTTTGGTTCAGTATGGCTGGAGAGATAAAGGAGATAAATCATGAATACTCCGCAAAAAAACGCCTGGATTTCATTGCTGTTTATAGCACCTCTCTGGTTGATTTTCGGCCAGTTACCCATATTGCTTATTTACCTTGAAGGACCATCTTTGCTGCACCTGTTCTCACTTGCGGCCTCGACCATTGTCGGCGGATTATCCTGGCTGATTCTTTTATTATTCAACAGAAAAACACAGGAATATTTCGACGAGCGAGACAGGTTCATTTTCACAAGAGCTACTTTAGCCGCTTATGTTGTGCTTTGGTTGTATTTCGTTGGCGCATGTATCTATGCCTGGCTGTCTGTCGCTCCGGAGCGTTCCATCTCCGTTAACGTAATGCCTATAGTAATCATCGGAGGAATTGTAGTTTTTCATCTCGCACAAAGTGTCGCCACCCTGATCCAATACAGCAGGGGTGCAAAAGGAGAAATATCATGAATAGATCGCAGAAATCCGCATGGTTTGGCCTGACAATGTCACCGCTGCTTCTTTTATTGTTTGCCTGGCGTGTATTTTTCATACCAACACCATCGCAACTGTCTAATCTGCTCTTGATCCCACCAGCCTTTGTTTTTTTTGTTTCGCTGTTTTTTTCGCTGCAAAAAAAAGACAAAGTCGACTTAGACGAACGTGATAAATGTATCAGCAGAAAAGCACTAATCGCTGCATTCTCCTCAATTGCCGGTCTTCTTATAGGCGCGTGTATCATTGTTTTATTCATTGCTGAGCCGACAACCTCGATACCGATTCTCCTTCTGCCGGCTCTGCTTTATATTCTTTTTTTCGTTTTTATCATAGCATACACCGTGGCGATTCTGATTCAGTACAGCTGGGCTAATAGAGGAGAACTATCATGAATAAGACAAAGGTAGAGTCATGGATTTATTTCTTTTTGGGATTATCTTGTTTTCTTATTCCAAGCGTAGTCGCCGTATTTATTGCTTATGACAGGGGAATATCCTTTGCGCCAGTTTTGATGTTCACTGGTATTGTCGTTTGGGGCGGCCTGTTTTGGTTGTTTCCTTTCATCGAAAAAAAAGTCCGAAAGGGACAAAAGGAAATAAGTTTCGATGAGCGGGACCAGTTAATCCACAAGAAAGCAGTTATGGTTGCATACGTTGTGCTTTGGTTATATTTTGTCGCTGCATGCGTGATTGCCTGGTGCATCGTTGGTCCGCATGGCTCAATATCCGTTAACGTAATGCCCCTGACACTTTTGGGGGGCCTTGTCATTTTCACGTTTGTGCAGGGTCTGGCTTCCATGATTCAGTACGGCAGGGGAGGTAAAGATGGCGCAGAATAACTTGAGCAACAAAATTCGTCGGCTGCGCTTTGACAACGGCGAAATGACTCAGCAGCAGTTAGCAGACAAAGTGGGCGTTACGCGCCAGACCATTATCGCCATCGAAGCCGGCAAGTACGCACCTTCTTTACCTTTAGCCTTTCGCATCGCCAAAGCCTTCAAAACCCCAATAGGCCAGGTTTTCCAATACGAAGACGAGGACGTTTAAATTTTAGAAGTCGTTTCAAGAGTTCAAATTTGCTGTCATTTCTGGTACAATCCTGTTTTCGGATCAGTTAATTGAAAACAGGATGATTTATGGCGTTGCCGGTAGTAGCAATAATTGGTCGGCCTAACGTAGGCAAGAGCAGTCTGCTTAATGCTTTGGCGGGGCAGATGATAAGTATCGTCGAGCCTACAGCGGGTGTCACAAGAGACCGTGTGAGCACTATAATCTCAAGGGACGAGCAGTATTTCGAGCTGTTCGATACCGGCGGATACGGGATAGTCGACAGCGACCAGTTGAGTGAGCATATCGAGCAGCAAATCCTGCGGGCGATAGAATCGGCTAACCTTGTGCTGTTTATGGTTGATATTCGCGACGGTCTGACGCCGCTGGATGAAACAATCGCCCAGCTTCTGCGCAAGAACAACCCCCGTTTTCACGGGGGCAAGCCTGCCCCTGCGAAAGCAGGAGTCATCGGCGTTGCCAACAAGGCCGATACGGCCAGGATGTTTCCCACCGCCGGAGAATTTACCAGGCTGGGTTTCGGCGATTTTCTATGCATTTCAGCAAAGAATAACCTCAACAAAGCTGTCCTGTTAGATATAATCTTCGACAGGCTTTCGGATATGGAGTCGGTCAGACCTGAAGAGCCGGTTATGAAGATTGCGATTGTCGGCAAGCGAAACGCCGGCAAAAGCACACTCGTCAACGCCATGGTCGGCTCCGAACGGGTAATCGTCAGCGAGACGCCGGGCACTACCAGAGACGCGGTGGACGTGCGCTTCGAAAAGGATGGCAAGACCATCATCGTCATCGACACGGCAGGGGTAAGAAAGAAAAGCAAGATAGCCGACAGCATCGAATTTTATAGCTACGTTCGTGCAACGCAATCGATTCAGCGTGCCGATGTGGTGCTGTTTCTAATTGACGCCATTGTGCCGATCTCGCAGGTTGACAAAAAACTGGCAAAATTCATCGCAGATGAATACAAAAGCTGCATAATAATAATAAACAAATGGGACCTGGCTAAAGACACGGCCGCCACCGACGATTACCAGGAATATTTGACGAAACTGCTGCCGGGCTTAAAGTATGCCCCGATAGCATTTACCACCGCAACCGAGGCAAAGAACGTTCAGAGCGTTTTGGATTTGGCGGCGGAAATATTCAAGCAAACGATGACATGGATTCCTACCGTCAAACTAAATAAAGCTTTCGAAGTTATTAAACAGGAAAGGATCGGCACATCAAAAGGCGGAAAAAAAGGCTGGCCGAAGATTTATTATGTCACGCAAATTGCCGTCAATCCGATTACAATACTTATGTTCGTAAACAGGCCTGAACTGTTTGAAGAGAATTATCGCAGATTTATCATAAATCGATTACGCTCCATACTACCAGTAGATGAAGTGCCCATAAAGCTCTTTGCACGAAAACACAGAAAATAGTCATAGGCATGTATATAGTTAAGGAATTTGTCAAATGAACTCTCTGTTAGTCGCAGGAATTGCGATTTTTCTGTTGTTGTTAGGATACATTTTCTACAGCCGGAAAGTCAAACAGTGGGTAGGACTTGATGATAACGAGGTCCCTCCTTCTGTGTCAATGAATGACGGTGTTGACTATGTACCTGCCAAACATTGGACCATTTTGTTTGGGCACCATTTCGCCTCTATCGCAGGGGCTGCGCCGATAATAGGACCAGTAATTGCGTGCCTTTACTGGGGATGGCTCCCTGCAATCATCTGGATTGTAGTTGGCGGAGTTCTTTTCGGAGCCGTACACGACTTCACGGCACTTTTTCTTTCACTCAAACACAAGGGAAAGTCGATTACCACCGTTGCAGAATCAGTAATGGGCAAAATGGGCAAAATTATTTTCAGTGGATTTGCCTTTTTGTCTCTGATACTCGTGGTTGCGGTATTCGCAGCGGTGGCAGGAAAAACTTTGGCAACCACTCCTGAAGTCGTCATCCCCACTTTCGGTCTTATCGTAGTCGCTTTGTTTGTTGGTCTCCTGATGTATCGTCTGCAGATGTCGGTACTGCTTTGTTCTATTGTAGGGGTGCTGATGTTGATCGGTCTGATTGTGGCAGGATACTATCTTCCGATTAAACTCCCGTTCGAAAATGTGGAAACTGCAACAACCTTCTGGACCGTTATCCTGCTTCTCTACGGCATGATCGCATCTGTAACACCTGTCACTCTGTTGCTTCAACCAAGAGACCATCTTGCCGGTGCAGTATTGTATCTGGGTATGTTCTTTGGATTCCTGGGCCTTATTTTTACACGACCGGAGATGAAAGCTCCCAGTTACATTTCCTTTTCTACAGGTAAGGGGTGGCTGTGGCCTATGCTGTTTGTCACTATCGCATGTGGAGCCATCTCCGGTTTCCACAGTCTCGTTTCAAGCGGTACCACTTCAAAACAGTTGCCGCGAATGAAGGATGCCCGAGTCGTAGGCTACGGGGCAATGATTATGGAAAGCGCTCTTGGCGTTCTGGCCGTTATAGCAGTAACCGCCGGCCTGTACTGGAAGAGCGCCCCAGCCGGTAGTGAGGGACTTATATACCAGGAACTATGCAAAGGCTCAAACTGGATTAAAGCATTCGGAACCGGATACGGGCAACTTACAAAAGTAATATTCGGCGGCTTTGGAACTCTGATAGGCATCACGATGCTCAAGACCTTTGTGATGACAAGCCTTGATTCAGCTACGCGAATCGCCCGCTATATCTGCAGCGAACTACTTGGAGAAACATTCAACATACCCTATACGAAAAATAAATATGCGGCTACCATACTTGTCGGTGTTTTGGCCGGTGCCCTCGCGCTGGGTAACTGGAAGGCTATCTGGCCGGTATTCGGCGCTGCAAACCAATTGATTGCCAGTCTTGTTCTTATCGTAGCAAGCGTATATTTGCTGTCTCGTAAGCGCAGTTTTCTGTTCACGGCTATCCCCGCTGCTATAATGCTTGTGACTACAGTTGGTGCTCTGGGGTACAACACATACTGCTTTGTTACCGCCGACAAACCAAATATTTTGCTCGCAACTATAAACGTAATACTCATCATTCTTGCGATATTCCTTGCTTATACGGCGTTGATTACCGTTGCAAGGACAAGAAAGAACATTCCCAGTACGCCGCACGCAATTTAAGCTCAAGATACGAGCAGATTATCATCGCCAGCAGGATTGAGCTTACACTTGTAGTCGGAGCAGGAATTTTTACGCCGTCACTCTACGGATTCTCAGCAGAAGTCAGACGTGTCAACTTGAATTTAGCTGTAACCGGCGGTTGATTCAACACTATTTCATTTGTGCGGACATATCTCTCGGGAAAATTGTATATAACCGTTCTACGAGGGGCTTCGCTGTCTTTATCATCATCGTCAATTTCCAATATAACCTGGTACCGCATGCCTTCATATGCCTGCCTGGCTTCCGGAGTAGCTTTAATATAAATTGAACCAATGATTTCGTTCAAATTGTACACTTCCTCTACTTTGTATCTACCCTGCAGGTTCGCACTTAAACAATATCCCAACTTCCCAGTCGTTATAGTGTAAATACCAAGAGGGTCCTTCTCCGGAGGCATTTTGATACTCACGTTCTCTTCTGCCTCTCTTATCTGCCCGTCCGGCAGCTCGATATAAGGCGTTTCTACTATAGCCGCAGACCTTGCCCTGATAACTTCAGCCTCCGTGAGCTTGACATTCGCCGTGAGTCTGTCACGTCCCCAATCAACCGGTACAAACATTTCAACTCTCGACGGCTCGATGCTCTCAGAGATCAGAGAGATGCCACTCTCATCGATACATTGAACGGTCATAGTTTTTTCGGACAGTTCAACAACGCTGACTGTCAGCGTGCCGGGTTCACAAGATTCTACTGTCAGACCCAGTTGTTTTATCAGGTGACTCTCCCTCAGAAAAGTAAGCACATTAAGCGAATGGGGACCGGGTGTAACCATTCCCATTTGTTCGGCATCAAGAGTTAATGCAAAGATAAGCGAGCCATCGTCCAGCCCTCGCTTTGCATCGGCTATCTTCGAGGCAGGACCTTTGAGCTCAATAGTGTCAATGGATACGGAACGTTTTTCGTCAAAACTTACCCAAATGCGGGAATTAGTGGTCCTGGAAACACTTATAGAAACATTGTAAACATAATGTCTGTCATCCAATGACAGGTCGGCCCAGACCCAGATCAGAACCGTTAAAAATATCACAACTATCAATTTGCTGTATTTGATCTTTCTCAGCATAGTAATTATCATCGTGTATCCTATGCGGTTTATAGCTCGACTTATGTCAGTATGTTCGCAAGACGCCTCTTTAGTCCGGCCTCATCCACAATCCGGTTAAGTTTGCCGTTCTCAACAAAAGAAATCGTTCCGGTCTCCTCACTGACTACCAGACAGACGGAATCCGAGCCGGTAGTTATTCCTATAGCAGCACGGTGACGCGAACCAAGATCAGCTCCACCGACACCGGCATCCTCAGCCAAGGGCAACTGCACTCTGGCTGCAACTACCCTGTCTCCTCGTATTATAACAGCCATATCATGCAGAGCTGTGCCGGGCTGAAAAATCGTCTTGAGAAGTTCAGCGGTTACCCTGGCATCAAGTCGAACGCCGGTCTCTATAAATTCGCCCAAAGCCACTCGTCTTTCTATGACAATAATAGCCCCAATTCGACGTGAGGAAAGCCCCGTTACAGCACTAACCAGTTCTTCCACAGTTCTCGATAGCTGATGTGACGAGCTGGACCAGAAGCTACTCTGGCCTATCCGCATCAAAGCTCTACGAACTTCTGGCTGAAACGCCGCCACCGCAATAATCAAAACCGCTATCAAGAAGCCATTATAAAGATACTGCAATCGTTCAAAGGCAAATTGACCGACTACCAGCTTTAAGGCGAGAAACCCCACAATGAGAATGAATATGACGCCGCGGAACAATCTTTCGCCACGGGTGCCCTCAAGAAAATCCACCGCCCAGTAAACTACCAGGCCGATAAGAATCAATTCAATAGCAACAATCCACCAATCATAGCTCGCTACACGGATGAAATAATCGATGAGCGTTTCCACGATCCGTCTCCCGTGACTCGTGACCCGTGATCCGTCCGAGGAGCCACGAGCGACAAGTCACGAATTAAGGTATCCTTTTATCGGTGAGTTTGCTGGGCCTGTCAAGAAGCAGAACTTTGTCTATATCGGCCATCAGTTCCTGATTAGAAATACGTATATTGCGCTTGTGCCTTCTATGCCCTTCAGCTGCGGTCTCGCCCATCTGTGAGGTTGAGCAACCGCTGCAAGGCAGAAAAGCCAAAGTACATAAAAGAACAGCTAAAATCACCTTACATATAGAAACGCTTTTCATCATTTCTCCTTTTTATCAGGCCAGCAGGCACATTTACTATTTGGGTGGCGAAAAACACACCGCTGATATACAGTTATTATAGCAGCACCAGGAATCCTTGTCAACGTAAAAAACCAATAAGTAATAATGTTCTACATAGACGATACGACCTGAATTTTCTTGCTATACTACATTTTTGGCATTAAAATGAAGCAGTCTGTAAAAAAGGCTCGCGTGCAAATATTAGAAAAAAATGACGCCAACGTAGCTCAACGGTAGAGCTCTGGTTTTGTAAACCAGGGGTTGACGGTTCGAATCCGTCCGTTGGCTTTTCGAACAAATAAGACCAATTGGAGCCAGTCTGAGCATGGAGGAGCACTTGTTCGAGTCCCATAAGTAACGGTTAGTCCTGATCAGAGCCGGAAAGAAATAAGTGCTATTTGTATCGTCAGCCGAGGGAATATAGAAAATTGAGGTTATCAGGTTTACACAACAAGGTCACTATACGACTACCCATCTGTCACAGCGGCGGGGGGCACCAAATTAACAACGAAGATAGCTGCAAATTTCACCCTTTTTCAAGAAAAATTCCTTGACATGATGAGCATTAACTGTATAATCTTTCAATAGTACATGATAGTAGCATTGCTACTATGTGGGATCGCTATGAAGACCAGCAGAGTCAGCAGAATAATTCAGATTCTCACCGCGTTACAGTCAGGGCAACATTATACGGTCGATGACCTGGCAAAGATGCTGGGAATAGGCCGGCGGACGGTTTTCCGGGATTTGAAAGACATACAAAAAGCGGATGTGCCCTGTTACTACGACAAGAAGGCCCACGGATATACAATAAGTCCGGAATTCTTCTTAGCTGCACCCGGCCTGAATATTCAGGAAACACTCGGATTGCTTCTTCTTGTCCATAAAGCCAGAAACCGTATTTTGCTCCCATTCAAAGATTCGATATTGCAAGCGGCGCTTAAAATCGAAAACAGTCTGCCCAGCAAGATAAAAGGATTTTGCAATAAGGCTCTCATGAATATCTCCATGAGAACTAACCCACAGGTAAAAGCGAGACTGTTCGATAAGATATTCGTACAACTGATAGAGGCGATCCTTGAAAAAAGAGTTGTGGAACTTCGCTACCATGAACCTCGTGAACAAAAGATCATAACGACTGAATTGAGCCCATACCATTTATTATACGATGAGCGTGCATGGTATATACTCGGTAAATCGGACCTTTACAAAGGAGTCCGCGCGTTCAAACTCAGCCGAGTCGAAGAACTGAATAAATCCGGCAAGTGCTTCGTCGAGGATGAAACATTTGACGTCGGTGAATATCTCGGCAGGGCCTGGGCAATCATGCCGGAGGGCAGACTCTACAACATTAAACTGAGGTTTCTGCCGGAAGTGGCTGACGATGTCACCAAGGTTAAGTGGCACAGCACACAATCGGTTGATTTTGAGAAAGACGGTTCTGCAATCATCGAATTCCGCGTAGACGGGCTCAACGAAATAACATGGTGGATTCTAAGCTACGGTGATAAGGTGCAGGTTCTCACACCGGAAGTTCTTCGGCAAAAGATCATCAAAATAGCCGAGAACACAGTCAAGCAAAACAAGCTTTCTTTACCAACCACCCCCTGACCTGCTTCGGTTACGTCCGCATAGAACTGGCGTTAGAAAACTATCGCTGCATAGCCTACGCTGTCGCTGCTTGTAGTACCCATTCTCTGAAGCATCATTTCATTACTGTTTGTGTGGGCGAGTAATAAACCTCGCTTGGCGCCGAGCTTTTTTGCGGCAGCGACCGTTGCAGCGGCAGCACCGGGACCGCAGGCATTACTGTTCTCAGCAGCGCTGTCGAGCAAACCCTGCGATTCCATTTCCAGCGCTAAATCAATAAACTTCTGGTCGTTAACGCCGTTAGCCCATTCCAAAGCTTTTTCGCCCGTTCCCTTCGGTGCAAAACCGTAACGCGGACCGTAATGAGTCAAATCAGTTGAACCAATACACACGATTTTTTTATTCTCCTCCCGACTGATAATCTCGCCAACGCTCGTACCCAGCGCGACCGCATGCTCACTCGGCGGAACAAGAATTGGAAGTATCTTTGCACCGGCGAAAAGATATTGTATGAACGGTATCTGTACCTCGATACTGTGCTCGGATGTGTGTGCGCCGGGATTGCTGACGGCTGAACTGCTGCTCAATACCGCATCGGCTAATTCCTCATCAATAGCAACCTGGCCTAGCGGCGTTTCCCAGAAACCCTTGTCGCAAGCTGCCGGCGGACCAAAGTAACCGTGGGCAGCACCGAATATTACGAAGGTATGGACTTTTTCGTCCTGTTGTCTTATCGCCGAGAAGACCAGCGACATAAGGCTGCCGCTGAAGGCCCAGCCCGCATGCGGGACGATACCTGCTACTATTGTTTTAGGCAACGACTCGCTCAGAGCTCTCGCATCGATGCACTCGTTGATATCATCTATGCAGGATTCGTGTTGACCGGGATAAAACTGACCGGCAACAACGGGTCTTCTTGTCAGCATTTTCGCTACTCCTTAGCTAATGCGTAATCCCTGTTCCGGATTCCGACACGATAACAAAATCTAATCTCGCGATTGTCTTTGCTACTATTGAAACTTGTATTCCCGGCCCTGGGCCGTTATTATAACCACCTAATTCAGGACTGCGAAATATTGTAACCTTTTAGTAAGAGAAGACAATATGGTATCTGAGAAAAAAGCTTCAGTGGCGGTTGTTATGGGCTCGGACAGCGATATGGGCGTGATGCAAAGCTGTGTTGACCAGCTCGGCTATTTCGGCATTGAGCCGACGGTGCGAATAATTTCGGCCCATCGGACGCCGGAAATCGCTGCTGAATTCGCCCAAAATGCAGCTCAAAACGGGATAAAAGTAATCATTGCCGCCGCGGGCATGGCCGCACATCTGGCAGGTGCATTGGCAGCAAAGACGACATTGCCGATTATCGGTGTGCCGTTGATTTCGGGATCCGGCTTAGAAGGAATTGATGCGCTGCTGAGCACAATACAGATGCCGCCCGGCGTGCCGGTAGCAACTATGGCTATTGGAAAAGCCGGTGCCAAAAACGCTGCTATTTTCGCCGTGCAAATCCTGGCACACACCGACAAAAACCTTCAGGAAAAAATCGCCGAATTCAAAAAGGCACAGCAACAAAAGGTGATTCAAAAAGATTCCAAACTCCAAAAATAGCCCAAAACCCGTCCTGAGCGAAGTCGAAGGATTGGGTTCGTTCCCTTGGGGATAAATTGGCTTTGAATTGGGTTTGTTTTTCACCGCCGCCAAACCGTAAAATATCTCATATTTACTTGTTAAAAAAGAGCTTATGTTTATTTTGCCTTCCGGCAAATTGGCTTTGTTTTTTCAAATTCCTTTCGCACTACGCATCACGCAGTACACATTACGAATAAACCTGTCCTGAGCGTAGTCGAAGGA
>CAZQXE010000011.1:0-28030 GCA_964597115.1 uncultured Pirellulales bacterium | reverse complement strand
GTTCCATAACGTGACACCAGTGACAGGTTGAATAGCCTATAGAAAGAAAAACCGGCTTATCCTGCTTCTTTGCAGCATTAAAAGCCTCGTTCGACCATGGATACCAATCTACAGGATTGTGCGCATGCTGAAGCAGATAGGGACTTGTTTCATTAATAAGTCTGTTTGCACTCTTATGTGAAACCGAAGCAGTAGACATTTCCTTATCTCCAAGTACAACACCAATCCCAAAAGGCTCAAGGCATATTAAAACAAGCATGATTAAGCCTATATGAATACTCTTATTATTCATATTCGTCGTATTAATTTGTTCTGAGTCGTTGTTACTGTTATATCTTGCAGCAACCCGGAGAGCCTTCCACAAGACCACAACTGGAACACTTTGTTTGACCTGGCTTACAGCATAACTCTGTGCCTTTTATTTGGCCGCATTTAGTGCAGATAGCCGCTGTTTCCGCACCTGCGGGTATGTTACAGCATCCCGGTGAACCTTTCACAAGGCCACAGCTGCTGCACTTCGGCTGGTCGGGCTTGCAACACAACTCGCTGCCTTTGATTTGGCCGCAGTCGGTACAGAGCTCAACACTTGTTGCGAAAGCCGCTGCGGATTTTCTACTCGTGTAATTTGATTCCTTACAGCCATTAGCAAACTGTAAGAAAACAACTAAAGCAACCATCGATACAATCACCAGAATTTTCTTACTCGTTTTCATGATTGTCTCCTTTCTAAAAAATAGAATCACCTTTAATAAATAAAAGCCTTGGATAAGTCCTACTAAAACAATCTTATCACCGGCAACCTTGTCAAACTCGCGAACAGTATATTTACTGTTCGGTATGCAATATTGTCGTTGCCTCATTCAATGATACCAATCCCTCAGAAACAAGTTTTATAGTCCCATTATGGTCAATAAAGAAGGTTGTTGGTATCGAAGTCATATTTCTAAAAGGTGCTGTTAAAGTACTGCCTTTAAGTGAAACAACGGCATAGTTTATATTATTAGTAATAACGAACTCTTTTAAAAGCTCTGTTGATTTATTCGAAAACGCTAGAATTGCCAACTCTTTTTTTCCAAGCATTTTCCTAAGCTTAATTAAATGAGGAATCTCTAAGTTACATGCCGGACACCACGTTGCCCAGAAGACAACCAAGACATTTCTACCGCGATAGTCGCTTAGTGTATGGCTCCTTCCCTCGATATCCCGAACAGTAAAATCAGGTGAAACCTTACCATATCATGATTCAAAAGCGATATTCCATGTTGTTCTGGACCTGACAATATCTCTTATACGCATGTTGGAAGTGTGTGTTGTTTCCGCCGGATAGTTCTTAACAACGGCAAAACTCGTCAGCACTAATATTACCAGAACACCAATTACAGAAACTACCATTTTTAGTATTTTCGTTTGTTTATTCATATTAACACCTAATTCTTAATTAACAGTTTTTGCTTTTCTTATAAATAATTCCGTTGCGACTCTATACCCTTCATTCGTGCTGAACACTTTATCAATTACCTTCCCAAGTTCGTCTGTTTTCGCATTGTGGAAATCCACAGGGATATTTACAAGCCAGTCGGCGTCCCAAATGATCCTGAACTCAATTGTGTCTATGTCCTTTGCACTATGATGATTTGCAATAATCCTGCAAATATGCCCAACCGCTTCTTCCGAGATATCGTATTTCTTCAAAATATTTTCAGCAATTCGAGGACCTTCAATCTCCTGGTACTTGCCTGCAGATGACCCATATTTTCGCTCCGCTTCGCAAATTCCGATGTCATGGAAAATAGCAGCGGCCCTAACGATCAGCGGATCACCGCCTTCGACATTCTGTATCTGCTCGGCATAGTCCAGGACAGCGAGCGCATGCTCAATCCTTTTCTGGTCTTCGTTGAAGTATGTTTTCATCTCATCTATTAGCTCATCCCGTTTAATACGCAAGTCTTGTATAACATCAACACCCATACACTGCTCGGCATATTGACACCATTCAGCGCAACCAAGGTTTATTTTTGGATTAATCACGAGTTGTCCGCACTTACGGCATTTCAGTTTCGGTTCATCCTTAAAAAACTCGATTGACTGATTGCAGCCGGTGCATTTAACTTCGAAAATATCTTCCGGCTTCCAAAATCTTTGGTCTTGTCCGGGACATCTGATCATCTTTATTTCCTCTTTTTCTTACCCTTGCTTTTAGCACCTCGGCTTTTCAGTAGTTCGTCCAGAGTGATATCGCTGAGATAATTACCTATATATTTCTGTAATTCAGCAAGTTTTTTACTTATTGGACAGTTCTTCTGCCGTGAACAGGCATCTATATCCAACAAACACCTGTTTAAGCTTAGTGGGCCCTGTATAACCTCTATTATTTCAAGAAGATTGATCTTTGCCGGCTCCTTGCTGAGTTGAAATCCGCCCTTCGGTCCCATGCAGCTCTCGACATATTTAGCATTGTGGAGCTTTTGCATCAGTTTGCATGCTAGTTGATACGAAATATCCTCTTTGTCAGATATTGTTCTGGCAGAAACTGGTTCATTTCCATAGTGTCCAGCCAGATTTACCATTGCTCGCAACGCATAATCTGTATATCGCCTCAGTACATCCATTTTTTCCAAACCTTTTAATTGAATTATAACGTTCTATACTATTCTCAATTTTCTCAGTAATCAGGGTCCCCAAACACATCCCTTGTGTTTAAGGACCCATCAATAACAATTGCAGCCATCCGTAACCGCATTTTCTCTTCAAGAAACTTTACAGCAAGTATGCCAACAGCACTGAATATTTCGGAATAAGCTAAAAAACCATCATTCCATAATTATGCTCCTTATTACAAGTATCGTTCAATCTTATATACGACCATTTAAGTCCTATATGTTCGCCCAATAAACAAAGAAAAATATATTTTTTGTTTTTTTCTCTTATGAATGAAAACCGACGATGTAAAAAGCCACTATTTCGCTAAAAAACGTTGATAATCCCATCTATGGCTATTGAAACATGTTTGATAAGGCTTTTTAATGATGAAAATCGGTATTCATTCCGTTCCCTCAATATTATATCCCTGCCATTAGCTTCTATCTCTATATCCTGATCTGGATGAATTTCACGAATTAAAGAAGCTAATAGAATAGCCTTTTCAAGTCCATCACCAGTTCCATAATTCACTACTTCATCCGGCTGTGCAAGCCGATTTCCATCGTAAATCGAGACATTATTAAACTGCTCGAGTTGTGCATATATCTGTTCAACCGGCATCGAACTTAACTTTTGAATCGATACTGGATTGCGTTCAATCGCTGCTTTGATGAATGGTTCCCAATCACAACCCTCCATATCGCGATATACATAGAAAGCAAGATCGGCTGTAAGATTACTTTGTCTTTTCTGTTTTAAATAATCGATTATCTGCGCTCTGCTTGACTTAACGGAGATTTCTATGGAATCTGCATTAAGATAATTTTTACTCGAATCTGGTAGCTTAGGCTCGGTGTATAAAAAATCGGCTAATTTATTCACAAACTGCTTTGCATCTGGAATGATCTGCTCAACAAATCTTCTAAAGACTTTCTTATCTTCGTCGCTTTTCAATTTGGTCTTTTTCTCTGCCAAATATTTTTCAAGCTCATCGCAACGAATCCTATCGGGTAGTTGGTATAAAACAAAATCCTCATCGGATACTTCAGCAAGTAATCTATCAAAGGTCTTGTCAGCTACTCTGTAATTACTGCCATGCTCATAATGGAAAAGGACCTCTGCCTTTAAGAATTGTGGTTGACCGTGACAATCACGACAGACCTGAAAATATTTCTGATAGTTCTGATTGGATCTTAGAAAGTTTGCAAAAACTGATATCGAAAGTTCCGTCGATAAATACGAATTAAGCGTGCTGCCAAATTTATGATATGCCTCTTTATCTATTGTTGCATCTTTGTACAAACAGTGTATGTAACCGCTGTTATTGGTTACAATCGTAACATTTTCATTCCGTAGCGCACGTTGGGCCTTATTGGAAATAGCCGTGCCGTTGAACCACATCGTTTTGGTAACGAGCCTTCTGTTGTTGGTCAGGACTCCATCTTGTATGTCAATATAGTTTTGCGAGTGAAGCGGCGTTAATATCATATATATATCTTCAAGAGGTATTCCACACACAACAAACGCTGCAGCAGCATAAAGAGCTGCAAGCGATACACATTCCCCTGCAGCTTTACTATAGCCCTCTTTAAGACGAAAAGCTTCCATAGCCTCTACCGTCTCTGTCTTCCAATATGGTATGATATCGCTATCATACTTATTTAGACCAAAGTGTTTGCGAATATCCACATCGAAATAATACATATCTCCCTGATAGCCGAATAAAGCGTTGCTTTTTGCAATATCATCAGGAGATATAAATTTCTCAAATCGTTTTATCTCTTTAGCCTTACTTGTCAGGCCCCAGGTCTCAAGGTCAAGGTTGAACTCAAATTCATCTATTATGAACTGCTTGAGCCGCATCAATTTCTTATAGCTGTTTTTACCTTGAAGTTTCTTAAAACAGCCAAGCTCTCGCCATTTCCAGATAACTGGGCTCATAATATTGGCCAGAACCAGGCTGTACATTAACTCCGGGAACACAAAGATTTCCATATCAGACAACGTTACAGCAGAAGTGTACTTCTCTAATTGCTTCTTATCCATTTATTGTAACTCTTTACCATTTTCTTCCTGCAGGCTCTCTGGAAGCGTTTCAACAAATCTTTTAATATCATCACGCACTTTTCTAAAGGTATCCATGATATCTTCTTCACTGCCGGATGCGTAATACGGATCATCAAACGGTTTATGTATAACCTTAGCGTTGCCGCTAAATGCAGGGCAATTCTTTGCTGCATTGTCGCATAATGTTACTACATAATCAAAATCGATTCCGGAGAATTCATCAATTTGCTGCGACCTGTGCATTGAAATATCCACTCCAACCTCAGCCATAACTTTTATTGCTCTTGAATTTACACCAATAGGCCGAATCCCGGCGGAAAACGCCTCGATAACATCTCCCTTTAAATGTCTCGCCCAGCCTTCCGCTATTTGGCTTCTGCAGGCATTACCCGTACAAATAAACAGAATATTTATCTTTTCATTCACTTCCGACATAAACTCCAAAATAAGCTTAATAGTTCATCAACGACAACAGAATGATAATAACTCACAGTCAGTGCAGTATTTTCCATAATGGCCGGAGCAGTTTTCAACAATTCCGATTCTACTTAATGCAAAATCGTATTTCACAGGATCTTCCGGCTCTATGTCAGCAAAACCTTCTGTCACTTCCACAGCTGTTGATAAAGAAATAGTCTTTCGGCTATGAAATCCCAAAATCCTGGACAGCCTACCCATATGCACATCAATCGGGACAACGAGCTTGGCTTTATCAATGGACTTCCATAAACCTGCATCAACCTCATCATTCCGTACCATCCAGCGTAAGAAAAGATTAAGCCGCTTGCACGCACTGCCTCCAGTGGGGCTTACAAGCAAATATTTCAGCCCCCTACTAACACGATCAAAATGCTCGGAAGAATACATACGCCGGAGCGAATCACAAAAATGTGTCAATGCAGGAATAATATTCTCATCACGTTCTTTATAACCTCGCACGAAATAACTTTCTATACTTCCGTATTGATTCAGCACTTTCTTCAATAGCCATAGTAAATCTGATATATCATCACCTGTTGTAAATCGATGCTTAAAACCTGACAGCTTTGACCTTTTATGATTATTAAAACTAAGAACGAATTCAGAGGGATAATCGCCCATATGTCCTAATAGAGTAATTATGCTCTTTTCGATCTGTTGCACTCTACCGTAAGCAAGGCAAGCCCCCAGAAAACCTGCAATTTCCATGTCAGCCTTATTTGAATATTTATATATGAACTGCAACGGATCCGGTTTTATCTGGCTGCGATGGTTGTATTTGTCGTAAAGCCTTTCCAGAACGTCCTTTATAATGACAAACCGCTTACTCACTAAGCACCGCTGATTTAAACTCATCAAAATCCATTTTTTCTAACATCGCGCCCAGTCTCTGATGCGGTTTGGCGTTGGCTTTATAGAATTCGATAATCTTCTCGATTAACCTAATTGCTTCGTCAGCAGAAATATCTTTGACCAATTCCTTAGACAGCCTTGGCTTGGCACCACCATTTCCACCGACCAGCAATGTCCAGCCTTTTTGTTTACCAACGAGTCCTACATCCTTAATACATGTTTCGGCGCATTGATTTGGACAACCACTTACGCCGATTTTAAGTTTGCCGGGCAATTCCAAACCATGATATATTTCATCAAGTTTGAGACCGATAGTAAGACTATCCTGTAGTCCACGTTTACAAAACGTAGTTCCCGGACAGGCCTTAATGCTCCTGACGCATAGACCTACAGCAGCACCCGGCGACATGCCGAGTTCTGTCCAGATGTTACCAACATCCTCTTCTTTTACGCCAACAATTGCAATTCTCGCGGCGCTTGTTATCTTGAGAGCCTGTACTCCGTACTTATCTGCAATGTCTGCCAACCTTCGCAGAGTATCCGGCTTAATAACACCACACGCAATATGTGGTGCCACCGCATAGGTTTGCTTGTCCCGTTGAATAATAACTCCCTTTTCGCCATCCTTTAACATGTTTTACTCCTTATAAAATGCTAATTTTATTCCATTTACTTTTTTTACACTAACAATAATAAACTAATGGCCATCACCGCCATACCTGCGATCAATCCATAAGCCGCCAGATGATGATGGCCATATTCTCTCGCTGTAGGCAAGAGCTCATCGAGTGAGATAAATACCATTATTCCCGCTACTGCGGCGAAAAGTACACCGAAGACTATATCGTTAAGAAATGTGGATATAATTGCAAAGCCGATCAATGCACCTAACGGCTCAGCCAATCCTGATAAAAACGAATATACGAACGCTTTTTTCCTGTTATTTGTCGCATAAAATATTGGAATTGAAACAGCAATACCCTCAGGAATGTTATGTATCGCTATGGCAACAGCTATCGCTATTCCAAGCTTGGTGTCTTTCAAAGCGCTCAAAAAGGTAGCAAGTCCTTCCGGGAAATTGTGTATCGCAATTGCTATTGCTGTAAATATACCCATTCGATATAGCTTCCTGAACTTAACTGCTGATTCCGTTTCATCCATTTCCTCTGTTCTGTGAACTTCATGAGGATTCTCGAATGAGGGTACCAGCTTGTCTATTATGCCTATAAAAACAATACCGCCGAAGAAAGCAAGAGCGGTAATCCAATAACCACCAACCTCTCCCAGCTCGACAACAAGGGTGTCTTTTGCTTTTGGAAAAATCTCGATGAACGAAACATATATCATAACACCTGCAGAAAAACCAAGCGCACCGGAAAGCAGCTTTGTGTTAGTTCGCCTGGCAAAAAATGCCATAGCACTGCCGATTCCTGTAGAAAGACCCGCAAACAGGGTTAATCCGAATGCTATTAATACATTTTGGAATTCCATAGTTCTGTTAAACTATCTCTGATTCGAGAAGATTCTTCCATCTGTTGATATGTCCTACTTCATCAGCCTGATCTTTATCGATTATTTTTCTGGTATCTTCATCCCATTCAATTGTCTCGATAAGCTCGGCATAATGACTCACAGCTTTTTTTTCCACCCAGATAGCGGTTCCAAGAATTGCTTTTTTGCCAAGTAATCGAGAACAAAAACCAAACATAAAACCGACAATCCAATATGCACCCCTGATTATGCTGGGCTGGAAACCGTATTCATAAAGCTTGACCTGAAAATCCTGGTAATGCGTCACCTCGTTACACATAGCGGCATTCAATTGACGATTGAACTCGGAATTGTCCCTGGTGATTTGGAACCTGTATATAATCGCTGCCATAAGCTCCAATGTATGCAATGTGTGAATCCCTTTTTTAATTGCTCCTAATCTTTCATATCCCATCCCCCTGCCCCTCATTTTGAAATCATCATCTCGAATCTGGGACCGAATGATCGAAACATCATTAAACGTCTTATCTTGTTCCTTCGGGCTGCTCATTTTGGTCTGAGTTAGTCGGTGAATTACATATATTAATTACTTCTCTTCTTCCGATTTCAATTCTCTAATGTGCAGAGTTATTACTTTCGCAGTTTTAATATCTGCCACACGAATAATATGATTATTTGTATCTGCTATGAACAGCTTGCCCAGGGCACAACTGATATCTGCAGGTTCGTCAAAAAGTGGCACAGGGCTGTTAGCACTGCCTGCTTTTCCGTTTCCAAGAAACGTTTTTGACGTTGCGATGAGTGGATCGATAACCTTTATCTTATTGTTGTAAGTGTCTGCTACGAAAAGAAAATCATAGTAATACGTCAGGCCGGTCGGATGTTGTAATAGAACATCAGGTCCCTTACTATCACGGTCGCCGAATTGAAAAAGTCCAGGTCCAACAATGGTCGTCACCATACCATCACCGAAGAGATTAATCTGTCTCACTGAACTGCTTTCACTGTCAGTGAAGTAAAGTCTTCTGCCGTCTGTGCTGAGGCCTGAAGGCTGAGCCAAAGCAGCTTTTTGCCGGGATCCGTCAATACAATCCTTAATACCCGTCCCAGCAAAAAGTGATATTTCATGGCTCCGCAGGTTTATCGAATAAAGCTGATGTGATCCTGCCATAGACACATAAAGGTTATCGCCAATAACTTGTAAATCCCAGGGTGAGTTTATAGCAGCAAGACTAGCCATTCCCCTGATACTTAAAGAATGTCCTTGTTTGCCTATACCGGCCAATGTAGAAACCATCTTCTTCGAAAGATCTACGATCCGAACGCAATGATTTCCCGTATCCGCAACGAAAAGCATCTTGCCTGATAATGCAAGACCCTGAGGTCGATTGAATCTCGCCATCTTGAAAGAGCCATCAACATAACCCTTTTCGCCCGAGCCACATACATCAAGGATACTCCCAGTAAGATCCGCAAGAATTATCCTGTTATGCCCGGTATCCGAGATGAAAAGCTTCGCTGACTGTTCATCGGCCAGAATTCCTGCCGGGAATGAAAGCATCGCTCCCTTCGCTTCGTTAGTATCGGAAACAAATTTTAGAGAGTTACGGCTTATCAGTCCTTTCTTCTCGGATTCCTTAATTATTGAATCGATTGTCCGGTCAAAAGCCCTGAAGACTCCTTCGCCGCTGTGATGAGCGACAATCCTTCCCGTCGGATCTATAAGAACCAGAGTCGGCCATGTACGAACATTGAAAATATGCCATATATGCATTTTAATATCATTAACTACCGGATGTTTAATCCCATGACTCAAAATAGCCTGATATATATTTTCAGAGTCTTTCTCGCCGGTAAACTTGCCGGAATGAACACCTATGATGACAAGTTCATCAGCATAATTCTTCTCCAACCGAGCGAGATCGTTCAAGATATGCTGACATTCGATACAAGAATACCTCCAGAAATTAAGCAGGACTACTTTTTTACCACGGAGTTCCCAAAGCTTCAGAGCTTTGTCCGTATTGAGCCATTGCAGGTCTACAGGAAACTCCGGGGCGATGCTTTCATCGATACTCGCAGTGATAACTGCGAGCCCCATAGAACACATTGGTGAGAAAAAGCAGCCTCCATACGAAAATGTTGGATGAACCAGCAATATAATCAGCAGGAATAGCAAAATAATATTCTGCATCCAGCGAAATCCGAAAAAGTAATATATAACTCCACACATATCTTTTATGTACAACCTCATGCCTTTTGTAAGCTCCTCCATTTTCGCCCATTCGATTCTATAAGATTGTTCGCTGCCAGAAAGCTCTCCTGGCCCGCAGTATATTCATGCAACATACAATTTCCCTGTTCCCAGGTCTGCAGAATCGGTGTAAGTAGCTGCCAGGAAACGGCAACATCATCATGCCTTGTAAAAAGCGTCTGGTCACCAATCATAATATCCAGAAGCAATCTCTGATACGCTTCGGGTAAGTCAACCGGAAAAACGCTCTTATAATTGAAATTCATGTTGAGCGTACTCATACATATTTTTGAGCCGGGCCTCTTGGCCTGGAAACTAAGTGATATTCCCTCTTCCGGCTGGATTTGCATCACGAGTACATTTGGCGTCAGTTCATCAAGACCAACTGAAGAAAACATCGAATGCGGCACTTCCCTGAAAGTAATTGCGATTTCAGTATTTTTTGCCGGAAGTCGCTTGCCACTCCTAACATAAAAAGGCACCCCCTGCCATCTCCAGTTATCAATCAAAAGCTTAGCGGCAACAAATGTTTCAGTTTTTGAGTTCGTGACTACACCAGACTCTTGGAGGTAACCTTTAACATGTTCTCCATTTATCAAGCCAGCCATATATTGCCCCCGTACAAACGAATCACTCAAATTATTAACATTAAACGGCCGAATAGAGCGCAGCAATTTAACCTTCTCGTCCCTGAGATGATCCGCCTGAAAAGAATTAGGTGGTTCCATTGCCGCTAAGGCAAGCATTTGAAGCATGTGATTCTGGAACATATCTCGCAGAGCACCACTTTTATCATAGTAACTTGCTCTATGCTCAACGCCGCTGGATTCGGCTATTGTAATTTGTACGTGGTCAATGTAATTACGGTTCCATATCGGCTCAAAGATTGTATTCGCAAATCGAAACATCAAAATGTTTTGAACGGTCTCTTTGCCAAGGTAATGGTCTATACGATATATTTGAGATTCGTTAAAACACTGGTGGATTTTATTATTTAATTCCACAGCGCTTTGCAGGTCCCTGCCAAATGGTTTTTCTATGACCAGCTTAATATGTTTCTTGGAATGAAGCTTTTTTGTACACGCCAGTCCCGCCGGAGCAAGATGTTCTACTATTGTAGTGTACAAAAGAGGAGGCACCGAAAGATAATGTACCAGAGTATCATATACATTATATTTTTTGTCTAACTCTGCAAGTCTGGTTTTGATACGTTCATAGAAGTTTGCATCATCATAATCGCCATCAACATAATAAAGCTTGCTCGTAAATGCGACTAATTCTTTCGATGATATAAAATCGGAATTCTCCTGTATTGACTGCTCTGCTTTTTTGCGGAACTCCTCATCCGAAAATTTCTTCCGGCCACATCCTAACAAGTAAAAACTCTCATCGAGTAAATCCTGAGTATAAAGTTGGAAGACACTGACAAGCAGCTTCCTGTGTGTCAGGTCGCCAGATGCCCCAAAAACTACCAGCGCAGTCGGCCCCGCCACTGTTTCTGCACATAGAATCTCTATCTTATCTACAGACGGTCGGATTTCCTGCACAGTAATATTTCCTTATACGATTTAGTATTAAAGAACAACAAGATTTAATCTTCTATCAACTCAAACTCATCTTTGCCCGCGCCACATTCCGGGCAAACCCAGTCATCCGGTAAATCTTCAAAAGAAGTGCCTGCTTCCACGCCATTATCAGGATCACCTACTTGGGGATCGTAAATATATCCACACATAAGACATTTATACTTTTTCATTTTTTAACTCCTTTTCTTTATTATTTTTCTGTTTTTTTCCTTTTAATATACGTCGCTGCGCTACGCGGCGTCCTGCCACCCTTCACGTCTCGGTATATAAGTATATGTCATTGGTGTTTGACTGTCATCAATACTCTCACAAGCTGTAATCTTGCTGATACAAAGCGTGTGTGTTTCTGCATCTTTTACTTCAAGTACCTCAGCTTCGATATAATTTGCCACATTATCCAGGATTATCGGGACACCGTTTTGGCCTATCTTATATCTCACTTGCTCAAATTTGTCTATATCTCTGCCGGTTTTGAAACCAAATCTACCTATAAACTCAAGTAGCTTACCTTCGGCAAGGACTGAAACAGTAAAAACTTTACTGTCAGCGATATACTCGTAAGTTAAACTATCTTTGTTAATGCTGAAAGCAATCATTGGCGGCTCAGGTACGATCTGAAATACTGTATTGACAATACAGCCATTGATTTTCCCCTCTTTCTTCGAGCAGATAATACACATGGGATAACTTAGTTTGAATAATGACTCAAGGTCCAACATCAAGGTTATCCTTTCCGTTTCTGCAATCTACTGAGAATTCTGATATGGCGCATCTCTTCTTTAATAATTTCTTCGATTTTGTCTCTCGAAGCACTATCGGCAACAAAACCCTTCAAGCCGCTATAAAAAACGATAGAATCCTTTTCCTTCTCGATTGCTCTTTTTATGACATCCACTTCATTTTCTTTGCCACTTAACTCATCTGCCGGGTCCGGTTTGATGCCGAACACTGCAAGACCAGCCATCACCTTCGGATCAGGCAATATTTCTTCAAGTTCGGAATTTTTCGGTTCCGAAAGCTGTTTTCTCATACTGCTAAAAATCCGCTCGTGCTTGGTTTCCCATTTGGCTAATCTAAGAAAAGTTTCACCAATCTGAGTATCGTCAAAGATTTCTGCCGCTTTACGGTAGAACCTGGCACCGTTGTGCTCAATTTGCTCGGCTATTTCAAAAACTTCGATAGCATTGAACATAGCAGTCACCTTTTTGCCCTTCCGAGTCAGCCACACGACAATTCAAACGGCCATTATAACACATCCAGTTTCTGCTTCAGGATAGCAATATGACCAAGCTCTTCTTTAATTATTGCTTCGACCTTCTCTTTACCGGCTTTGCGTGGTGTTGATTCTCGCAGACCTGTGTAAAAGACAATAGAATCCTTTTCCATACCGATAGCCATTTTGATAACTTCGACCGTTGTTCCAAGATCCGCTAACTTCTTAGCAGGATCTTGTTTAGTATCGAAAACGTGTTCGTCGGCCATCACGCGCAAATACATTTGAGCTTCCCCGTCAGGATCGAAAACAGACGGGTCTTCTTCTGTTCCGGAGAGTTCCGTTCGCATAGCCATAAAAGTTTCCTCGTGCTCATCTTCCATTACCGCAAGCTCGAGCAACATCTTAGATACATCCGGGAACTTTTTCGCCGCAGCGCGGTAGAACCTAGCCCCATTTCTTTCTATTTGTTCGGCCATCTCAAAAACTTCATCAGCGTTAAAAGGCATACCCATACAATTCTCCTTTCAGTATATAAATTCATTTCTTAGTCTCATTTAGCTGTTGCTTTAGCCCTGTCTTCCTGGGACATTGCTGCCAATTTATCAACTTTCTTGATGTCCAAACCGAGCTCTTTAGCAACACGCTGGCCATAGTCCTTATCTGCCTTGTGGAACAATGCAGCTTGACGCAATTGTATTCTTTTCTGGGCACCACTGAGGTGACTGGCAATATTACCGATAAGATGATCGCGATCCTCATTAGTCATGACATCGCGGTAGAGATTACCTGCTTGTACGAAATCGTCGTTGGGGTGCGTAAAAGGCTGTCGTGCCGCCTGGCCGGTTACCTCAAAGGAAGGTTCCAAAGAATCCGGATCAGGTTCAGAACCTCCAGCGCTGTTAGGCCAGTAATTCGGGCCGGCACCACCATTATCATCAACACGCATAGAGCCATCTCGTTGATAACTATTCTCAGGAGCAGCTTTCGGTGAGTTTACCGGTATCAGGTGATAGTTTGATCCCAAACGATGGATGTGCGTATCATGGTAGGAAAAGAGTCGGGCCTGCAACATCTTATCAGGTGAAGCGGCAATTCCGGGTACCAGATTACCAGGGCCAAAGGCAGCTTGTTCCACCTCTGCGAAATAGTTTTTCGGGTTGCGGTTAAGAACCATACGACCAACTTCGATTAGAGGAAAATCACCGTGAGGCCAGACCTTAGTTATATCGAAGATATCGAATCGATAGTCTTTCGCTTGTTCGGGAGTCATGATCTGCATTTGGAGTGTCCAACTTGGATACTTGTCCTGTTCGATAGAATTATACAAATCCTGGGTCGCATGATTCGGATTCTCGCCTGATAAAAGTGTTGCCTCCTCTCGTGTGAGGTTTTTAATACCCTGGTCGGTTTTCAAATGATATTGCACCCAGAAGTAATCGCCCTTTTCGTTATACCATTTAAAGGTATGACTGCTGTAGCCGTTCATATGACGATACGTGGCAGGTGTACCGCGGTCGGAAAACAGAATGGTGACCTGATGAATCGATTCCGGAGTTAATGAGAGGAAGTCCCAGAACATGTCCGGCTCCGGGCAATTGGTGGCCGGGTGTCGTTTCTGCGTGTGAATGAAATCAGGAAACTTAAGAGGATCACTGATGAAGAATACGGGCGTATTGTTCCCGACAAAGTCGTAATTGCCGTCTTCGGTGTAGAATTTAACTGCGAAGCCACGGGGATCGCGTGCAGCATCAGGAGAGCCTTTCTCACCGCCTACAGTGGAAAACCTGGCAAAGATTTCTGTCCGCTTACCTACCTTAGAAAGGAACTTGGCCTTAGTATATTTCGTTACATCTTTAGTAACTTCAAAATAGCCACCCGCTCCGGCACCCTTGGCGTGCACTACCCGCTCAGGAATACGTTCACGGTCAAAGTGAGCCAATTTCTCCAAAAGATGAGCATCCTGCATAAGTATCGGCCCACGGCTACCAGCAGTCATGGAATTCTGATCGTCGCCAACCGGTATCCCAAACGCTGTCGTTAGTTTTTTTGAATCACTCATTTTACACATCCTTTCTTAATAAATGAGAAGTAGCCGTGTTTTTTTTCTTTATAAACGCTAAGCTCTTTTTTTAAATATATCATGCACCATTAAAGTGACAACCATAACTACTATCCCTCAGCTGCCGGTGGAGTGAACACTCTTTGTCCTAATTCACGGTCGAGCATAAACAGTCCACCTGGAGCATCTTTCATAATTTTTAATTGTTGCACAATTTCATCAGCGGATGACTCTTCTTCGACCTGCTCATTAACAAACCACTGCAAAAAGCTGTTTGTTGCATGGTCTTTCTCTTTTATAGCCAAATCCACTAATTTGTTAATCATGCCTGTTACTTTTTGTTCGTGCGCATAAACCGCTTTCAAGACTGCCAAATGTGAATCCCATTTCGTTTGTGGACCATCTATAGCTTTCAACATCACTCTGCCACCCCGCTCATTTATAAAATCATAAATCTTCATCGCGTGGGAGACTTCTTCCTGTGTCTGTACCCTCATCCAGTTAGCAAAGCCATTCAGATTTAGGGAATTAAAATAGGACTCCATCGACAGATAAAGATATGCAGAATACAGCTCCGCATTCACCTGGTCGTTTAGCGCTTTTTCCATCTTTTTACTGATCATTTCTTACCCTTTCCATAGTCCATGAACATTACAGTGCTCTCTGGCGCTAACGGAATTTCCATCAACATTGAACACTGCTTCCGCTGCCATACCCGGCTCTAAAAATTGCCTGTATGCTTTGCCATCAGCAAGCAGCTCAATCCATTCGATATAATGCTTTTCTTCCATCGGATGAGGAATGCTGCCCACCTTTACCTTGTAGCCTCCATTGACTTTCTCGATTACCGGCACGTGCTTTTCAGTTGCAGCATCAGCTGTCTTCTCATCCAGTAGTTCCATCGGCTTGTTACAGCAAACAAGCTCACCAATACCTCCGTGAAGCACCTCTACGATGTTACCGCATGTAGCACATTTGTAAATTTGAAGTTTTTCAGCCATGATTTAATCCTTTCAAAAAATTGAAAGCCTTAGCTTATAATTCCTAGTTCTTTGTGTTTTTTTAAAATCTCATTAGCCAGTTTATCCAGTGCAGCAAAATCGTCCTCCGTTGGCTCACCTTTTGCCAATACCGGTTCAAGAATCTCTGCTTTGAGATTTGTCATCATACCCGTTAATTGCTCAACGGCTTTTCCGCCCCATCCGTAAGAGCCTATAATAGAAGCAAATTTAGTCTTAGGCCTAAGAGCGTTAGTTAAAAACGTTGCATAAGCCGCACATGGATGTGGCCCTATCAGAACTGTGGGCGAGCCAATAACCACGGTTGCTGCATCAACCAGAGCCATCGCAAGTTTGCCTACATCGACTGTTGACAGCTCAAATTGTTTTACAGCAATTCCTCTTTCGATCAATGTATTGACAAAATGCGACACCATTTTACCCGTACTACCATGCATCGAAACATAAGCTACAACCACTTCGTTCTTTACATTGTCAGATGACCAGTCTTTATAAGCATCAATGATGAATTGCGGCCTATTATATACAGGACCATGACTGGGAGCAATTATCTCTATATCAAAATCTGCGAGCTTCGCAAGATTGGCATTTATCTGCTTTCTGAATGGCATCATTATTTCTGCATAGTATCGTTTGGCAGATTCATAAAGCGAAGCTTCATCGTCAACAAATAGACTGCTCGTGGCAAGATGTGCACCAAAGAAATCGCACGGGAACATTATCTTGTCTTCCGGAATGTATGTACTCATCGTCTCCGGCCAGTGAACCCATGGGGTATAAACGAACTGTAATGTCTTATCGCCTAACGAAAGTTTTTGTCCGTCCTCGACCGTTATGAACCTTTCATCCTCTATGCCCAGCAAATCTATCAACATCTGTTTACACTTGGGATTAGTAACTATCTTTGCATCAGGATATATCAGCAAAACATCAGGCAGGGAGCCTGAATGATCCTGCTCCGCATGGTGCGCGATGATATAGTCAATCCTGTTCACACCGGTATCAACGAGATTGTCCAGCAAAACTTCTGTTTTGGCGGGATCAACTGTATCCAATAATGCAGTCTTTTCACTTCCGCGTATCAGGTAAGCGTTATAACTGGTTCCGTCCGGCAGTGGAATAAGCCTGTCAAAAAGCCTCGCATCCCAGTCAATCGCTCCCACTGCAAAAATATTGTCACGTAGCTGCCTCATTTTGTTACCTCTTTCACCGCTTTCAATGCCGCTTCATAATCAGGTTCATTTGTCATTTCGTCAACGATTTCTATGTAACGAACGATACCCTTTTTGTCCACAATAAATACCGCCCGAGCCAGCAGTCGCAACTGCTCTATTAGTACTCCGTAAGCACTTCCGAATGCTGCATCGCTATGGTCTGAAAATGTTTGCACGTTCTTTACTGACGCCGATCCACACCAACGTTGTTGGGCAAACGGTAAGTCCATACTAATCACCAGCACTACTACATCTTCTCCCAGAGATGTCGCATGCTCATTGAATTTCCGCACCTCGGTATCGCAGACAGGAGTATCTAAAGACGGCACCGAGCAAATAACACAAACCTTTCCACGAAAGGCCGACAGCTTTACAGCCGACATATCATTGCTTAGCACTTCGACATCCGGAGCTTTCTCACCTACTTTAACTTGCTTACCTATTAAATTTAGCGGATTGCCTTTGAATTTTATAGTATCACGCGTATCTTCCATAATACACCTCATTTCTGCTGATAGTCTTCCACTTCACCCAGATTTGCCTGAATATACAGTCTGAAATTCTGACGATAAAGACCTGAGCTTTTCAACGTTTTTCAGATCCGTCGTTTGCTTTGAATTCATCGTGTAAACAATCATCTTATGAAGTAAAATCAGCTTTTTTACATATTCATTTTGTTCTTTTAGGTTATCTTCCTGAGGAAGCTTAACTCTTTGAGCCATAAAGTAATACGTTATCACATCGCTGAGCTCGTCGGCGTGATGATCCTTGTTCTGAATCCAACGAAAAATCTGGTTCATATTTGGTTTGTCCTGACTGGATAACTCATTTATCTGTTTCATTGATTTTTCTATCGTTGTGATATGCTCAGCAATCATGTCAAATCGCATCTGGTCGTTATAAATACCACAGGGTATCTGGCAATGAGAATATGTAATCGAGGCAAGAATCGCCACTACCGTTAAGATACTGACTGCTACAATTCGTTTTCTGACTGACTTTCTCATTTTCCAACTCCTTAATATTTGTTTAGTAGTTGGCGGCCTCCAGTTCGTAGTAACTTTGGGGATGCGCGCATGCCGGACATAAATCCAGAGCTTCAGGCCCTTCATGGACGTAGCCGCAATTCCTGCACACCCAGCGAACCGGTTTTTCACGCTTGAATACAACACCATCCTTGATATTCTTTGCCAGCGCAAGGTATCGCTCCTCGTGGCGTTTCTCAGCTACTGCGATGCCCCTGAAGGCTTTTGCGATTTCATCAAATCCTTCCTTTTCAGCCACTGCTGCGAACTCTGGATACATTTCGGTAGTTTCATAATGTTCGCCTGCGGCGGCTGCCTTCAGATTCTCAATGGTGCTGCCAATTACGCCGGCGGGAAATGAGGCTGTGATTTCTACTTCGCCACCTCCTAGGAATTTGAATTCCCGCTTGGCGTGTTCTTTTTCCTGATTGGCAGTCTCCTCAAAAATCGCAGATATCTGCACATACCCTTCTTTTTTGGCTTGGCTTGCAAAATACGTATACCTGTTCCTCGCCTGTGATTCACCCGCAAAAGCTGTTAATAAATTCTTCTCCGTTTGACTTCCTTTTAATCCCATTTGTTACCTCGCTTTCACTAAATATGGATTTACCTAATTTTACTCTGTTTACACAAATCACATATCCCTTCGAAATATACGGTTTTTCTCAACACCGTATATTTCTTACTGATCTCTTTCGGTAATTTGATATTATCGAATGGCTTATGATGGAAATCAATAATCCTCTTACATTTTACACACTTAAAATGTTGATGTTTCTCCAATCCACCATCAAACCGTTTGGCATCGCCCGAACCCTCTACAACATGAGCTGCACCTATTTCATTAAGTGTTAGCAATGTCCTGTTCACAGTATCTAACGATATGTTCGGAAAAGTCTTTCTAACCTTTTCATGTAGTCTATCTGCCGAAGGATGCTCATCTGTATTCAGAAGCTCCCTATATATAGCTATTCGCTGAGGTGTAATTTTCAATCCGACATCCCTACAACGATCCCTGAACCAGCGCGTCTTTTTATCCAATTCTGCACAACTAATCTTGTTTTTCATATTACCCATAACTGTTACTATATAGTATCTACTCCTATTTAGCAATATTGTTTCTAAAATATTTTCAAAATATATGAATCTATCTCTATCCCCCAAATCCCCCCATTTTACTTAAATCACAACATTTCTTGCAATAAACCTATGAGTTTTGGGGCCATATAACACACTACGTTTTATATAACATTATAAGTTTTGATGTGTCGATTATAAAAAACTGAATTATTTTCACGAGTTGCAAAATACACGATGTAAGAAACGAAAATAATGGAGACGAAGGGAATCGAACCCTCATTTCCGCGATGCGACCGCGGTGTGCTCCCGTTACACCACGTCCCCGGAATTAATATTTACAAAAACATATTACATAAAAACAACTTAAATTCAATTCATTTTAAGCTACTTAAAGTTAAAAACTTAAAACTGCCATTTCTCATAGCATATTATTTTTTCAATAGGCTCGCGATTTGGTTGCTTCCAGCTATCAGCAGCATATCCAACCGCCATCAGCTCTATTATTTGTATATCATCAGGAATTCCCAATATAGCTCTAACTTTTTCCGTCTTAAACGAACCAATCCAGCACGTTCCTAATCCTAACTCCGTTGCCTGCAAACAGATATGTTCGAATGCGATGGCAACATCGATTTGTGCTATTGCCTGGCCGCATTTCATCACATCACCACTATTGCTGCAGCCGACTATGATAACTCCGGTATTCTTAAAAGATTCTGGTCTATTTGTGGTCTCCGCGAGAAGAAGTCTTATTTCCTTGTCTATTACTACAACGAAACGCCAGTCTTGCGTATTCTTTGCAGAAGGAGCTAACCTCGCTGCTTCTAAAATACTATCGAGTTTTTCCTTCTCAATGGATTTATCCTGGTATGTTCGACAGGAATATCTCTTGCGAATAGCATCATGTACTGTCATAAAAAAACCTCACATTCTCTTATTTTAATGATACATTTTATCAATATTCGGTAAAAAAAATATAGAACAAAAACAGTCTTGACGCAAGCAGTAAAAACCTGTACTTTTATTGTCAATTCAGGGGGCGATTAGCTCAGTTGGCTAGAGCGCCTGCTTTACACGCAGGAGGCCACAGGTTCAAGTCCTGTATCGCCCATTTCCCAAACCATTATGAACAAAAGGCTTGTACGAAGTCATTCATTTTTCGCTCATCTCAGCCTCTGCCAGGATGCTACTCGTTGGAACATATAGCTTGAGAAATTTAATTATGACTAGGTTATGAAGAGGTGGTAAAAATGGTAAAAGACGGTGGAAAAATCATATTATGGGATTTATTAGAAATGAGTCCCGGCATCTTGAGGCAAATGTTTTCTTAACAATCCTATAGGACAGCCAAACTACGCAAGAACATCGCTCCGAATACGCCTGTCCTAAAACAACCTTTCTGCAGCATAGATCAGCTTGGCAAGTTGATCAGAAGATGCTTGGATATCGATTCCAGCCTTTTCTTCTCCTGCTTTGTTTTGGATTTAAGAAATTGTCCGGGAAATTGCTTTAATGCATTCGTGATTCCAGAAAATCTTGGACTCCTACGAATCCTGGTTCTCCTGCGTTTTCTGGGCAAAGTTGCTTTTGGAAGAATCCAATGATCAGGGACAAGCGGTTTCGGATGAGCATATGCAACGCTGGTTGCAACAGGCGCGCTAACAGGCTGCTGAACATTGTCTATATGTGGCATCCATACACCTTCGAAAATCGATAGCACATCCTTGTGCAAACCTGCCTCATAATTTGCCATGGTCTATCCTTTCGGGCAAACGAGCTCATCGGTAGTTTGCACTATGAGAGATACGGTTCTTGTGGTGAGAAAAACTTGAGGCAAAATACAACGCCTTTATTCATCTCAACACCCTTCTCTCGACTTTAATATACTCGATTTAGACAAAATTGTCAAAGAAATATTCAGTATTTTTCTGAGTTTTTAGGACAAAAAGTCGGGTCATTCATAGGTTTATATTAAATTGACAACTAAAACGGACTTTTCAGCTTAAAAACAAGGTTTACAGACCTGACTATATTGTCCTCGCTATTTTGTTATTACCTTCTCGAAAAATTAACGTGACTTCTTCTTTTCAAGCGTATTTCTTTTATTGGACAGGCTGTAATTCATACTCAACCAATTCCGTTTGCGGGGTCTGCAAATCCCATCTAACCAATACATAAATATAGTCGACGAACGTTTTTGCTCTGCCAACATCGTTATTATTATTGATCTGTATTTGTAGAGAATTTATCTTCTCGGCTGTATCCACAAAACTCGTCACATCCCACGAGTCTAAAACTTCATATTGTTCACCCTTATGCACCGGAGCAACTGTTGAGACCCAGACTACCGGGTTTGCCGGCCATCCGGTTCCTATATTCCATTTTAGTTTTCCGGAAACATATCGTTCTTCTTCATAGTGTTCCACATAAACTACGACTGTTGTAATTTTAGCATCAGTTGGGATAGATAAATCTGAAAAATCATATGATATATATGAGCCGGATTCCGTTCCCAACCGTTTGTTGTCGCTGTTTTGGACAAGAGTTGCCCTGCCGTCTGCTGACAGTGCACTCTTTGTTTTTTGGTCGTAGCCATTAGCTATAGCCAATGTGCTTACTTTTGGCGGGATTGAATTTACCTTGATAGTAAATAACTGAGTATCTGAAGCTGGCATACTATTACTATCTATAACCTTGACTACAACCTTATTATCCCCTATCTGAGCTTCGGTCGGCTTCCATTGTATAAAACCGGTATCCGGATGTATGTTCATACCGAACGGTTTGTCGACCAAAGAGTAGGTGAGCGTATCTCCCACATCTGAGTCTGTTGCGTTAACATCATAAGTATATGACATACCGACCATAATTGAGGTTATTGGCTTTGAGTTGATTGTCGGCGTGTCATTAATCGTACCGATCTTAACGTATACTGTAGCAGTATCAGTTTCGCCTGCGGTATCTCTTATTGTGTAGGTAAACGTATCATTGCCGTGGAAATTAGCCCTTGGTGTATATGTCAATGTGTTGTCGGCATTGATGATTACCGAGCCATTCGTTCCCTGTGTCACGGCATTTATAGTAAAAGGCTCATCATCCACGTCTATATCATTCTTGAGCACAGCAATCCTTAGTGGCCTATCTTCTTGTGTTGTCGCACTATCATGTTTGGCCATTGGTGCGTCGCCAATAGGTGTTATCGTTATCGATACAGTTGCCGGAATACTTTCCACCGTTCCGTCGTTAGCCTTAAAGGTAAAACTGTCACGTCCACAATAATTTGGATTAGGTGTATAGGTCAAATCTGGGGCCGTTCCGGTTAAATTCCCATGAAATGGACTAGTTATAACAGTATAGGTCAACGGCTCATCTTCGGGATCTGTCCCATCTAAAACAATTAATGTTGATTCACCTTCATTTATCGTTGCACTGCCAGCATTGGCAATTGGTTGGTCATTGACCGACATTATCGTAATTGATACAGTTGCAGGAACGCTATCAGTTGTTCCATCGTTTACTTTAAAGGTAAAGCTGTCCGATCCATTATAATTTGTGTTAGGCGTATAGGCCAATGTTGGCGCTGTCCCACTCAGACTCCCGTGAGATGGACTATCTACTATAGTATAAGTCAATAGATCTCCATCCGGATCGCTGGCCATCAATGCAATCCAAACAGGCGTGTCCTCCTGTGTTGTTGCACTACCACCACTGATCATTGGAATGTCATCCACAGGCTTTACCGTGATCGAGATTGTAGCAGGAGAGCTATCCGCCGCGCCATCGTTAACCTTGAAAGTAAAACTGTCGGATCCGCTGAAGTTCATATTAGGCGTATAAGTAAGATTCGGCTCTGTTCCACTCAAACTGCCGTAAGATGGGTTTGAAACCACACTATAAGTCAGTTTATATCCCTCCGGATCAGTGCCGACTAAATCGATCGAGACAGGCTTATCTTCCTGCGTCGTTATACCATCACCTTTGGCTATCGGCGAATCGTTAACTGAGTTCACTGTGATCGATATTGATGCAACAGCACTATCTATTAAACCATCGTTAACAACGAAAGTAAGGATATCAGGGCCATTGTAATTTATTTCAGGTGTATAGGTGAAGTTCGGTGCCGTACCTCTCAAACTACCTCGTAATGGACCTGTGATCACCTTATAAGTCAGCGTATCCCCATCCAGATCATTACCGGTCAAGACGATTGAGAGGGGTATATCCTCCTGCGTAGCAACATTATCACTCTCTACCATTGGTGGATCGTTAACCGGGATTACAGTAATTGATACAGTCGCAAGAGCACTATCCACCGTGCCATCGTTAACCTTGAAGGTAAAGCTGTCTGATCCGTTAAAATCGTCGTTCGGTGTGTATGTCACGTTTGGCACAGCCCCACTTATATTCCCGTGGGATGGATTTGCTACCAAGCTAAAGATTAATGAATCTCCATCAGGATCACTACCTGTTAAACCAATCCATACCGGTGTGTCCTCATTTATCGTTACATTATCACTGTCAGCCGCCGGAGCATCATTGGTCGGAGTTACCGTAATCGAAACAGTCGCAAGAACGCTATCCGCCACACCATCACTTACTTTGAAGGTAAATCCATCCGGGCCGTTAAAATTCATGTTGGGCGTATATGTCATATTTGGCGGCGTTCCGCTCAAGCTCCCATAGGATGGGGCTGTCACAATATCGTAGGTTAACGGATATCCATCCGGATCACTGCCTATCAATGCAATTGGCACAGGCATGTCTTCCTGTGTTGTTACATTATCACCGTTAACCGTAGGTGGGTCATTAACCGGGATTACAGTGATTGATACTGTTGCAAGAACATCCTCTGCTGTGCCATCGTTAACCTTGAAAGTGAAGCTGTCCGATCCATTGAAATTAACGTTGGGTGTGTAAATTAGATTCGGTGCCGTACCACCAAGATTACCATGTGATGGGCTCGTTGCTACACTATAAGTTAAAAGATCTCCATCCTGGTCATTGCCCGTTAAGGCAATCGATACGGATGTATCTTCCTGTGTGGTCACGCCGTCACTATGAGCAGTTGGTGGATCATTAATGGGTATTACTGTAATCGATACGGTCGCGGAAACACTATCCACTGTACCGTCGTTAACTTTATAGGTGAAACTATCTGGACCGTTATAATTCGTACGAGGTGTATAGGTCAGATTTGCATTCGTCCCGCTCAGAGTTCCATGAGATGGATCTGTAACTACAGAATAGCTCAACGAATCTTCATCTGAATCATACCCTGTCAATGTTATCGACACCGGGACATCTTCCTGTGTTGAATAACTGCCACCACGCGCCACCGGCCAGTCATCGACAGGTGTTACCATAATCGATATGGTTGCAGGGACACTATCCGTCTTTCCATCGTTAGCTGTAAAGGTAAAATTATCTGAACCATTAAAATTAGGCTTCGGTGTATAAATCAGGTTCGGTTCTGTTCCGCTCAGACTTCCGCTGGTTGGACCAGTCACCACATTATAGGTTAATGGATCTTCATCCGGATCATACCCTGCCAGGACAATCGACAGCGTTGTGTCCTCACGTGTCACAGCTTTATCGCTGCGAGCGACAGGTGAATCATCAACCGGCCCAATCTTGATCGAAACAGTTGCAGCAGCACTGTTGGCCACACCGTCGTTTGCTACAAAGGTAAAGCTATCCGATCCATGAAAGTTTATGTTGGGAGTGTAGATCAAGTCTGGTTCTGTTCCGCTCAGACTTCCATCAGCTGGATCTTTTACGATACTGTAAGACAATCGATTCTTCTCCGGATCATTCCCGGTCAAGATAATCGAGACCGGTGTGTCTTCCTGCGTAGTAAAACTCTCACTCTTTGCCGTTGGTGAATCGTTTACAGGTTTTACCGTGATCAAAACAGTTTCAGGAACACTATCCGTTGAACCGTCACTTACTATAAAAGTAAAATTGTCGGATCCATAGAAATCCTTATTGGGTGTGTAAGTCAGATTAGGCATTTCGCCGCTCAGACTCCCGTATGATGGTTCCGTCACTATACTAAATATTAACGAATCCCCATCCGTATCACTGCCTGTCAATCTAATCCACGACGGCGTGTCCTCCTCGATCGTCATATTACCCTGATCAGCTATCGGAGCATCATTAACCTGAGTTATCATAATCGATACAGTCGCAGGAATACTATCCACTACACCATCGTTGACCTTGAAAGTAAAGCTATCTGAACCATTATGATTCATGCTGGGCGTATAGGTCATATTTGGCGGCGTACCAGTCAGGTTTCCGTAAGATGGCTGTGATATTATTTCATAGGTCAATGGATACCCATCCGGGTCACTTCCTATCAGTATAATAGAGATAGGCGTATCCTCCTGTGTCATCACACTATCGCCATTCACCGTCGGCAGGTCGTTGACCGGGATTACATTAATCGACACAGTTGCAAGAACGCTGTCAGCCGTGCCGTCGTCAACCTTGAATGTAAAGCTATCTGAACCGTTGAAATTAGCGTGAGGTGTGTATAGGAGATTCGGTGCCGTCCCACCTAATGTGCCATGGGATGGACCTTTCACCACATTATAGGTTAAAGGATCATCATCTGGATCATTACCTCTCAAAGCAATCGACACCGGCGTATCTTCCTGTGTCGTTGAACTGTCATCATTAGCAGTCGGAGAATCATTGACGGGTATCACCCTGATCGATATTGTTGCATTAACGCTGTCTGCTGTGCCATCATTGACCTTGAATGTGAAATTATCCGAGCCATTGAAATTCACATTAGGCGTATAGGTCAAATTTTGCTCTCTCCCTCTCAAACTCCCATGAGACGGACCTGTCACCACACTATAGATCAACGAATCTTCATCCGGATCATGTCCTGTTAAAGTGATTGAAACCGGCGTATCCTCCTGTGTTACAGAAGTACCATCGTGAGCCACTGGCCAGTCACCGACAGGTGTTACTGTGATAGAGACGGTAGCAGGAACACTATCGGTCTTTTCATCGTTTGCTGTGAATGTAAAGCTATCTGACCCGTTGAAATTGGGATTGGGTGTATAGACCAGATTTGGTTCAGTCCCATTTAGAGTCCCATGGGACGGAACCGTTACCAAACTATAGGATAACAAATCTCCATCAGGATCATTACCTTTCAAAGTAATCGGTATCGGTGTATCCTCATATGTCGTAGTACTATGACTACGAGCCACTGGCGAATCTCCAACCGGCTCTATCTTTATCGAAATAGTTGCGGGGACGCTATCGGCTGTACCGTCACTAACTGTGAATGTAAAGCTGTCAGAGCCGCTGAAATCAGCGTTGGGTGTGTAAGTAAGATTTGGTTCTGTCCCACTGAGACTACCGTGTAATGGGCCTGTTGCAACACGATAAGTTTTTGGTCCTTCCTCGGGATCGATACCTTTTAATACTATCGAGACAGGGGTATCCTCCCATGTGAAAATAGCATTATTACTAGCCACCGGTGAATCATTGACGGGCTCTACTTTGATCGATATGGTTGCAGGCTCACTGCCCGCTAATCCATCGTTAGCCGTAAATGTAAAGCTGTCTGATCCATTGAAATTTGGGTAAGGCGTGTATAGTAGATTGGGCTCTGAACCACTCAGAATTCCATGAGACGGCCTTGTTGCTACAGTGTAGATCAATATATAGGCATCCGGATCAACACCCGCTAAAATAATAGACACCGGCGTGTCCTCCTGTGTCGTTACACTATCGTCATTAGCTATCGGTGTGTCATTATCCGGAGTTACAGTTATCGACACGGTTGCCGGCTCACTATCCGTCACGCCGTCTTTTGCTTTGAAAGTGAAACTGTCCGGCCCATTGAAATTCGCATTGGGTGTGTAAGTAAGATTAGGCTCTGTCCCGCTTAGTTTCCCATAAGATGGTTCTGTTACCACACTATACATCAACGGTTCATCATCTATATCGCTGCCTGTAAGAACAATTGATACCGATGTATCTTCCTGTGTGGTCAGACTATCGTCATTAGCGACTGGCCGGTCATTGATCGGAGTTACTTTTATCGATATGGTCGCAGAGACGCTATCTAACTCGCCATCATTGGCTATAAATGTAAAACTGTCGGGTCCATTGTAATTTTCATCAGGCGTATAAGTAATATTAGGCTCTGTCCCACTCAGGCTTCCATTAGATGTCCCTGTCACCACGCTGTAGGATAGTAAATCTTCATCCGGATCACTGGCAGTTAACGTGATCAATACCGGTGAGCCCTCCATCGTAGTTTCGCTGTGGCTATGAGCCACTGGTGAATCATTGGCTGGAGTAACTTCGATCGATATAGTCGCCGGAATGCTGTCCATTAAGCCGTCATTGACCTTTAATGTAAAGCTATCTGACCCGTTGAAATTCATATTAGGCGTATAAGTCAGATTTGGCGCTGCCCCGCTGAGACTGCCGTTCGACGGACCTGTTACTACACTGTAAGTTAATGCATCTCCATCTAAATCGTCAGCTATCAAGGCAATCGACACTGGCATATCTTCCTGAGTTGTTGCAATACCGCCATTCACCACAGGTGGGTCATTAGCAGTAGTTACCGTGATTGAGATGGTTGCTGGTTCACTGTCCGTCTTGCCATCGTTAACCTTGAATATGATACTGTCGGATCCGTTGAAATTAGTATCCGGCTTATAGGTCAGATTTGGCCCTATTCCACTAACACTTCCGTGTGACGGCTCTTCTACGACAGTATATTTTAAAGGATCTCCATCCGGATCGACGCCCATTAAGGAAATCCACACTGGCGTATCTTCCTGTATCATCACACTGGCGTTATTAGCCATTGGTGGGTCATCGGTCGGGGTAATGGTTATCGTTACAGTCGCAGGAACGCTGTCAGTCTTTCCATCATTAGCTGTGAATGTAAAACTGTCGATTCCATTGAAATTCATATTGGGTGTGTAGATAACATTTGGCTCTGTCCTGCTTAATATCCCATAGGATGGGCCTGTTACTATACTAAAGGTTAAATGATCCTTGTCCGG
>CAZQXE010000010.1:0-28239 GCA_964597115.1 uncultured Pirellulales bacterium | reverse complement strand
CAAGACGGCAAATGGCTCATTATCGGCGCAGAAATGCCGGAGATGTAGACTTTCTTGACGAAAACGAAAAATGATTGACATTAAACAAATACGCGAAAATCCCGAAATTTTCAAAGCTGCCTGCAAAACAAAGGGCTTTTCAGTAGATATAGACGGATTGCTTGAGGTTGATTCTGAGCTAAAGCAGGCAAAGCAGAAGTTGCAGGATATATCCACCGAAAAAAATAAAATTGGAAAATCGATTCCAAATCTCTCTGGTGGTGAAAAACAATCCGCATTATCTCGTCTATCAGATTTGAAACAGCAGGAAGCTGAGCACAACGAAAACCTTAAAAAGCTTCAGCCGGAATTTGATGAGCTGATACTGCAGGTTGCTCAGCCGGTCGATGATGGTGTTCCTGTCGGTAAGGACGATACGGAAAACGTCGAGCTCAGAAAAGAGGGCGAGATTCGCAAGTTCGATTTCGAGCCCAAGGACCATGTCCAGCTGGGGACGGCTTTGGGTATTATAGATATCGAGCGTGGCGTGAAGTTAGCGGGTACAAGAAATTACATCTTAAAAGGCGATGGTGCGCTACTTCATTGGGCGGTCCTGCGCTTCGCAATGGACTTTATGGTCGGCAAAGGATATGTGCCGTTCTCGGTGCCTGTGCTTATAAAGGATGAAGCGATGACGGGCACCGGCTTTTTTCCCGGCTCAGAAGACCAGACGTATCAAATGGAAAAAGACCAGCTCAATCTGGCAGGTACTGCCGAGGTCCCGCTGACTGCTTATCGAATGGGGGAAATCATAAACGCGGATGAATTGCCGTTGAAGTACGTTGCCTTATCGAGCTGTTTTCGGCGTGAAGCAGGCGCCGCCGGCAAAGATACATACGGCCTGTATAGAATCCATCAGTTCGATAAGATTGAGCAGGTCATTATCTGCAAAAACAGCATCGAGGAAAGCAATAAATTTCACGAGGAGATTTTAGCCAACGCCGAAGCCGTTATGCAGGCCTTGGAGCTGCCATATCGGGTAGTAAATGTCTGTACCGGCGATTTGGGCAGGGGCCAGGTGAAAAAATATGACATTGAGGCCTGGATGCCTTCGCGTGAAAATTACTGTGAGACTCACAGTGCAAGTAAGTTCTACGAATTCCAGGCAAGACGATTGAACCTCCGCTACAAAGACCCCGCCACGAAGAAGAATCTATTCTGCCACACGCTGAATAATACCGTCATCGCAAGTCCAAGAATTCTGATTCCTCTTCTCGAACTCTACCAAAACCCCGATGGCTCGGTAACAGTACCGGAAGTCCTGCGAAAATACATGGCCGGAAAAGAAAAGATTGTCCCTGCATAAGGTCAAATGTTTTTTCGTGCCTTTGTGACCAAAAATTCCCCTTGAGTCTTGCGTCTTTGGTCTGTAGTCTATCCCGCTATGGATGATATTAAGCGGAAATTGGCCCTGATTGATAAGCAGCTCACCGGCGGTTTTTTCAATTCATATAAACGCGTTATAAGCACCAGCCCACTTTTATTCGCAGCAGTAGGACTAATCCTCGGCATTTTAATCCAGAGCATTCTACCCGCTTCACGCTTCATGCCTCACGCTTCACAACTTTTTTGGTTAATACTGCTTGCCTTATTTGCAGCAGCAACCGTTTTCTTTTTTATCATCCAGTATTTTTCCTCTACCAATAACCAATACTTCATTGCGTTTATTGCTCTTATCTGCTTTGCCTGTCTTGGTGCGATTCGGCTGAATAGTTTTCATCAGCCAAAGCCAAACGATATCCGATATCTTGTTGGCAGCGAGCGTAAATTAGCGACCATTCGCGGCCTGCTCGTCACCGACCCTTATATTAATAGAAACGAAAACTGGAAATTTGCACGGTTTAAGTTCACCGACCCTGCAACAAGTTTCTATCTTAAACTAAACGAGATAAAGACTGTTGATAGCTGGGCCAAAGTAAGCGGGATGGTTCGCGTTCAGGTTGCAGAACCTGTTTTGGACTTAAAAGCCGGCGATTATATACAGGCATACTCTTGGCTGGACAGATTCAGGCCTCCGACAAACCCCGGCCAGTTCGATACTGCAAAATATCTTGCTCGCAAGAACGTCTTTATCGCCGCATCAATCAAATCGCGTGGCAGTATCGAATTACTAAAAGATGGCCCCGCTGATTTCTTTAAAAAAATTAAAAGCCGATTCAAAGATGTTGCTACGCAGGCGCTTCTGAGCAATCCATTCCCGGAAAACCAGAGTGAGGGCCTGCTGCAGGCGTTACTATTGGGCTATAGACGAAATATCGATAGCGCAACTTACGAGGCATTTCGCAGAACGGGACTATTGCACTTTATCAGTCTTTCCGGAATGCATCTCGGCATTTTGGTAGGGATTATATGGTGGCTGTGCAAGACAATGGGCCTGGCCAAGCGCGGCAGGGCGGTTGTTTGCATAATTGCGATTGGTATTTTTCTTTTGATTGTCCCGCCAAGAGCTCCTACGCTGCGAGCAGCCATTATCGGCTGGGTTTTCTGTCTGTCATTTTTCTTCCGCCGCCAATCCAGCCCAATCAACACGTTATCTTTGGCGGCAATAATCCTGTTACTCATCAGACCAACAGACTTATTCACCGCCGGCTGGCAGTTGTCGTTCGCCTCCGTACTCGGCATCGTACTTTTTACAGACAGAATTCACTTCTTTATTTATGAAAAAATAGCGGGCAATTCCTGGTTCGATGACAAGACAAAAACAAAACCGTTTTTCCACATAGTCGCAAAACCTGCGCTTTATGTATTGAAATTATTTTCTGTTGGCCTTGCTGCCTGGCTGGCCGGTGCCGGTATCTTATTGTATCAATTCTACACGATTAATCCGCTTACAAGCATCTGGACCGTTATCGTTTTTCCTTTGGTAGCCGGGGTTTTGGCTATTGGATATCTGAAAATGATTCTGTCTTTCCTGTTGCCATCTGTAGCGTCGGTATTAGGCGTATTCGTTGAGGGATTAGCTGATTTACTGATTTGGCTTGTTAAGCTAATTGCACATCTGGATATTTCACAAATACTTGTAGGCCACGTTCCGCTTATACTGATTATTTTGTATTACTGCTTTATCTTTTTCGCCGCTTTTATCTATTTTCGACGTCCCATACTAAAGAAGGCAGTTTGTTCGGTTATGTTTTTGGCAATAATTATATTCCCGGTCGTTACCAAATGGCAGAGGACACATCGCGATAATCTGGTTTTTACTTGTCTCGATGTCAGCCATGGCCAGGCGATTGTGGCCCGGCTTCCCGGACGAGCAGTTGTTTTGTTCGACGCCGGCTCACTGCATAAAAGTGACATCGGCAGACGCATCGTTACTCCATTCTTGGATTATAGCGGGCTAAGTAAAATCGACGCTATAGTCATAAGCCATAATGACGTTGACCATATAAACGCAATTCCTGAAATTATCGAGCATTGCGAAGTCGGCAACATTTATGCCAATGATGCTTTTTTTGTCAGGATAGATTCGTGGGGTACTGCAAAATTTCTCCAAGAGCAGTTGCTTGAAAAAGGTTATAAGGTACAAACCTTGGGTAAAAGCTTGAATTTACAAACTCCCGCAAAGATAAAGGTTCTTTGGCCGACTAAACATTCGTCTCAGAATCACGAATTAAGTGACAATGACAGTTCGTTGGTTTGTCTGGTTGAATTTGCAGGTAAAAAAATCCTTTTATGCTCAGATATTGAAAAGTTCGCCCAGAAAGAGCTTCTTCGGCTATATCCCGAGCTGAAAGCTGATGTTGTCATCGCCCCTCATCACGGCTCAATTAATACAGCCGAACCTGACTTTCTCAAGAACCTCGGTGTGAACATTTTGCTCTGTAGTTGTGGAAAAAGCCAGTACGAAAAGCAACAGGTCATTTCAAACAGAGACAATTCAAGAGTACTCTACACACCCAGTGATGGGGCAATTACTATTTGCATCGATAAAGACGGCACAATAACAACTGATGTTTTTGCAGAATAGATTTTATTGAGGGGTAATAATTTATGTTGGGGGTTTTGTTTGTCCGCAGGGTTTACATATTCCGAAAGCCCACCGGTTTATCCGGTGGGTTAATTCCCTTTATGCTGGGGCATTCTATTTAGCCCCGCCACCTGCTTCGGGGGAAAATGAAAAGGATAACGTTTTGCCAAAATACATAGATGTCATCCGTCAATTAGAAAATAAAATGTAGGGTGGGGTCTTTACCCCACCAATAAAAATTATTATGGACGAAACCGAACTTCTTAAAACCATCGTTTAGCCCTCAAGTTTATCTTGGGGGTCATATTTAGCCCCGAAGCCTGCTTCGGGGGATGTCATGCTGTCTTTTTTTGACACGGATTTACACTGATTTAGATTAGTGCGGATTAAATCTTGCAGTTTTTGAAGGGGGAGATATAATTACAAATCACAGCAGCGGAAAAATTAGTTGATTATTTGTAGTGTTAATCATAGCCATTATTAAGGAATAAAAGATGAAGGGATTTATTGGGTGTATTTTGGTTTTCATAGCCTTTGTTTTGCTAAGATTTTTCTTCACTTGTCCCAAAAGCTTATGGCATCGTCTGAGTCCAACCTTGCAGAATCTGGTTTTCTATTTTCAGCAGATTGTTTATTGGGGTTTACTAATTACAGGGTTGGTATTATGTTTTCTCTCAAATATAAAAGTTGGATTTTTGACTTTGGGTTGTTTTTTGTGTTTTTATATGATGTCATTTGCCGTTTTATCTTTGAATAGAATACCACTTTTATACAATGAATTAGCGGGATTGTTAGGTATAATCTCGTTTATTGTAGGATTGACATTATCGTTCATAACATCGATAAAATATGGTTTCATTGCTATAGGAAGCATTTTGTTAATATTTTTGGTGGCAAGATGTTTAATGCATATCGAAATAGTAATATGGGGAAAAAGAAATCAAAAGATGACTAAGCAAATACAGTGATAGCGATTTTGTAAATTTGAAAGAAACAAAAATGGACAAGAAGGAAATAAAAAAGATAAGAGTACGACAAAACCTTCAGTCTGAATTTAACGGTACCATCGACCAAAGAGTTGAAAGATACTTGGAAATAGATCATCAGGAAATGATTGGTAACCGTCACTTTGCGTCCGCTTCCTCTGAATGCATAGGGATTTATACCGATGGTCGTTTCCTTAGTGCTGTTATGGTTAGCCAAGCGGTTAATGAAGGAATTGTAAGGTTTATCGCAGAAAGAAATAATATTGCCCTTTGTTTAGATAGTGATAATAGTAAGACCAAGAGTGTTTCTGATATAATAGATGAGCTCGAGCAAAAAAACATCATTACCCATGCTTGTGCAGAGGCATCAAGAAATATCTACGGAAGTTTTAGGAACGATGTCCATCATATGAATCCTAAAGTTGCTGAAATTGAAACTTATTTCAGAGATTTAGCAAAACATAATCTTCAGAATTTGGCGAAAATTGAAAAGGAAATATTCGGCTTCAATATCGCATCAGATGGTAGCTTTATTCTACAACAACCGAAATATTGGGATTGTAACAAAGACGGGAAAGTAGCAGCATATTTGAGATTTGCCCCTTAGGTAAGGCAGGGTGTTTTTTATTGCTTTGCTAAAGACAGTAAAGGACTGGTCATTGAGAACACTGAACCTGTGGGGCGACCTGCCATTCGTGGCAGAAAAAGGCCTAAAGTTGTGTTTTTTGTATAAAAACGGGCATTGTTGGCTTACATCGTGATATTGCCGCCTTTTTTTGGCACAAAATCAGTTGACTTTGCGGCAATAGTTCTTATCTCTCATTTCGACAACTCACTAATTAACCAATTTCATAGCTGAATTAGTCCTTATCCCCACGCAGCGATACCACAACTTTACACTTAGAACTTTAAACTCCCTCCACCCGTGTAAATTCGTGTGAATTCGTGGCTATATTTTTCCGTGTAATCTACGTCCGCCTTCGGCGAGACCTCGCCCCTCGGGCGGGTTAATCCGCGATTAAATAATTCCTTCGTGCCTTAGCGCCTTAGTGGCTAATTTTGAATTTCGGTCATTCTAATTTTGAATTTGTTTCGAATTTCGGGTTTAGATATTAGGATTTTTTCTTCTCATCTGTCGTCCGTCTTCTGTCATCCGTCGTTTGTCCTCTGCTTGTCTCGCCGTCCGCTTATAAGCGAGACCTCACCAAAAGTGGGTAGTGTTAACGAAGGCGGAAGTATCCACTCATCTACTTCATATGGACTACGATTTCGACCCTGCGGTTTCTCGCCTTGCCGCTGGCCGTCGCATTGGAGGCGATAGGCCGGGCCTCGCCACAACCTGCTGCTCGAATCTTCTCTTCGGCAATGCCGTGCTCGATTAAATACCTTGTCACCGTAAGTGCACGTTGGGACGAAAGTTCCCAGTTGTCTTTCCACGGCGATTTCTTGATTGGGTCCGTATCGGTATGCCCGACAACATCTATTTCTTTGCCGGTGTATCTGTCCTTTAATACCGACAGAATATGGTTAAGTTCGCCACTGGTTGCTTTTTTCAAGTCCGCCTTTCCGGAACCAAAAAGTATTTCGTTCGGAAGTGTTACCGTTATCGTTCCGGCAGATGGGTCTAAGGTGACATCATAGTCCTCTCCGAATCCGGTAACCTCGGCTGCGCTCTTTTGACGTGCGGCTACTTGTTGTTGCAGTTCTTCGATGGTCTGCTGATTTTGGGTCAGTTGCTCGCCGAGCTGACCCTTTTCTGCTCGTTCACGTTCGAGCAGACCTAAAGTGTTTTGGTGCTCTACGTTGAGGGCGTTGTATTTTTTCTTCCAGTTGGTACAGCCGGAAAACAAAAATACAAAAATCAAAAAGAAAAATGCAAAATTACGAAGCAGGTTGTTTCTTGTTCTGCGATTTTGGTCTTTAGTCTTTGGTATTTGATGTTCTTTTGTGGTTTGCATTTCGATATCTCCTTAATTTACGATTTGTAATCCCTTTTCTATTTTCAATCACCAGGTACCAATCAACGGTTCGAGTATGAATTTCATATAATCTCGAATCCAGTCATGGAAAATCATAACAGTAAATATACCCAAAGACAAGAAGGGACCGTAGGGAATTTGTCGAATTTTTTTAAAAAACATCTGCCCTCCCGCCCACGCCAGCCCGAAAAAGGGTGCGATAAAAAAGGCCACAACAGCGAAAAGAGGTCCAATAACGGCCCCCGCAGCCCCCATCAAATGCACATCCCCCAGTCCCATCGATTCTTTTCCGAATGCAAATGCGCCGAAGATACGGATTGCCCATACTATCTCACAGCCGATAAAGTAGCCCCAGAGACTGCCCAGAAGCCCTGCAATAGCAGGATGTTGTGAAAAATTCACCCACCATGTTCGGTCGCTGATAAACCGAAAAGCGACAATAGAGCAGACGATAATCGGCAGCAAAAAGACTATTTCCTTGCAGGCCTCCAAACGGTGGTTTATCTTTTGCTCACTTTCCTTCCTCTGTCCTCCATCTTCTGCCGTCTGTCCTCCGTCGTCTGTCGTCTGTTGTCTTTCCTCTGTCCCTTCGGCTTCGCTCTGGGCAGGCTCGTAACTTCTTTTAATTAAACCGGTTGCAAGAAGCACCATAGATATAATTAGTCCTATCGCTGCCCCGGCCGCCAATGAGCCGGTCTTTGCTGTTGCGACGGGTAAAAGCGAATATGCACGAATCAGAGAAGGGTCAATTATATATACTCCCAATGCCGAACCAATCAGTCCGGCTGCTGTAACGAGCCAGCAAATAGAAAGTGGGATGACCCATAGCTCCAAATCAATTACCGAGGCGGCGATAAAAGCGGCTAATAAAATGATATGAAGAAGATAAATAAACCAGCCGCCCGCAGCAAATGGCCTCATATCCGGCACTAAACCTGTACGAAAATATATGATAAACAGGCCGAGGAAAACCGAGCCGGTCAAAAGCTCAATTATAAAATAACGAAACGATATCGGGGCTTTACAAAACCGACACTTTCTTCCCAAAACAAGCCAGGAGACTAACGGTATATTGTCGTAAAAACGGATGTATTTGCCGCACGCAGGACAAGCCGATGGCGGAGTAACAATAGATTTATCGCGAGGCAGGCGATAGATGACAACGTTCAGGAAGCTGCCGATACAGCAGCCGGTTGCAAATATAAAAATGAACCAAATCAAGTCCGGTACCGATACGACAGAAGACAGAAGACAGGAGACAGAAGACAGAAAAATAGCATATCGTGAATCGCAAAAGTTACTTAAAGTCATACTAATCAATATAGCTCCATATTAAAAAGTGTAAAGTGCCTAAAGTTATAAATTAATTATACGGTTCATTTTATTTTATCAGTGTATACCAATTAAAAAAAATATCAACTAAGGAGTTTTTAATTTTATTCCTTGCCACAGAGTTCACAGAGAGCACAGAGTTTTAGTCAGCTTTGTGTTCTCGGCAAATTCAATTCCCAAAGCGAGCTTTGTCATAGAATATCGCCTTCGTCCACAATTCCAACATTGTTGGACTTTATAGGAAGCTGACTAAACCAGTTCATATGGTAAAGAGGAACATGTTTTTTGGATTGACGGATTAAGAAGTTTCGGGTATTGTGAAACGCAGATTTACGCGGAATTTGTTTTGAAAATAATTTCGGTTTTGGGTTTTTGTTAGCCACGGAGCACACCGAGACCACAGAGATAAGTTAAAATAACAAATATTTTTGGTTTTGTTTAGAAAATTTGTTCAAAGACGGCTTGTGTTTGGCGGGAATTGGGAGTAAGATTTTGTGGGCAGTTTTCTTTTCCGAAAAAGAAAAAATAGTAAGTTAGCGAAGGTTACAGGTAAGCCTACAAGAAACGAAGGAGAATGACGGTGGATACTATTTTTGATATAGACAAAATTTTTGAGATAGTCAAAAATATGGAGCTTGACGGCGCAAAATTTTATCGGCAAGCAGCGGAAAAAACATCAAACGAAGACATAAAGCAAGTGCTGCTTGACCTTGCCGCCATGGAGGACGGACATCTCAAGATATTTGAGCAAATGAGAAAAGAACTTAGCGAACAGAACAAAAACAAAAATCTCTTGGCCTCTGATAATCAGGCAGCCTTGTATCTAAAAACCATGACCGATAATCGAGGGGGCGAGAGTATTAAAAGCCCACTTGAGAGACTCTCTGGTAATGAGACAATAAAGGAAATTTTAGAGATAGCGATCGATGGAGAAAAGGCTTCTGTGTTATTCTACATCGGCTTGAAGGAACTTGTTCCAAATAGGGCAAACAAGGATCAGATTGAGGCTGTCATCAAAGAGGAATATAGCCACCTTGTTGCTTTGAATTTGAATCTGACTGTTTTAGGGTAGTTATGTTATCCCTTGAATGAGATGCATCATCAATGACCTGACCCTTATGCCGATATTTCAAAAGGCGATGAAGTTTTTACTTTGGGGTATCCTCTTATCACAATTCAGGGTCAAGAACAAAAGGCAACCTTGCAAAATAGAAGAATTTAGAATGTAGAGTTATGAGATTACGCGGAATTTGTTTTGAAAATAATTGCGGGTTTGGATTTTATTTGTCGGATTTTGGAGGTAGAATTGGAACCGCGGATACCCGCCTACGCGGGCACAGGTTAACGCAGGTGCCTATGGCATAAATTTACGCGGATTTTCACGGATTGACACTAAAAAGTATTTGGCGGAGCAGTTTACTTCCCCCCCCTCACTTGACAAATTTCCCAATCCTGTTACAATATAAATAGTGAAAGGATGCAACATTTGAGGAATTGGTCTAAGATTATAAAAAGTGAGAACAGAAACATTTGGAGGAATTTATTAATGGTTGAAGCGTTAGAGAAGTTAGCCTTATTTTTCGACAAAATCAAGAGTGCTACCTTCTGGGATCGGGTTCTGCCTTGGCGATGGACGCTTATCAGAAACTTGAGCTATGATGCCTATGAGGAATATAGGAGGTTGATGGAATCATTCAACAGAAATACTGAAGAACTTGAGAGGGAGAGAACAAGCGTTGCTATGCTAAAGCAAGAAAATAATCAACTCAAATCTGACAATGCAAAATTCGACAAAGATATAAGTGTAAAACAGGAACAGATTGCTGGCTTACAGACAAGAATAGAAGGTTTGTCGAAAGATGCTTCCGAGCTGAAAGAACAGGTTGCAACACTAAAAGGTTCGGAAGCTAATATGTTAAAACAATATCAGGACAGGATCGCGACTCTTGATTCAGAATTGAACCGAATTAAAAATGAAAGAGCCGGAGAGAAGGAAAAACAACACGAGGACGAAATTAAAAGAATGGAAAATTTAAAAAAGAATTGGCAATCACATCAGCAACTCGTAAAAGAGAAAATCAAGCGAATTTGTCAGAAGAATACTATAGAGTACGAAGAAAAGGTTCCATTTAAAGGGAATCCGGATAATACGATAAAGATATGTGATGAATATGTGGTGTTTGATGCCAAGGCGCCGGTAAAAGATGAAATAGATGGATTTTATAGCTATGTGCACAACCAAGCTGAGGGTCTACAAAAATATGCTAAGCAAGATAAGGTGAAGAAGGAGATGTTCCTTGTTATTCCCTCAAATACGTTGAACGTCATTGAGAAATTCACATTTAATATGGCAGACTACAATGTTTATATTGTTACAGTTGACGCATTAGAGCCAATAATATTAGCTTTGAAAAAGATAGAGGAATATGAGTTCGTAGACCAATTAACACCTGACGAACGGGATAATATATGTAGGATAATCGGGAAATTCGCGCACACAGCGAAGCGAAGAATACAGATTGACAACTTCTTTTCATTACAATTCATAGAGATATTAACAAAATGTGAAAGAGATATCCCAAGTGATATGCGCGAAATGGTGATGGAATTGGACAAAGCAGAGAAACTCAATCCACCGCAGGACAGGAGGGCTAAAGACCTTCAAACAAAGGAACTAATCAGAGATGTGGGAAACTTACAAAGGGAGGCGCAAGCTAAGGGTGTGGTTTTCCCAAAATCGATTGAGGATGGTATAAAGGCACTTCCTCTTTATGATGAAGATCAAGAAAAGAGTCGAATTGAAGAGAATAACTTGGGCAAAAGATGAGTCAAATAGTGAGATATGACCGACAGAGACGTTAAGATAATACAGGATTTGATCTCCGCTTGCGCGGGGACAAGTTTCGCAGGAATGACAATGGCAACTATACTATACTTCACTTCGTTATTCCAAACCTGCGGTAAAACCGCAGGCTAAATAACCCCCAGCGTAAAGCTGGGGGCTAAACGATTAATGCCTAACAACATATTCAATTTTCTTTTTCAATTCTTCATCATTAAAACAAAATCTTTTATCATAACCACGTGACCATAATCTTTTTCTAAAACCTTCGTTACGCAGCGCAATCCTCGCTGCATTTTTATAATAACTAACCGATTTTTCAACTGATGTAAGCGTTTTTCGTACTACAAGATGGACGTGGTTGGAATATACAACTAATGCCAGTATTTTCTGGCCTAATTCTTCTGCCTTATTTCTGATTGCGTTTTCTACAAATTTCTTTTGCAGTGCATTCAATTTGACCGGTTCAAATTTAAGAGAGTTTCTGTTACTCTTTTCAAGTTCGGCGTTTGGTTCTAATATTTCGCCGTCCTTGACATAACGGCGTTTGTTACCCTGCAACCAACTGCCGTAGGTTGTCCATGTAACCATATAACCGATGAGTTTTCTCATACTCGAATTCTAATCAATAATATCACTACCCTCAAACATTTTTCTTTCCTGAATTGTGGTTAGAAAGATAAACCCCCAACATAAAGTTGGGGGCTAACCAACACTGAAATCCGCGTTATCAGCGTAATCAGTGATTAAAATTTGTTCTGGCGAACTCCTTATGATATTTTCTTGCGGCCTTGTCGTAGGCCAGTGCTGCGTCTTTCTCGGTATCGAAACTGCCTAAATAGATTGTCTTGTAATTATAACATATTACCGCATACCACCTTTTGCTGCCTTTGATTCTCTTTATGCCTTTATATTTCGAGTTAGCAGTGTTTTTTCTCTTGGCTTTGTTTCTTGAATTTTGAGCATTGGTCGCCAAGCGAAGATTGGCCTTTCTGTTATCCAGGCCATTACCGTTTATATGGTCGACAAACATCCCGTCAGGAGCATTCATAATGGCGCGGTGCATGCTAATGCATTTTCGATTTTTTCCAGTGCCCACAGTTCTTATCGCATAATAAGTCCTGCTTGTTTTGCCGCCCCTGAGATACCATTTGTATGTTTTGAGTTTTTCATAATCTTCGATATCGACGATAGCGAATTTGCCCTGAGAAAGGGGGATTTTTCTGAATTTATGGCCGAACCTGAGGTCGCGATAAAGAAGCTTAAAATAGACAAAGATGTCTAATAGCATCTGAGGGACGTATATTGAAACAGAAAATGTAGCGCTGAATCTCGGCATTTGGGAAATCTAATCTGAACCGCGGATTGCACGGATTAACGCGGATTTATTTAGAAATGAATTGTCTATTAAAATGTTTGTTATACACTTAACATATATTATAATTTACTATATTTCCAACATTAAGTCAAGGAATTTTCAAAAAAAACTTAAAATTTTTTCAATGGATGTGCTAATATAAGTACTTGTTATATAAGGAGATGGGGGGAGAAGTTAAAAGTTTCTAAAGTTAGAAGTGCCTAAAATTGTAAAAAATCAATATAAGGCAATATTTTAGAGTTTACTTGTTCGCTGCAGATGTAAAAATGCCGAGTAATTCACTGCATTCTTCATATTCCCACTTCACTTTTTCGTTTTTTTGTGAACCGCCGCGGCGACCTTTAGAGGCAGGCCGAACAGTCGTATAAAACCGGTTGCGTCGGTAGGGTCATATTCTGCACCCATCTTGAAGCTTGCCAAATCTGTCCGGTAAAGACTATTCGGGCTTTTTATGCCGGCTAAGGTGCAGCGGCCCTTGAATAGTTTCACCTTTACATCCCCGCTGACGTTTCGCTGGGTAACATCGACAAATGCATCAAGTGCCTCACGCAACTGGTGAAACCACAGGCCGTAATAAACCAGCTCAGCGTATTTCAGAGCGACCTGCTGCTTGTAGTGCATCGTTTCTCTGTCGAGTGTTACGCTCTCCAAAGCGCTATGGGCTGTAGTAAGAATCGTCCCGCCGGGTGTTTCGTAGACTCCGCGAGATTTTATTCCGACGAGCCGGTTTTCGACAATATCGGTCTGGCCGATTCCGTGTTTGCCGCCGAGCTTGTTCAATGCTTCGATAAGCTTGACGCCGCTTGTCAATTTACCATCGAGCTTAATCGGCACTCCTTCATAAAAACCTATCGTTACGTAATCCGGCTTATCAGGCGTTTTCGATACCGGCTGAGATATTACGAACAAATCGTCTTTCGGCTCGTTGGCAGGGTCTTCGAGGTCCGCTCCTTCGTGGCTGATGTGCCAGAGGTTGCGGTCCCGGCTGTAGATTTTCTTTTTACTTTGTTCGATAGGGATTTTGTGTTTTTTCGCGTAATCGACAGCCGCCTCGCGCGAGGTAAGCGTAAACTTCGGGTCTTTCCACGGCGCCACGATTTTGAGCGTCGGGTCCAGCGCCATATATGTCAATTCGAACCGCACCTGGTCATTACCCTTACCTGTTGCCCCGTGAGCCACCGATGATGCGGATTCTGCGTGGGCGACTTCGACCTGGTGCTTTGCAATTAAAGGCCGGGCGATACTTGTCCCTAATAGGTATTGATTTTCGTAAACCGCGCCGGATTTGAGCAGCGGCCACAGATATTCTTCGACGAACTCTTTCCGCAGGTCCTTGACGATGCACTTGGACGCACCGCTTGTGAGCGCCTTTTGCTTTATACCAGTCAGCTCTTCGCCCTGGCCGAGGTCCGCTGCAAATGCTATTACCTCATAGCCGTACGTCTCTTTAAGCCACGGCAGAATCACGCTGGTATCCAGCCCGCCGCTGTATGCCAATACTACTTTTTCTGTTTTCTTCGCCATTTCTCACCTCAAAAAGCTCTTATCTCAAACGCGGAATTATACAGGGGATTGCCCCCGAAGACAACCAAAATGAGTATATTTATGTGGATTACTTCCGGGAGAGAGAATTAGAGATGGTCTTTCGCATCAATTTTGCGTTGCCTTCCTGGGCGGTGAAGAGTTTGAATTGTGCCATCGCCTGGTTGACAAACATCGAAAGGCCGTCAATCCTTTTGATTCTCTTTTTCTTTGCCTGCTGTAAGAATAAGGTCTCGGCAGGATTATAGACCGTATCGAAAACCGCCATACCCTTTTTCAGGTATTGCTCAGGCACCGGCGTCGCATTTACATTCGGGTGCATACCGATACTTGTACAGTTTATAACTAATTTCGCATCCAAATCTTTCAATTCATCCAGCCCGGCAAACTCACAACCAAACTCTGCGGCGAGCCATTTGGCTTTCTTGACGGTTCTATTGTAAATCCTGATGTTAGCTCCTGCATCACTAAGACCTGCCACTATCGCTCTTGCGACACCACCTGCACCGATAACTACAACCGGCATCCCTTTCAAATCGGCTCTGTCGATTTCCAATGTCGAGGTAATTGAATCTAATGCCGCTGCGTAATCGGTATTATAGCCGCTGAGCTTGCCGTCTTTGCTGATGACAAGAGTATTTACCGCACCGATTTTTTCAGCCAATGGCTCAATAAAGCCCTGCTTTTGCCTTACGTAATTGAGGGCATTTTGTTTATGGGGGATTGTCACGCTGAATCCGCGAAAGCCAAGCCATTTTCTTACAATGACATTATTCAAAAACGAATCGAATTCATTTTGGCCGCCTTGAACCAATAGCGGCAAATACAATTTGTTCATTTTCATTTCTGCAAAGCAAGCGTTATGAATCGCCGGACTTAGCGAATGCCCAACGGGGTCTGCTATTACTCCGAAAAGCTGCGTCTCAGCGTCTATCGCATCGAGGCGATATAATTTTTTCAATTGTTTGATTGTCAATTGCCCCGGCGCTGTTGCGGTTTTTTCGTCTATGCTGGCGTAGGTTATGAAGCTGCCGAGTTTTTTTGCGATGATTCTGCTTATTAGGCCGGCTTCACCCATACAGAAGATAACCCGCTCACCGCTGGTCTGATGCAGCAAATCGAAGGCCTCGAAGCAATCGCTGATATGATTGGCAGTATAGATGAGCTTTGGTATCGCCGCCGGAGAGACAGTTACAATATTGCGGTAAAGTTTGCTGATACTGGAAAATTTTGTTTCGAAATTATGAGCGGACAGAATCAGCCGGCCTTTGGAGCTTTGTGATAGTGCTGTACGCAATCTTTCCTGGCATTCGATTGCTTGGAAATTTTCAAATTCGATATCGATAAATTCGGCGCCTGCTTTTAGCGCTTCTGCAAGCACATCGGTTCGTAACCGGTCATGATATACTCTTACCCCGCCTTGATTTTTGTCCCGGCAGGTTACTATGACAGGCACTTTTTTTCGGCTGGTTCTAACCTCGGCCATCAGATTCTTAACCATATCGGCACTGAGTTCTTTCAGGTAGTCCACTCGCAGCTCAAGCATCTGGGCACCTGCGGTAAGCGCTGCCTTGATTTGCTGTTTTGCCTGCTCAGGATTTTCTGCCGCTATTGGTACCGTTATTTTCGTTGTCATAGTCTCCACATATAACAGTAAAAAATTCCAAAAGGCAAGCCTAAAAACACGGTGGTTCACAGGCCGAATGACCTGGAAATACCAAATCATTACCCGCGCCCCGGATATAAATTTATCTTGTTTCATTTGGTTGTTGTCTCATATCGCAGTTTTTATAATTTGCAGCTTGATTTAACCACTTTTCCCATATAAACTTATCCCGTTAGAAATAATTTTATAAACAGCACTTATCTGCGATGGACAGGCGAATTATAATAAATGCCGATGATTTTGGCCTATGTGAAGGAGTAAACAGGGCTGTAGCAGAAGCTCACACAAAGGGCATTCTGACCAGTGCAACTATAATGACCAATGTGCCGGCAGCCACCGAAGCTATCGAGATAGCAAGGCAACTACCTGGGCTTGGTGTAGGTGTTCATCTTAACCTGACTGACGGTCCGCCGGTCTCGAAGGATATTGATGTTCAACTCTTAGTGAATACTGATGGCCAATTCGCTTATTCACCTGCCAGGCTATCGTTCTATTCACTTGTTTCGCCCAGGTTTAGAAAGGCGGTAAAAGTCGAATTAGCCGCCCAGATACGATGGGCAGTCGAAAGAGGTTTACGGCCGACACATGTAGATTCGCATAAGCATATCCACAGTTTCCCAGCTATATATCCGTTGGTCTGCGGTCTGGCCGGAGAGTTTGGAATCCCTGCGATACGTTTTACATACGAGCCGAGGAGTTTTTCTGCTATGCCGGAGTTGCCGCCAGGCGGCGATGGGAAGAAAAGAGCAAGGTTGACTCGCATTATGGCCCGGATAAATAGACTGCAGAACCGCAGCTTTTTCAAAACCGATATGCTTCTCGGCGTCGCACATACGGGCAGGATAGACACGGATTTTTTCAGAGCCACTGCCTCGTATAATACGATGCCGGTTGCCGAGATAATGACCCATCCCGGATTTATCGATGGTCTTGAAAAATTCAAAACAAGGCTGGTCCAGCAGCGAAAAATCGAACTTGATACGCTTTGCAGTGAAGAGGCCAGGCAGTATTTATCAAACGCAGGAATAAAATTAGTGCATTATGGGCAAATCTAAAAACCAGACTAATATCGACTGCTCGGTTGTAGTACCGCTTTACAACGAAGCTAATTCTGTAAATGAGCTTTACGAACGACTGACCAAAACTATGAGCGAGACCGCTCAGAGTTATGAACTGATTTTTGTGGACGACGGCAGCAGCGACAATACTTTGCGGATATTAAAAGAGACCGCCCGCAAAGACAGCAAAGTGGTGGTTATCGAGCTGCGCCGTAACTTTGGCCAGACCTCTGCTTTGGCCGCCGGTTTCGATACTGCGAAGGGTCGAATAATAATTTCAATGGACGGCGACCTGCAGCATTGCCCCGAAGATATACCGAATTTTCTCGGAAAGATTGAACAAGGTTATGATATCGTAAGCGGATGGCGCAAACACAGAGTTGATAACCTCCTTACCAGAAGAATTCCCTCAAAAGCGGCTAACTGGCTTGCTTCGGAGATAAGCGGGGTGGATATTCATGATTTCGGAACCACATTCAAAGCTTACAAGCGTGATGTGATTGAGCAGCTGGACCTTTATGGTGAAATGCACAGGTTCATTCCAGCCTTGTTGTCTCATCGTGGCGCTAAAATCATTGAGATACCTATTAAGAATATTGTCCGCCCAAAGGGCTCAAGCAATTATGGAATATCCAGAACTTTCAGGGTGGTATTCGATTTAATAACAATCAGTTTTTTGCTCGGATACATTACAAGACCGCTGCACTTTTTCGGCAGGGCGGCTTTATACTGCATTCTTGCAGCGGTGTTGATGGCCTGCTATATGTTATATGACAAATTCGTATATAATGTGCCTATTATGGTCGCTCACGGCCCGCTGGCGGGCCTGGCGGCCTTGCTTTTCCTGGTCGGATTTTTACTCATTGCCACGGGTCTATTAAGTGAGATGATAAGCAGGGTCTATTTTGAATCCACGAACAAAAAGATATATTCAGTGCGCAAAGTGCATTATAAGCACAATTTGGCGGCGAAGGTCGAAAATGAATAAGAAAAAACAGCCGATAAGCAGATTGATTATTACTTTACTGATAATTGCCATAGCTGTACATTTGCTGTACCATCATTTCCACATTAATGATTTCCGCGTTATAGAACCGGCCGTACTTTACACCAGCGGTCAACCACGAGGGATGGATTATACACGGCTTCTCTACAAATATCACATCACAACGATTGTGAGTGTACGTCCGCCTTCGGAACGCAAAGAACACAACTGGCACACTGAAGAAATAACCTGGACGAGGAACAACGGGGTCAGATATATCGAAATGCCTATCGGAAAAAACAGCTATTTCCCGAATGAACAAACTCAGGATAATTTTATCGCTATAATGGCAAATAAGGACCGTCTTCCCGTCCTTCTGCATGGCGGCCGCAACGATGAAAGAGTAGCTATGCTGGTTGCTGCCTGGATGCGAAGAAGTCAGGGATGTACGGCCGAACACACCAATGACATAATTAAAAAAATTATCGAAGACCGTGAATTAACCGAAGGTGAGATTACTTTTATAAAGCGTTTGGCCAGGTAGAACTGCTCTATTTGTCGGTGATTTCGCTGTATTTTACTATCGGTGCCGTTATGTGGAACAAAGCTCCGGAGGTGTCTTCTTTTAATCCCTTTTTTCTCTGTTGGTAGTACACCTTTCTTACGCTTTTATCGTTCTTAAGGTCTTTAAGATGTTCTGAAGTTGCAACAATCCATTCGCCCTGCTGATAGTGTTCATGCAGCGTCGATACATCTTTTACTACTGGTACAACTTTGCCGAAATACTGAACGAACCTGATGGATATATCCTCGTAAGCTACCAGCTTGTCCGAATGTGGTACTATTTGGTCAGTCTTTTGTGCAAAATAGCGTGCTTCGCGGTTAATATCCAAAACATCTGAAAAGGTTAATGTAAAAATCATAAACCAGCCAATGATACAGGCAAAACACATTCCACAGGCAACACTGGGCTTTCCTGCAGCAAAGAATACAGCAGCTATAATGGTCATCACTATCGCTTCTATGCTTAATATTATGGCACCCGGCAAAAATTGCGGTTTGCGTAGAGCAATATAAATAAGGGCTGCTATAGTGACTCCCGAAATTGCGACTATATGGCTTTGAAGGGTGCGTTTCACAAAATTCGGACTGTATGCCCTGCGCGAGAAAGCCATATCTTCGAGTAAAATGCCAATAAGGATAGCCATTGCCGGCATTAAAGGTAATATATAGTGCTGCCTTTTGCCTCCTGAAGCGGTCAGAAAAAGCAAATCAACTACGAACCATATCCAGCAGAACTGCATAACCGGCAGTTTCTTTTGCCAAATCTTATAAAAAGGGGCAGCTAAAGCCATTGGCAAAAAAGCAACCCATGGCGATATGAATATAAACATATCATACAAATAATAATAGATTGGTTTATGCCCCGGATCGTATTTTCCGAATAGACGGTCAACGAATTCCTTTTTCCATATTGTCAGGTCCCAGTTGACCCTCTCGGCGACAGTAACAGGCCAGGGCAAAATGATAACCAGAAAAATAAGAATTCCTGTAACATTCCAGTAGCTTAACAGGATTTTCCACTTTTTGAATATTACTACATATAAGAATAAGGGCAGTAGAACCAGTGGTAGAGGAGCAGGTCCTTTTACCAGATTAGCCAATCCGAAACTGACCCAGAACACAAGTATATATATAATTTGCTTCTTTCGGCTTCCAGTATTAACTGCCGTGTAGAAACTCAGGAAACACAACATAATAAAAAATGTCAGCGACATCTCCGGTCTGGCATTGTGTGAGTAGCGGATATAGGCCAGAGAGGTCGTCCAAACAGCCGCAGAGAGAGCAGCAACCCTCAGTGAAAGCCATTGGCTTAAAAAGTAAAGAACGGCAACCACGGACAAGACCGCAAAAGCTGCACTTGGTAATCGTGCCGTAAGTTCATCGACTTTACCGGTTAACCCGGCGAGGCCCGCTACCATCCAGTACGAAAGTGGTATTTTTTGGAGTCGAAGCTGTCCATTGCAGGTAGGAAGTATCCAATCACCACTTTCCAGCATTTCACGTGCAGTTACGGAGACAAAACACTCATGTTCATTAAGCGATGTCCTGGAGAGCATCCAGAATGCACTTAGCACAGAGAGGAAAAGGGTACCACCAACTATAGCGGTTTTCCTCGTAATTATGTTTTTCTTCATTGTTATTTCTGAGCTTATTGATAACTTCAGCAATTTAATCGTTGGTTTTGTTACTGAGAACTGCCGGGTTTCTGTTGTCACTCCTGTATATCAAGTGAAGATTTCGCAAATATATCAGAGTATTCAGGGAAAAGCCCAAAATAAAAATCGGATTTCTTATGTGAAAAGAATAACTAAGAAGAATTAAGCTGCCTGCCAGCGACATAAACCAAAAAGCTGTCGGGACATGAGATTTTTTCTTATATTCACTGACTATCCATTGAAGGATAAAGCGTCCACCGAATATCGTTTGTCCCACTAAAGCTGTAGTTGCCCAGAAAGGGTCCTGCACAATCTTTTCTACCGCCACATTTTTAAAAAATTCGATTATCTGGTAGAACATATCTTTTCTCCAATTTCGAAGTTAAATTGTTTGTTACAGTATAAACCAATCTCTGCTAAAGTCAAAAAAACCAGCGGCTGTCAGCGAATTAAAGCATACATACGGCTTCACCAACTCCCTGCTTCGGATTGAAAAAGGCCATGTGGGCATTTTTTTCTTGCCTTTTGGCCTGATTCAGGTAGATTTTATGGAAAATTATTAATTGGAGATTTGACGATGATAGGAAAAAATATACGGCTGGAAAGAATAATCGACCGTAATTCGCGTAAGACGGTGATTGTTCCGATGGACCACGGAGTGACGGTCGGGCCTATCGAAGGCCTGACGGATATGCGGGATGCCGTCGGCAAAGTCGTGGCCGGCGGGGCAAACGCCATCCTGATGCACAAGGGCGTCGTCCGCGCAGGCCACAGAGGGGCAGGCAAAGATGTCGGACTGATTATTCATCTGTCGGGTGGAACATCACTAAGCCCCGACCCGAACGCAAAGGAGCTGGTTTGTACCGTCGAGGAAGCCATAACACTTGGTGCAGACGCGGTCTCTGTACATGTAAACCTTGGTGCACCAACCGACAAGGAAATGCTCTGGCAATTGGGTTACGTCGGCAGGCAGTGTTCAGATTGGCAGATGCCTCTTGTTGCGATGATGTACACCCGTGGCCCGAAAATCAAAGATGAATACGATGTAAACAATGTTAAGCACGCCGCAAGGGTCGGTGCCGAGCTGGGCGCAGATATTGTCAAGGTGCCTTACACCGGCAGTGTCGAAACTTTCACCGAAGTAGTGGACGGCTGTCCCGTGCCGGTGGTCATTGCAGGCGGCCCGAAGATGGACAGCGATGAAGATATCTTCAGGATGGTCGAAGGTGCGCTTGCAGCCGGTGCTGCTGGTCTATCCATCGGACGAAACGCCTTCCAGCACAAAAATCCCAAAAAAATAGTTGGTGCCCTGTGCAAAATGGTACACAAGGCCGCTTCCATTGAAGATGCAGTAAAAGTATTACAAAGCTAAAACAATTTCCGCGGTTAAAATAAATTATGGGGTAATTTAAGATGAAAAAATTGTGGGTAAATGTTGTTCCGTATAAGAAGGATATTGCCATAGCTGCGCTGGAAAGCGGCGCTGAGGCGGTGGTACTGCCGGATGGCAAAAGCGACACCGTGCGCGAATTCGGCAAAATCAAAACCGTCGAAAAAGATGGCGACCTGAAACCCGGCATTGATGTTGAGTTCATAGACATAGCGGGCAAAGCCGATGAAGACAAGGCCGCCGCTGTTGACGAAAATAAAATCGTCGTGCTGCGGATGCTCGACTGGACGATTATTCCAATCGAAAACCTGCTCGCCCGCCGAGGAAAGAATATTATGGTCCAGGTCGAAACGAGCGAGCAGGCAAAACTTATGACTGAAATCCTCGAAAAGGGCGTCGATGGCGTTGTCCTGAATACAAAAGATGTAAACGAGCTCAAAAAGACCGCTGAAATCATTCAGGGTATTAGTAAAAAGGTATCTCTCGTAACAGCAACCATCACAGTAATAAAGCAGCTCGGCATGGGCGATAGGGCCTGCCTCGATACCTGCACACAGATGACATTAGGCGAAGGGATGCTCGTTGGCAATACCGCTTCGGGGTTTTTCCTCGTGCACTCCGAGTCCATCGATAATCCTTACGTTGCCTCTCGGCCTTTCCGCGTAAATGCCGGTGCCGTACACGCATACACCCTGGCCCCGGGCGGAAAAACAAAATATCTTGCCGATTTGAAAACCGGTGACGAAGTTATGCTGGTCGATTTTAAGGGCGAAAGCAAAACCGCGTATCTCGGTAGAAACAAGATTGAAAAAAGGCCTATGATTCTTGTCGAGGCCGAGGCCGAGGCCGAGGGCGAGCCCATCAGTCTGGTTATGCAAAATGCAGAGACCATTCGATTAGTCAGCCCAGACGGCAAGGCCGTTTCGATTACGACCTTAAAACCGGGCGATAAAGTGCTCTGCCATATCGAAAAGGCCGGAAGACACTTCGGTATGAAGGTCGATGAGACGCTGATTGAGAGGTAGCCTTATGATTACTCTGAATGATGTACTCAGCATAATTTTGGCAGTAGTGCTTGGCGGTGCTGTCGGTATGGAAAGAGAGTTAAGCGGCAAGTCTGCCGGCCTGCGGACAAATGTCTTAATATGTCTTGGGGCGGCTGTATTTACCATAATTTCTGCCAAGATGGCGCTTCAGTATGATGCGTCGGTGGTGAGGATAGCGGCCCAGATTGTCACAGGCGTTGGTTTTATTGGTGCCGGTGCCATCATTCAGGACAGAGGCGGCGTCCACGGCTTAACTAGCGCTGCAACGATTTGGCTTGTTGCGAGTATCGGTATGGCCTGTGGCGCGAACTTTTACCGATTGGCGGTTCTAACGACACTCGTTGCGATTATCGTACTGGTCGGTCTTACAAAGTTAGCCAAACCGCTCGAGAGGTTGGCTCCAAAACGCAAAACGCGAAGAAAAACCGGCGAGCGAAATGACTGAACTTTTGATTATGGTTAAGAAATAATATAAGTGAGATAAAAGGAGGTTAAAATGAACGTGAAATACTATTGTTTGGTCACATTGTTGTTTGTCGTTGCGTTTTTTGTCGGTAATCAGGAAACCATTGCTGATACAAGTGCCGGTGTAGAAAACTTAAGTGTTGTTGCAGCAGGTGCTGAGGTGAAAAAGCTCAACGGAGGTTTTGGGTTTACAGAAGGCCCAGCCGCTGATGCTAATAGTAATATCTTCTTTACCGATATCCCCAACAACAGAATCCACAAGTGGTCGCCGGATGGAACGCTATCGACTTTTCGCGAAAATTCCGGCGGCGCAAACGGACTTTACTTTGATAAGGATGGAAATCTGCTGGCCTGCGAAGGCGGCAGCCGACGCCTGGTCTCCATCGACCCTAATGGCAGTGTGACGGTGCTTGCTGATAAGTACGAGGGGAAGAGGTTCAATAGTCTAAATGACCTCTGGCTCGACCCGAAAGGGGGTATTTATTTTACCGACCCTCGATATGGAAATAAAGAAGGTATGGAGCAGGACGGCGAGTACGTTTATTATCTGACACCCGACCACAAAAAGGTCATTCGTGTCATCGACGATATGAAAAGACCCAACGGGGTAATAGGTACTCCCGACGGCAAGATGCTTTATGTTGCCGACCACGCCGGAAGAAAAACATTCGTATATACGGTTAATGAGGATGGGATGCTGTCGAATAAGAAGCTCTTTGCCCCGAGGGGTTCTGACGGGATGACTATAGACAATGAAGGTAATATCTACCTGACGACCTCTGTAGTAGCAGTGTATAATAAAAATGGCGAGAAGATTGAGACGATAGTGGTTCCCGAAGGCCCGGCCAACGTCTGTTTCGGCGGGGAAAATAAAGATACGCTCTTTATCACCGCCCGAACGTCACTTTACTCGCTGAAAATGAGAGTCAAAGGTGTGCAATAGATAAGGATTTGCTGTTATCTTCAAGGCCAAAATACTGCGACTGCCACGATAAGCCAGATAACGATACCGATAGCGAATTTGCTCGTAATTCCGAGAAATTCACCTAATCCTGCCCCGACGGCGTGACGTGCGGATTCTTTCAGTTCTTTGCCGCGGGCAAATTCCATCACCAATGCACCCAACCCTGCCCCGATACACGCACCGAGTAATGTACCTAAAAATAATATTGGTATAAGAAAGGTACCTAATATTGCCCCGATTATAGCGCCCGCAAGAGCCGCAACGGAGCCGAGCCGGCTCGCCCCTGATTTTCTGGCCCCGCGCATGCCGCCGAAAAATTCGAATAATTCTCCGATAACAGCCAGAACCACGATAGCAACCAGGGTATATATTGAAAAGACTTTGGCATCGGACTGCCACCAGGCGAACAGGCACGTCGATATGACGAGAAGCCAATTCCCCGGCAGGCCGAACAAAACCAGCCCAAGCCAGATAACGTTAAACAGTAACAACAAAATCGACCAGATATAAAGCATTAACAAATTGTAAAGTAAAAACTAAAAGTGGGAAAGGTAATTTATGGGTTAATACACAACGGAAAAGTCCAGCCTAAGCACAAGTCAGCCTTTGGTCTTCAGCATTATTTCAGCTAAAAAATCAAAACTTACAATCTTTCTCCAGCGGGCTTATCTGCTGAATTTACGACCCTGGTGACGGAGTTGCCGCCTGCCAGTTATTCGGGTCATTGCCGTAAAGCGTAGAGCTTATCCGAGTAAGCGATTTGCCGCCGCCGTCCGCCTCGGTTGGCCACAGGTCCACGCCGCCCGGACAATCCTCCGGATGCGAGCCGTCGCTGTAGCTGACTCGGTCAATACGGATATAATATTGTGTGCCCATGTATTCTTCGCCGGGCTTACTGAGCTCGACCTTTTCGCCGCCGTTACTCAGCCGGCCATCATACGGACCGAGCACTTCAATACCTGGTGGTACGGAGTACTTTGTATCGAAATAAGATGGCGTTGTATTTACGACCAGCAAATAACCATTGGCTGGTATTGTCGTATTCGGCGGGAAGGTGTAGCTGATGCCGTCGGTAAATCTCCACGATACACCTGCTTCATACAAATGAACGTCGGTACCGGATATGTTATGCAATTCGATGTATTCTTCGTTCTGACCACCCGATGCGGGGTTATACATTATTTCGTTTATTACCACGGGCCCGACCTTCGGACAGGCGTTAGCCGACCCCGGCGTATTAGCACTCATCGCCACGAAGTTATATGTTCCGGTGCTCTTTTGGTGTCGGCCGAACGATACACCGTTTTCTGAAGCCCCAAAATCCTCCTGCTCGCGGTATCCGGTCAATTGTCCTGTCTCGCTCGAAGTCAGATACACAATCTCACCAAACTCGCTCAGTGCAAACGCATCATTTTTGCCCGGGTCAGCGCTCACTTCACCGAAGTTCGCGTCTTCTGACAGTACTAAGTACTCGCCCACCCCAAGGGTAGTACCTGCCTTAATCTGATATTTCATCAGGTTGCTGTCACTGTCGCTAATGTACCAGCCACCGATATTGATGGTACTATTGGTCGTATTATGCAATTCAATCCAGTCGTTAGGATACGCATCCGTATGCGCTGATACCTCGTTAATCACTATAGAGTGCTCCTGCAGCAGGCCGGCATCGACATCATTCGGCGTTCCGCCCGGCAAAGTGCTCGCGCACCAGTTCGATTTGTCACACCATCTGTTAGAATCGTTGTCTGAGGGATTGAAAATATTAAGCGAAAAGCCGTCACCATCGGTTATATCACGCCAGCTGTCTTTATAGCTAAAGTCGAGTATCGTTCTGCCAATGGCATCTTCCAGGCGGATTCGCTCGCCGCCGTTGGAAAGTATGCTGCTAAATGGCCCTGTGTACTCGCCGGCTATGTTGAGTCCCGTCCCGTATTTGGCCTCGAAGGCCGTCTCGTTCTTAACTACCATAACGTGCTGACCGGCTGCAAGCGTCATATTCGCAAAGGTAAACTCGACGCCCTCGGTTAATCTGACCAGGTTAAGATTAAGCGGACCTGACCCGACGTTTTTCAATTCGATGAACTCCTCGTTCGGGTCATTCGGGTCTGTATTGTTGAATTCGTATGGATGGTACATAATTTCGGTGATTCGCAGGTCGTTGACAACAGGACCAGCGGCAAACGCAGCTTCATTCAGTGCGCTCCAGCCGCTGCCACCGTAGTCTGCACGCGCTTTGAGTATCAGTGAGTGGTTTATAGTAACGCTCGAGCCGCTGGAGATAACCGTACCATAATCGTTAGGTTCCGAGCCGTTGGTTGTGTAATAAATTGTACCGTCACCTGTAACAGTAACACTGCCTCCGACAGCAATTTCTCCGCCATGCTGACTGAACGAAGGTGCAGCAACGTCAGGATAAAAACCGTAAATTGGATAACTCCTATCACTACCTGTTAACAACCAATTTGTACGGTTGGGTAAGTAGGGTCCTATCCATCCTTCCTCGATGGGGTGGTCCGGGTTTATCATCCGGTCTCGCTCATTGTGCCAATAATCAGGAGTGTAGAGTGGCCGGCCGGCGTCAACTGTGTCCTGAAGATAGTCACCCCATCGTGCGGATTCTCCGATAATTGCATCTTCAATTTGCTCGGCACGTGCATCGTACCGGTCGATACATCTCTGGGCGGTCATAGCGCCGTCATTGAGCAGGAGCTTATGCACACGGTCGCCTAAGAGACGATTATAGTCAGGATTATTATGCAGGGCGTTATGCATCCTTCCCGCACCCTCGTTGTAGTAGCCGGAGAATGGGAAAGTGTGAAACTGCGTGTGCTCCCACATCGAAATCTCGGAATCCCACGGATAGAACCTCCACTTGCCGAGCGGCGGGCCGTCTGTATCTTCCGGGTTGCGAATACTCGCAGCGTACCAGTTCTTGGAGTTCCAGTCCCAGTTGGTAACGAAGGTGTTATATATCATATAGTCACAGAACTGGGCAATATCGAGATGCCGGCAGAGTTCGGCATAGTCTGCTGGGCTCATCGGGTTGTTATAGCCGTATGGTTCGAACAGGCTCCACATATAGTCCCAGCTATCGCGCAGGCCGGCCTTGCATTCAATGGTAGCTCCTTCGTCTTCGATAACACCTTCTATTACGTCGTAGTCCTCTCGTTCGCCGCCGATATGCTCTGCAAGGAACGGGTCATCCGGCCGCTCACTGGCCTGATACAGCCCCCAATACAGACCGTTAATATAGAGATGCACATGTCTCGAATCCGGAGACAGGTGTCCCATATCACGCACCGAATCCTGAGCAAACGTATCCCTCAGGTACTGCGCCCGATGAGTAAAGTTCTCATCCATCCAGTTCCAGTGGTAGTTGGCACGCAGAGAAATGTTATTATGTCTGTCTGCTTCGCTGTTTTCATATAATGGATATTCGAGCATTGATGGGCCGAATTCGCTTTTGAAGAATATCCTCATAGAGTGCTTGGCGTTCAGTCTTGGGTCACGGCTTTGATTGCCCGCAAGACGCAGGCCCGCGTTTACCTGGAAATCCTCGCCGGTGCACGGGTCGATGTACTCGAGCGAAATGGGTCTTTCCCAGTATTGACCGTTTTCCGGGTTATGCGACTCCCAGTTGTTCACGTATATACCAATCTGGGGGTCAAAAAGATTCACCATATCGGTAACAATACTGAGTACCGGTATTGCCTTCATCGCATTTTCGAAAAGTCCGTTGTAGGCCGGGTCGGTTAGAATCTCAGGGTCCATCTCGTAGTCGGCATCCCGCACGTATTGGCCCCATCTGTTCATCCACTGGGCTGGAAAACCCTTCGAATAGGCATAACTATTGGTTTGGTTTCTGACGTTGCCGAGGAAGATGTAAGTGCACGTATTGACTCGACCGGATTTATAGCCCGGCTTGAATCCTGCGGCGCGTAGGCAGGTCGTGCCGGTAATTGGAATTCTCACATCCGGGTTGTAAACCGTACCCGTTGTCTCAGTCGGTTCGTTTCCATCCACCGTATAGTATATAGCGGCGTCTTCGGTTTCACAGTTCAGCTCCACTTCAAAGTTACTGTCATAGAAGCCCCGCAGATGACTTATGTCCACTTCGTCCACGAGGCCTAAGTAACCATCGTTATTTTGTGCTCCGGGAGTCGGAATACCCATATACCGCAGGCAAGTTGTGATATCGGGATAACGGCCATAGGAAATGTTGGCGACCTGGTCGCCAAAGATAATTCCATCAATCATATTACCTGCATTGAGAAACAGCCCGATGTCTTCGCCGCCTGCGCTCAGCTTAAAATCGGCGTGCAGCGGACCATCGTCGGTATCACCATCGGCCCAGAAGAGAACAAAACCATTAGCATCAACG
>CAZQXE010000009.1:0-29520 GCA_964597115.1 uncultured Pirellulales bacterium | reverse complement strand
AAAAAGAAGCGTACTTCCATAGCATCCCCTGTGTGACTCTGCGCGAAGAGACCGAGTGGACCGAGACGATAGAGGCTGGTTGGAATAATCTTGTCGGAAACGATACGAAGTTTATCTGTGAGAGTGTTCGGTCTTTTTCTACGGAAAAAGAGAAGATAGAAGAATATGGAAAGGGAGATTCCTCAACGGCTATAGTCAATATTATGGTGAAATATCGATGATAGTTTTATTGTCATTACGATTTCCGGTTTGATTTGATTGTGAGTAGTTATCTACAAGACGGGAGATGAAAAGCATGGAGTCTAAACGACGCCAGGACGGATAAAGAAGTGGTTACCGAGAAATCATTAACGAATTGTGTCAATGTAAAGTGCGAAAAAAATCTTGTTTATTGTCTTTAACTTGAAAACGAAGCAGGAGGTAACAAAGTGGAAACAAACGATTCTTCTAAAGTTCGGGAATACATAATTGAAAACTTTCTTTTTGGAGAAGGTGATTCACTCAAAGATGACACCTCGTTTCTGGAAGATGGTATCATTGACTCTACAGGTATTCTGGAGTTGGTGATGTTCCTCGAAGAAACGTACGGTATAAAGATCGAGGATGATGAGCTTGTCCCCGAAAATATGGATAGCATGCTGAATATCGCTCAGTTCCTTGAGCGAAAACTTACTGGAAGCCCTGCTGCAGAAGTATAGATTTCCGGTAAAACTTAAAAAAATCTTTCTTCTTAATTCTTTGTTTTTATTATGTGTGGAATAGCAGGTATTTGTCATATAGATGGTCCGGACGGTATCTCTTTAAATGCTCTCAAGAGTATGATAGGTGCTCTTTGTCACCGTGGGCCGGATGAGACCGGATTTTATCTTGATGATAATGTAGGACTGGGACATGCTCGTTTGAGCATTATCGACCTTTCATCCGGTACCCAACCGATTCACAATGAAGATGAGAGTCTTTGGATCATTTACAACGGAGAAGTATTTAACTACCCCGAACTAAAGCAGGCTCTATTGCAGAAAGGCCACCGTTTCTATACCACTTCTGATACCGAGGTGATACTCCATCTTTACGAGGAAGAAGGGCCGGATTGCCTAACTCATTTGAACGGCCAATTTGCTCTGGCGATATGGGATGCGAAAAAGAAGGAGCTGTTTCTGGCACGGGACCGAGTGGGTATTCGACCTTTATATTACACGATTCTCGGTGGTACTTTGATTTTTGCATCTGAGATCAAGTCGATTTTTATGAACAAGAATGTCCCGCGAGAGATTGATCCCGTTGCCATGGACCAAATCTTTACGTTTTGGAGTACTTTAACGCCAGGGACAGCCTTCAAGGACGTGTATGAATTGCCACCCGGGCATTATATGAAAACTTCCAATGGGAATGCCACTTTCAATAAATACTGGGATATTCCTTTGTATTCGCGCTGTGAACAATTAGATTCTGCTCCCGAAGAAATAAGCCTGCAGATACAGGAACTGTTGCAGGATGCGGTTCGGATTCGCCTGCGTGCCGATGTACCGGTTGGCTGTTACCTCAGTGGCGGATTGGATTCTTCGGGTATTTCGGCTTTAGTTGTGAAAAACTTTGACAGTGATGTAAGGACTTTTGGGATTCGTTTTAAAGAAGATGCTTTTGATGAGGGCGAACACCAAAAGCTGATGGTTTCTTATCTTAAAGTCAATCACACCGATATTCAGGCAACCAACGAGAAAATCGGGGCTTCACTTCCAGATTGCTTATGGAACTGTGAGATACCTTTATTAAGAACATCGCCGGTCCCACTGTATTTGCTCTCTGAGGTCGTGCGCCAGAGTGGATATAAGGTAGTGCTTACCGGTGAAGGGGCGGATGAGGTTTTTGGCGGCTACAATATCTATCGAGAAGCCAAGGTTAGGCGATTCTGGGCTAAGTATCGGAATTCAAAAAAACGAGCAGAGTTAATCGGCCGGATTTATCCGTATATATTCGATGATCCGAGACTTAAGAGCACTTTGCAGTCGTTCTATGCTAAAGGTCTTGACAAAGTAGATGACCCGATTTTTTCACATCTTGTAAGGTGGGAAAATACGAGCAGGATCAAGACATTCTTTTCGCGAAGACTTATCAAAGAAATTGGAGAATACGACGGACCTGAACAGGTCAGGCAAAGTCTTCCGGCTGATTATGAAAAATGGGACTATTTATCCAAAGCCCAGTATCTGGAAATGTCAATCTTTTTGAGCAATTATCTTCTTTCATCGCAGGGGGACAGAGTGGCTATGGCACATTCGTTAGAGATAAGATTGCCATTTTTGGATTATCGTGTGATAGATTTTATGGGAAAGGTGCCTGCCAAATGGAAGATTTTAGGCTTAAATGAAAAGCATATCCTCAAGAAGTCTTTTAGAGATATTTTACCCGAAGAGATAATCAGACGCCCTAAAAATCCCTATCGCGCACCAATTCAAAAGAGTCTTATAAACAGAAAGACATCTGAGTATACGCAAGAAGTATTGTCAGAGAAATCGTTAAATAGTGCAGGTTTGTTTGATACCGGCAAGGTGACAAAGTTATTGCGAAAAGTACAAACAGCCGACAGTCTGAGTGAGATCGATAGTATGACTCTTGTAGGTATTTTATCCTCTCAGCTTGTTTATCGTCAGTTTATAGAAGAATTTCCTGATAAATCTGAATGTTCTGTATCTCCTAATCTCATTGTAGATCGAAGATCTGTAGCTTTAAAACCCGTGCAGTAACAAATTAATCTGACTTAATAAGCCATAATCTATTAATCGCTATCATACTCCGTATTTGGGAGATCATTATGGATTTTCATAAAGACATTCTAAAAATTGACTGCAAAGTTGAGCTCGAACGAGTTTGCTTATTCATTCGGGAACAATTACGTGAAATGAAGCGTCATGGTGTTGCGGTCGGACTAAGCGGTGGGATAGATTCCGCAGTGATGGCTGCTATTGCTGCCCAGGCCGTAGGCAAGGATAAAGTGGTCGGCTTGGTACTTCCTGAGAGAGAGTCCAATCCAGTAAGTAGTCAGTATGCAATTAAACATGCCAAGGCCCTTGGCATAGAATATCGTGAAATAGATATTACACCTACAGTGGACAGTGTAGTCTCCTACAGTTGGCGTGATGAATATATCAAAAAGTTAGTGCCGGATTATGGTCCCGGCTGTAAATACAATATAACATTACCTACAGACCTTCTCGATCGGGCTGCATTCAATTTCTACAATCTCCAGGTCAAGCTGGCTGATGGTACTGTAGTAAAGAAGCGTTTGAATTTACAGGAATTCCGGACCATTACGTCCTGTGCCAATGTCAAAATAAGAGCTCGCATGATTCATCTTTACGCCGAGGCTGAACGGCGTAATATGATTGTGGCTGGTACAACTAATAGAACGGAGTATGTCCTAGGTGATTTTTGTAAGTATGGTGATGGTGGTACCGACATAGAAGCGCTCGCACATCTTTATAAGAACCAGATTTATCAACTTGCCGAATATCTCGATGTGATTCCGGAAATCTATGATCGAGAGCCAAGCCCGGATACATTTAGTCTTCCTGTTAATGATCAGGAGTTTTTCTTCCGCATTCCTTTCGATAGTCTCGATTTTCTTCTCTATGCCTGGGAACATAAAATCTCGGCGGATCGAGCATCGAGTATGCTTGGGCTCTCGACAGAGGCCGTTGAAAGGGCGTTTAAGGACTTTAAATCAAAGAATCTCGCAACGCAGCACTTACGAGAAATGGCATGTTCGATTAGTTTAGATATAAATTAGTTAATAACTCATGCAGATTAACAAATTTCTGGAAAACTCGGCTCAGAATCACCCTGACACACAAGCGGTGTGGTATAAAGACCAGTGGATGGACTATGCCGAAATAGATATTCTTTCAAACAAGGTGGCTAACTATTTGAAAGAGGTTGGTGTTTCGAGAGGTGACAGGGTTGCTATTCTATATGAGAACTCATTTGATTATGTCATTTCATATTTTGCCGTTCTCAAGGCTGGAGCGATTGAAGTCTCACTTAATACCGAGACAACGGTGGATACTTTAATCTATGTCTTAAATGACTCGGGTGCAAAAGCAATAATAACAAATAGAAAGTATTCACGATATCTAATTCCGGCACTTACAAAAGCACATGAGCTAAAAGAAGTCATTATTGACCAACAGGACCTGTCGGCATATGAAGATATTGGGCATTGTAATCAAATTCACTTAAAGGAGATTTATGATATTGGCAAGGATAACCACCCGGACATTAGAGGTGTAGATGTAGATATCGCGTCTATTGTTTATACCTCCGGCAGTACGGGTAAGCCAAAGGGTGTCATGCTTTCCCACCTTAATGTAGTAAGCAATACAAAATCTATAGTTCAATATTTACAATTGACAGGCAAGGATAGGGTGATGGCTGTTTTGCCGTTCTTTTATATATACGGCAAGTCACTGCTGACCACTCACTTTTGTGTAGGAGGCTCGGTTGTAATCGACAATAGATTTCTCTTTCCCCAGGTAATTTTGGAAACGATGGAAAAAACAAAAGTAACCGGTTTTGCTGGTGTCCCTTCAACATTTTTAATCTTATTGAATAGATCTAAGGTAAGAGAATATAAATTCAAATCTCTTCGCTATGTAACGCAGGCCGGAGGCTCAATGGCACCGAGTATTCAGAAGCAAGTGGCAGAGATCTTCACCCCTGCAAAATTATTCATTATGTATGGTGCAACAGAAGCGGCTCCAAGACTGTCTTATCTCGAACCGGATATGCTTGTCTCGAAATTGGGTTCGATTGGCAAGGCGATTCCGAATGTAGATTTGTTTGTGGCTGATAAGAGTGGGAATAGACTGCCGGTTGATCAAACAGGCGAAATAGTAGCCAGAGGTTCCAATATAATGTTGGGTTACTGGAAAGATGCGATTCAAACCAGCAAGGTGTTAAAGAACGGCTTATATTTTACCGGTGATATTGGTCGAATGGATGAGGATGGTTATATATACGTTGTGGGTCGATCCAAGGACATTATTAAGGTCGGAGGTTTCAGAGTCAGCTTCAAGGAAATTGAGGATGCGTTACTGGAAATAAATGAAATTCATGAAGTCGCGGTAGTAGGTGTTGATGATCCGATTCTGGGCGAAGCAATCAAAGCATTTGTAGTATTTAGAGAAAACACCGACCTTACAAAAGAAAATATCAACTATGCTCTTAAAACCAAATTGCCTCCTTACAAACAACCTAAGCATATTGAAATTGTTGATTCGATTCCAAAAAACAAATCTGGCAAAGTGCTGAGAACGGAATTAAAACGACGACACTCATCGAATATAAGATGACACGATAATTAGTAGATGATTTAGGAGAATTTGATAATGGATAGTAAAGTATTCTCTGTTGACGCGCTGGAACTTGATTGTACCGAAGAAACAGAAAGAACAATCAAGGCCCTTCGTGAGATAGTGTTAAAAAGATTTAAGAAACGGGGCGTAGTGGTTGCTTTATCTGGTGGTATCGATAGCAGTGTTGTTGGCGCCTTTTGTGTTCGCGCCTTCGGGAAAGAACGTGTATTGGGACTTCTGATGCCTGAGAAAGATTCATCCCCGGATACATTGGGATTAAGTTCTCTTATCGCTGAATCTCTTGAGATACAGACAGTACACGAGGATATAACAGGTATATTGGAAGCTGTAGGTTGCTATAGCCGTCGGGATGAAGCCATAAAGAGTGTGATTCCGGAATACGGGCCCGAATACAAGTGTAAAATTGTTCTGCCTGGTGTTTTAGATGACGATAAGTATCGGATATTTTCCGTAGTCGTTCAATCTCCTGATGGCAAACAGACTAAGGTCAGATTAACGCCGTCTGCATATCTCGGAATTGTGGCTGCTACTAATTTTAAGCAGCGAACACGTAAGATGCTGGAGTATTACCATGCCGACCGGCTCAATTATGCCGTTACAGGAACACCAAACCGTCAGGAATATGACCAGGGCTTTTTCGTCAAGCTCGGTGATGGTGCTGCGGATGTAAAACCAATCGCACACCTTTATAAAACTCAGGTTTATCAAATGGCGAAATTTCTCGGTGTCCCGGAGGAAATCTGTAATCGTCCTCCTACCACAGACACTTATTCCATGCAGCAAAGCCAGGAAGAATTTTATTTTTCTGTCCCTTATGACAAAATGGACCTTTGTTTGTACGGTAAGAACAATGGTATTACTCCCGAAGATGTGGCATCTGCAGCGGGTATGACGCCTGAACAGGTAGAGCGTGTCTATCACGATATTGATGCGAAGCGAAACGCCACTCGTTATCTTCAGACTCCACCGCTGTTGGTCGATAAAGTTCGGGAGATATCGTATTGATTCGTTCCGGAGAATGGTCCTGTAAATAACTTTAATGTCAGATACATGATATGAGAATCAAAAAACACTTTATTCTTGTGGCTGTAGTAGCCGCCTTGATTATAGGTACCATGACAATGTCAATTTTAAAAATAAGAGCTAGAATAGATTCGAATAGTATAACGTTGCCATCGATTGATAATGCCCCTAAAGAATATTGGGAGAAACTTGCCGGGAAGAAGATTTTCTTTGGCCATAAATCGGTTGGTTACAACATAATCGGTGGAATAACAGATATCATAAATGAGCGTGACGACATAAAGCTTAATGTTGTTGAATCGTGCGAGTCCTCTGTATTCGATCGGCCGGTTTTTGCACATTCGCAGGCCGGGAAGAACAGGGATCCTGTGTCTAAGATTAACAGCTTCACTGATTTCATGGATGCGGGTGTCGGCGAGAAGGTTGATATAGCATTTTTCAAGTTTTGTTATGCTGATATTATGTGGGATTCGGATCCACAAGAGATTTTTGATCTTTATAGAGCCGCACTCGAAGAGTTAAAAGGGCGATATCCTGAAACAAAATTCTTACATGTAACCATACCCCTGCGTTCGGCTCCAAAGGGAATCGAGAGGAACCTGAAACAGTCCATCAAACTGTTGATTGGCAAGCCCGGCATTCTGAGTGATAACATAAAGCGCGAGCGTTATAACGAGTTATTAAGAAACGCATATTCTGAGACGGAGCCTCTATTCGATCTGGCCCTAGTCGAAACTGTTAATCCGGACGGTTTTAGATGTTATGCCGTCAAGGGAGAGGAAAAAGTCCATGTCATGGTGTCTGAGTATACCGAAGATGGCGGACATCTTAACAGCCGAGGCAGGAAAAAGGTGGCTGAGCAGCTGCTGATAAGTCTCGCAGAGGTGGCAAACGAGCTATAGTAAATAACAAATGGGCACAGTATCGCAAAAACAATCTGAAAAAAAGCAGAAAATAAAAGCGGTTATCCTGGTAGGAAGTCGCGATTTTGGCAGATGTCCATTAGCCTCGCGTTTACCAACGGCCTTGTGGCCAATAGCAGGAAAGCCCGTTTTGGAACGTCTGCTTACTCATTTAGCCGACGAGGGGATAAGAGATGTAGCAATATGTTCCGGCGATGATAAAGCCTTGTTGGCCAATACGATTCGACTTGATAGACGTTTGCATGTGAAATTTCTGGACGAACCGCTACCTGTGGGTACGGCAGGATGTATTCGTGATGCGGTAGGTGATGAAACGGAAACATTGCTCCTGATATTTCCTGCTGGCATAGTGTGTCCCCCGAAGATCAACGTCTTGTTAAATGCTCACAGGGATGGTCAGGCCGATTTGACCGTAATGTTAAATCCTGATTATGAAGACAGCTCGCAGACAGGGCAAATATCGGGGATCTACGTCTGTAATTCTGATCTGTTGGCACATATACCAAAAGCGGGTTATTTTGACATCAAAGAAGGTTTAATTCCTGAAATGCTTCGTGCTGGTAAAACTGCTCATGCGGCCAAATTGCCTCATCATACTGGCGATTTTAGGAATCGGCAGGGATACCTGGATTCTGTTACCAGCTATCTTGAAGGCGTTCCGGAATTTAGTAAGGATTTAAAAAAATATAAGGGTACCGATTCACAAGCAGCTGGTATGGCAGCCAGTGCCAAGGTTGATCCGGGAGCTCGGATTTGTGGCCCGGTTGTCATTATGGACGATGCTAGCGTCTCGAGTAGTGCGGTTGTTCTCGGGCCGACTATAATCGGAAAAAATGTTAGTATTGGCAAAGACAGCGTTGTGATAAATAGTGTGCTTTGGAGTGATGCACAGATAGGCCGAAATTGTCGAATCCAACGATCTGTAGTCGACAACCATGCGGTTCTGCGGAGTAATGCCGTTGTGGAAGATCAATCCGTTTTATTTAAACCGAAGACAGTATTAGGCCGGTCGGTCAGCCGAGTATTGGAAGTTACTCACAGTGGCACAAACGGACTTGAGCATGTATTACAGTCACATCTCGATGGGATAAACAAGAAATTACCGGATTGGGCTCAGTTGAACGGAAAGAACATTTCTATATTGCTTGCATCCGGCTTTGTCTTGATTGCATTTTTTTGGTCTTATTTGCTCGGCCTTATAGACCTTTGGGATTTATGGCAGAAGAGCGACGAATATTCCTCTGGTCTTTTAGTTCCATTCTTAACTGTCTATGTCTTATGGTCGAGACGCCATGACATCGCTAAGTGCCGGATAAGGCCTTGTATTTGGTGGGGGCTGTTTGCTTTCTTGACAGCCCAGGCGGTCAGATTTCTTGGACTGTTTTTTATGTACAACTCGGCGGAAAGATTGTCCATTACTCTAACTGTTGGGGCGTTGGTTCTGCTTTTATTTGGCTGGCAGCTTTTCCTAAAAGTGGCTTCGGTTTTATTATTCCTGTGTTTGATGTTACCCTTGCCTAACCAGGTCCAGACTATAGTGGCACAGCCTCTACAGCGTTGGGCTACTTCTTCGGCGGTATTTTGCCTCGAGACAGTAGGTTACGAGGTCATGCAGGAAGGTAATGTTATTCATATCGGTGAGTCAAGCGTTGCAGTTGCGGAGGCATGTAACGGTTTGAGAATGGTCACCGCCTTTTTTGTGATTAGCGGATTAGTTGTACTGCTTGTAAAAAGAGCTTGGTGGGAGAAACTAATTGTACTGTTTTCAAGTTTGCCCATTGCCTTGCTATGTAACACCGTCCGTTTGTCTGTAACAGCGGTTTTTTTTACAGTGCTTGAAGGTGAACATTGGGAACAGGTATTTCACGATTTCGGTGGATATGCAATGATGCCACTGGCACTTGCGGCAATAGTTGCCGAATTGTGGCTTTTGGCGCAATTAACCATGCTTCCGGACAAGGAAGAAGCAATAATAAATGCACGAAAGAGTAGATAAAGTGTCCTAAATATGGTATAATAGGTTTCGGAGCTGCCTAAAGCGGACCGTTTTGCGAGAGTTTGCAGAATTAGGCCCGAACCCTGATTATTTTCGCAGGTTAAGTTCTTAGGAGTACTATAAATGAACGATTTAGAAAAATATCAAGATCAGGTGATTGGACAAGAAGTTCTTGCTTTCCAGGCTCCGCCCGAATCTGGAGGTGAGGCCCCACCAAGTTTTATGCCCGGCATTTTTCGCCGCTGGTATATTGTGCTGCTGACGTTTATTATACTTTGCGCAGCCGGTATACCCGCGATTTGGATTGTGTTTGGGCCTATATACCAGGTGACAGGCGCGATAAGAGTAGACCCTATTATAGCTGACATCCTTACAAACGAAGCGGATCCGGGGACTATATCGAACTACGCAAGCTTCATGAATACTCAGGCGGAAATCATCACCAGCAGCCATGTCCTGCAAAGAGTGGCAGATGATTTAGTGGACAGGAATTTGACCTTCTTCGAATGTAAAGCAACTGATCTGATCACGAAAATAAGACGGAAAATAGAGGGCACGGAAGTAAAACTGGAAGCGAGAGAAATATTGAAACGGGCGATAACTGGTGGAAAAATCGTGGTTGCTGCTGACCGTGGTACTGAGCTAATAAGAATAACTATGGGAAGCGCAAATCCTGAGGAAGCGAAACAGATTGTAAATGCTTTTATTAGTGCTTATTTAGCCGTCGAAGTTTCCAGTTCTGTCCAGGAGGAGGATCAAAAGCTGGCAATACTGGAGGGCGAACGTAAGCTTCTGACTCAAACTATGGAGAGCTGTCGCATAACAATCAATCAGTTGGCGCAGGAGTATGGGACGGTGGCATTGGCCAGCAGGCAGGATATGATGCTGCAACGTGTTGCGAATTTGCTCGACGCACTAACGAATGTGGAGGCGAACAGAATTCGGCTTGAAGCTCAGGTTAAGTTTCTTGAACAGACGAAGGAGCAGCCTATAGCGGCGGAAGAGTTGCTAGCAATGCGTCAGCAGTATATGAATCAAGATCCGGAAGTAGTTGCGCTTACGGACAATATCACGGAATTAGATCAAGCACTCATTATTGCCAGACAGATGTTAACCTCTTCGAATCCGGAAGTTATGAATAAAAAAGAGCTTTTAAATGCATTAAGAGCACGTCTGGGGGAGCGGAAAGAAGAGGCCAGCAAAGCCTTTGATGAATTGGTTATTAAGGAGGCTGCTGATGCCGGTAACAAAAGGCTTATTAGCCTGCGTAGTGAGCTGGAACAAACCAGAGAGTACGAAAATCGGCTTCGAGAGACTTTATCTGAAGAAGACAGTGAAACCATCGGTCTTGGCCGTAAGCAACTGACTATTCAGGTGTACCAGGATAAATTGGCCCTGAATAAAGAAATGTATGATACTGTCCTTCGCCGTATACAGAACTTAGAGATGCAGCGGAAGCGTCCTACGAGAATTTCTGTGGCCTATCAGGCCGACATCGGATCTGTTGTAGACAAGCGAGGGAAATTCTCGATAGCGCTTATCGTGGCTTCGCTGTGTTTTGGTGTGGTTTTGGCGCATCTGCGTGACAAAACTGACCAGAGCCTGCGGACACCCGATGATGTAGCCAAGCGCATAGGCATTCGATTAATCGGCACTACTACCAGCCTGAACACTGTCAAGCCGGCACTTCTTCCGGAACAGATAATCGGAGACTACCAGACTATTCGTGCCAACCTGGGGTTGCTTGGTGGCGAGGGAGTACCTAAGAAATTAATTGTAACCAGCCCGGGAATGAAGGAGGGCAAGACGACTCTTGCCGTAAATTTGGCAACGAGTATGTCGGAATCCGGCAAGAATGTTTTGCTTATAGATGGTGATTTAAGGAAACCTGATGTTGCCAGATTGCTGAATCTTCCCAAAGGCTCGAGCGGATTGCAGGACGTACTTAGTGGAGCAGAATTTGGTGATGTTGTGTATTCTATAGCATCAACCGGTCTGGATGTTCTTGCATCTGATTTTAACAATGCTGCAGATGCCTACGAGCTATTAGCTTCACCCTCGACGGCTAGGCGTATAAATGAGATCAGCGAGAAGTACGACCACGTGATTATTGATACTCCTCCTACGCTGGGTTTTCCTGATGCTCTCTTGTGGGCTAGGATTGGAGATGCGGTTATTTTGACCAGCTTTGCCGGCCACACTACTATGCCGGATCTTAAGGAGGCAAAGGAAAGACTGGCGCAAATGGGTGCCAAGATACTGGGTACTGTTCTAAGCAGCGTCCAGGCTGGACACAGCTACTATCGCCATAGTCACAGTTATTACGCACAAAGTGCCCAGACAAGGGAAAGTGCCAGGCTATCGAGAAGGAAGCTGATGTTCTCTGAGGAGAGTGATAACGGCTCTGGAACTATTAACGGAGATGAATCTGTTGAAAATTATTCGTATACACAGAGCGCCGAATCAAGAAAAAGTACCAAACGTTCTCGGAGAAAGCCGCTCTCTATGGAGGATATCGTTGATGACAAGGATGAATCCGGAATTTCTGAGGCGGAATAAACGAACCGATCATTATTCACAGTATATTGGTTCTCGGATACCCGTTTTGTATAGCGTCGATTGAGTTTTAGCTTATGCTCAGTTAACTCGGGACAAAACTGGGGCCACCTTTACCCATCTATGAATTTAATCCTTATACACGGAAACAGTCCGCCGATGGCAGATGCAGACAATAGTAGTGATAGTCTGCTTCGATTTGCACTTTCCAGTGGATCTATTTCCGGAATCATTTTCGATGGTCTCAGTAGATGCTTGAATTGGGAAGGCGACAAGAGTTCGATTCTGCGGTTCTTTGGAAAAGGTGGTTCAGGCGGCAATATTTACGCTATTCCGGAGAAATGGGGCGTTGCGTCTGGTGAGCTACAGCATCAAAACCGAGCACTGCAGGGGATTTTCTCTGGTTCAGGACCAGATATAATTCCCTACGTGGAAAATGTGCTGATCCGGCCGGAACTTGTCAGCAGAGCCAAACGTGAGCCGACTTTGAACTCGTGGTTTGTTGTTTCCAATGGACAATTTGCCGCACAAACTAATAGTACATTACTCGAGAAGATACTGGCTTCCATCCAGGCTGATGTTGTGGCGGTTAGTGTGGAATCTGAATTGCTGGGTGAAAAAGAGAAAGTGCGGTTGACGAGCCACGGCGTAGTAGCTGGTTTGCGACGATTGTACTCGGATTCGGCTGAACTTACTCTGGTTTCTGACGACTGGCCTCATCATCTTTTTATCAGAACTAACATTATCGACCGACTTTTGGTTGACGGGGCTTTATGTAGTTCGTTTTCTGTTTTTGTGGAAAGGTGCCGGTCAAATAGCTTGATGTTGCATGCAATTAATGTGGGTGGGAACGTACTTGACCTGGAGACGGAAATTGGATTACTGAGTCTCATCAGGACGGAGCTTGGTAGGGCTCGAAAATTAAAATCTGAAGTTCGTAACTCAAACACAATATCCAAAGATTCAAGATTTGTCGGAAAGGTTCTGTTAGGAAAAAACGTTCATATTGAACCGCGGGTTATCGTTGCAGGGCCGGCAATTATTAGCGACAACGTTAAAATCGAGCATGGTGTTATTATACATTCATCAATAATTGGACAGGGTGTCAGCATACCACAGAATCAACTAGTGCAGAACTGTATCATAAGAGATCCGCAATACGATTGGAAGCGTCCGAAAGACAAGAATGCAGAGCGTGCCTCTTATCTGAGAAATAATTCAAGCCTGTTTCAATATGCTTCTGGGCCGTTTCGTTCCTGGCCAAAGTTTTCGTACGCAAGGTGTTTAAAACGAATTGCCGATTTCATCGCTGCAATGACAGTACTTGTTCTGTTTGCGCCTTTAATGCCTTTTGTTGCTCTGGCGATAAAATTGAATTCAGCGGGTCCGGTATTTTTCAAAGATAAACGACAAGGACTGCACGGAAAGAAATTCAACTGTCTGAAGTTCAGGACGATGGTTACCGGGGCTGACAAGATACAAGAGAAACTACGAGTTGCCAGCCAGGTGGATGGTCCACAATTCAAGATGGAAGATGATCCGAGAATCAGCCTCGTAGGCAGATTCTTGCGAGAGACATATATCGATGAGATACCACAGTTCTTTAATGTTTTGCTTGGCCAGATGAGTGTTGTTGGTCCGAGGCCTTCTCCTGAATCGGAAAATACATTGTGTCCATTTTGGCGTGACGCCCGACTGTCGGTTAAACCGGGAATTACCGGGCCCTGGCAGGTTCATAGAACGCGCCAGCCAATGAAAGATTTTCAGGAATGGATACATTATGACATTGAATATGCAAGAAATCTGTCACTTGTGACGGATTTGTGTATATGTTGGCAGACAACCAAGAAAATGTTGGGCAATTTCATCAACCAGTTCTAGCGTAGTACACGAAAGCAAAACAGCAGGTAGCCTACCTTGGCTTATGCACCTGAGACCTATGTATGTGCTGCAGAATGCTGTGATTTTATTAAGAAAGGGCGGATAAATGCCAAGAAGATATTTTAACTGGAAATTGGCAATTGTTTTGGTCATCAGCCTGGTTGTTTTAGGCGTAAGTGCTTATGGGCTGCGCCAATGGCGGAGAAGCGGCAGGGCTGAAGAGGGACTTGTACTTGGCAACAAAGCGTATGAAGAGCAAAGGTGGAAAGACGCGGCGGATAGTCTGGGCCGCTATCTTTCTGTGGTACAAGATGATGTAGAAGTGCTGATGAAATACGCTGATGCGCAGCTTAAAATCAGACCAACCAAACGTAATAATGTTCTACATGCTATTCAAGCGTATAGAACGGCTTTGAGAATAGACAAGGACAATTCCAAAGCTGCAACTCAGCTTTCTGAAGTATATCTGATGATGGGTATGCCTGGTGAGACTGAGTTGATTGCCAGAAGACAACTTGAAACGAGACAAGATCCTGAACTTCGCAGGTTGCTGGCCCGGGCGCTGGCCGGACAACGAAAGTTCAGTGAGGCGGCTGCGGAATTGATTGATATCTGCGATAAACATCCTGAACAAATATTAGCTTATGAAACATTAGGTCAGCTCAGCGAGCGACGTCCTGATGACTTTCCTGATCCGGCGGCACATTGGTTCGACCAGGCAGTAGCAAATAATCCATCGTCAGCTTTGGCATACATAGTCAGTGCCGGCTTCCATCGAAGAAATAAAGAGATGCCCGAAGTTTTGGCTGATTTAGAGCAGGCTGAAAAACTTGATTTGTCTGACTCACAGGTACGGTTACGCCTTGCCGGCGAATTAATTAATGCGAATATGCTGGATAAGGCGGAAGAACACCTTAAGGTTTTATATAAAGCTATGCCGACAGACCAGGGTCTTTGGCAAACATGGGCTCAACTCGCGCTGAGATCACGGTCAAAAGAAAAAATGCTGCAGGTTGCAGAGACAGGATTAAGGGAGCTTTCTTCTCAGCCCTGGGATTTTATGCTGGTTGCTACAGAGCTGTTAATTCGGAGCGGCGAGCTTGACCTCGCTGCGGATTGCATTTCCAAACTGCAACAAAAGGATATTGCTCCTGCTCTGGTTGTATTCTTGGAAGGTCTTGTGGTTGCCGAGAAGGGAGATACGTTTGAGGCTGTTCAGTGTTGGCGTGAGTCAATAGATTTAGGTAACAAGTCCGCTGAGGTTCGCCTGGCGTTGGCATCGGCTTTGTCCCGTTTGGGTGACACACAATCGGCTCTCCAGCAGCTGCGTATCCTGGTTTCTGATAATCCTGATTTCTATGATGGACATCTGGTTCTGGCCAAATTGTTTGCTGAAATGGGGAACTGGGCCGAGGCGGCAGAACATGCTGCAATAGCTATGCGAATTTCGCCGGATAATCCTGCACTTGCTCTACTGCGTCTACAGGCTCAGATGCATGTATTAATGGCAAGCTCAGCCCGTCGGGAACGAGTAGATACTGAAGCATGGAAGGATATTCAAGAGCAGTTGTCTGCCCTGGAAAAATCTACTGATGCCCCTGACGATGTTAAACTGTTGCAGTTCCAGATTGCTCTTCAACAAGGTAACTTTGCCGACGCTGAAGCATTGCTAACTGAGTTAAAGGAAACCAGACCCGCCACGGCAGCGATTTCTATGGCCGAAGTCGAGTTGTATGTTGCTAAAAATAAAACAGATGAGGCTATATTGGTTATAAATGAAACAATAGAAAAATTTCCTCAGGTTATTGAACCGGTAACATACCTTGCGATTTTATTGGCTCGCCAGGGCAAGCAAAAAGAGTGTGAGCTTGTTCTCAAAGAAGCCTTGGCGCGTATTGAGGAGCTGTCAGCCCAACGACGATTAAGCTTCCTGCTTGCAGATTTGTATAGCCAGTGGAATCAGGAAGACAAGAGCTACGAATTGCTTACTTTACTTGCGGATAAACTTCCTAATGATGTACCTGTTAAGCGTCGGCTTCTAAGGTTTGAACAGGTTATCAAGAATCCGGAAATGACGCGGCAGCTCATCGATGATATTAAGTCTCTCGATGGTGAAGATAGCTGGCAATGGCGATATGAACAAGCAAAAATCTGGTTTGCGTCTGATGGTTTTAAAAATAATTATCCACAAATTGTTTCACTTCTTCAGGAGAATCTGCTGGCGGATCCAGCTGACCAATTGAGCCGAATGCTTCTGGCGCGGTCTTATGAGCGTGCCGGTGAGTTGCAATTGGCAATTTCGACTTATCGAGAGGCATTAGCTCGTTCACCTCATGATCTGCGCGTAATAATTCCTGCTGTTGCTGCGCTCTACAGTGCGAGGGAGTATGACGAAGCCGAGCAGATTTTAGACGAAGCTTCCAGACAAAATCTGTATCATCCGGAACTTAGTAGATTGCAGTTGCGAAGTTTTCTCAGGCATGGTCAATTGGACTCGGCTTCAAGTGTTCTGGAGGGCCTTCTGGACAATGATCCTGAAAACCAGGCTGCCTGCTTATCTCTTGCATTACTCAAAATGCAGCAAGATCAATTTGACGAAGCCGAAGAGCTGCTGACAAAACTAAAAGCCGAAGACCCGAATTCGTTGTCTGTAACTGCCGCACTAATCCAGCTAAAAATTCGTCAGGGCAAACCGGAAGAGGCATTGAAGGTTTCTGATGAAATTGCAGATAGAGTCAAGAATGCTTCTGCATATATTCTTCGTGCCAGAACTTATGCCATGTTAAACCAGCCCGACAGGGCAATGAAGGACTTTGAGTATGCTATCTCTGTTGAGCCTGATAATGTTGAGGTATGGGTGGCCAGAAGTGACTTCTACCATTCTTTAGGTGAGTTAGACAAGGCAAGTGCTGATATCCAGCATGCACTATCTCTGGCTTCGGATAATCTTCATATCCAGAAACGTGCTGTTTCACTGTTATTGGGATCGAGGGATCCTAACGGTGCCCGTCAGGCAAGAGTTATTATTGAAAAAGCTTTGGAATCGAATCCGGACGATATAGAAATGCGTTTGTTCAAGGCACGTTTATTTCTTGCAGAAGGAACGGTTCCGGCGATTGATAAAGCGGAGCGGATTTTTCAGGAGATAACTGAAAATCGACCAGAAATTAGCAATGCCTGGATAATGCTGGGAGAAATTACTTTGAGGCAGGGACAGCCTGGTAGAGCTATAGACGCTGCTTTGCGAGGCCTCGTTCACAATCCCAATAACAAGAGTTTGTTATTATTGAAAGCTCGTGCAGAGGCAGTGCGGTCGCCGATTTTAGCTATTCCTACTCTCAAATTGCTTTGTGAGTTGGATCCGAATGATGTTAATGCTGCAATGCTCCTGGCCAATACGTACGTTGAGGTGGGCGAATTTGAGAAGGCCGTGGCTTTATTAACGAAACAGTTGTCTATTTGCGATGATTCCACGCGCAGAAACTGTAACATAGCTCTGGCTATCGCACTATATAAAAATGGCAACAAGGAACAAGCTCAGAAAATATTTGATTCTCTGCTTGAATCTGAGCCAAATGATTCAGGTCCATTATTAGCACAAGTTCGGCTATTTAAAGGTGACAAGCTCTGGAACGAGATAAAACAAAAAGTTGTCGAATGGTATGAGAATCACTCGGAAGATTATCGTACGCCAATTATTGTGGCGAGAGATTTAGCTATGGTTGTAGACAACCGTGCTCAGAAAATATCTGAAGATATCATTGAACTTGCGCTGGAAAAACACCCCGATAATACCGAAGCTTTGAGTGTTCTTGCTATCTTGATGGAAATTACTGACCGTTCTACCGAATCAACGGAACTTTATGAGAGAATTCTTGTGCTTGAGCCTGAAAATCTGATCGCTATTAATAATCTTGCCTGGATATTGTGCGAAAAAAAAGGTAAGCATCAGGTTGCTTTCGATCTTGCTCAAAAGGGGCTAATGATAGCTCCTGATTATCTTGATCTTATCGATACTCGTGGTGTTGTGTATTATCGACTGGGCGAATTTGATAAAGCTGTCCAGGATCTCAGTAAATGTATCGAACTCTATCCGCTTGCAGCACCATCAGGTGTTGCTTCACGTTTTCATTTAGCAAGGGCTTTTGCGAAACTCGGACAAAAACGCAAGGCGATTGATTCCTTAAACCAGGCTTTGGCCCTGGAAAGTCGAATCGGTGGTTTATCGGGTGCAGACTTGGCTGAGGCACAGCAATTGCTGAAACAATTATCAGAGGAGGGTAGTTAAATGTTACAGTTACCTAATTCACTAAGCCAAAATACCCAAAAGGGCGATTCCAGCAAAGAACACCCCGAAGTCGTACTCCTTGACAAAAAGCAGTGGTCATATGTGCAGAATCGATACGGTCTAACGCCTCGTGAGCGGCAAATAGCAGAATTGATTTGTCAGGGTCTTCGGAATGGCAATATAGCCAAGAATCTACGTATTATGCCCGGAACGGTAAAAACTCACACAAGGAATATATATCGGAAAGTCCATGTTAAAAGCAAAATATCGATGCTCTTGAAGTTCCTGACCGATGTAAGAGAACTATATACACAATATGATGGAACGCAATCTCTACCGGTTACCGATTAACACAATCGTGATCGTTAATTTTCCCCATTAATTCATTTCTTTGATTCCAACATATAATTCCCACCTGTAGTTCACATCTACCTTTCCCAACTGAAAGAAGAACAGCGAATAATAACAGATTTGGATTAAAAACCGCCTTTCTGTAACAAAAAAGTGCGTTTTTTCTTCAAGAAGGCCTATATTGTTTTTAAAATTGGGTCATTTGGAATAAAAGACAAGACTTTAGATTTCTATTACCGCTAAGTTTAATTTTGTTAGACGTTTTGATAATCTTAGGAGATGTATTACAAAGTATTGTGAGGTATATATTTATGATAGTATAGCATGCTTATTAAATATAATCTTCGTTTCTGACTGCATTTCGAAAAGTAACACACTCCAAAAAACATCTACAGAGTAACTGTTTGTTATCGTTCATTGCTTCCTAGTGTAAGAAATAAAAAATATTTGTATTTTTCAAAAAAATTAGCAAGTAAAGCTCAAGAAAGATTGTATTATGTCCGATAACATGCATAGAATGGTATAGTCCTAGAATATATGCATTATTTTAATTATTTTTGAACTTTTTTGTTTTCTTTTTTGCTTTATATATTATCATTGTTTAAGAGTTTGTACACATAGCTGTGGAAAGGAGGGCCATCGAATGATTGTGTGTGAGGGTGGCCAAAAAGTTATGTGATAGGATAATACTGCGCACTATAAGGATGAAATGAGGAGAGATGGTGCGGCGCAAAAGTACCAAAGGAATGGTTGTTCTATTGATGCTCACGGCAGCATGGGTGTATGCTTCGCCATCATTTTTTGTTAATAATAACGGTATTTCATTATATAATAACTCATCGAGTTCAAATTCAAAAGGTCATTTACGAACCGAAAATGATCTGATAAATGGACTCATCAATACACATCTTGCGAATATAGCAGATAAATTTAACAAGCCAAATGTTAAATATGCTCAAACAAATGATGGATACATAAAAGCAAAGGTATTTTCAAAAGTAGTCTGTTCGTTTTTATTAGTTTTAACAGGATTTATTTGCATATCTGTTGTCAAGGATGGAAGGATTTGGCTGGAGACAATTTATGGTCTGATATGGGCAGGTCAAATTGGATCCAATATATTTCATAAATATGTTATTATAAAGAAGTTTTCGACATATTTTATCCATATCAAGAACTCCCTGACTTTTATATTCAGTCAGAGATTCCGTTTATTAAACTTATTATATTTTGAATATTTTACACGTGGCCCCCCTAATTATGCTTCAAAATAAATAGATCTCTTCAAATGAAGTGTTAATGCGCAAAACACTTCATCTGAGAAAAGGATATGTGAGTATTTATATAGAGGGAACAAGGAAGTGAGGAAATTGTTAATATTTTGCGTAGCGGTAGTAGTATTTGAAGGAACAGTTCCTGTGAGGGGATGTTTAAAAGTTGATTTAAATACATCTGAAAATGTAACTTTATATACCCTGAAGATCGAAGTATCGATTGAAACATATTATAAAGATGGGGAATCATGTGTTGATGGAATCGATGGTAATAAATTTACACTTTTAAGTCTGCCGGATTGTGATTACTTTTGTGTAAAGATGTTCGTTGATAAGAATATCGACTTCTTTGATGAAATATATGCAAAGTTTAACAATATTAAGCCGAATGTTGATCTAAAGATCATACCTATAGATGGAAATAAAAATAGCTTCATACTCACTAGTCAGTGCAATGACTCAAAAGATGCGTGTTTGCCAGGAAATCAGGGTATGGCAGCCGTAGTTCCTGCACCAGGTGCTGTTTTGCTAAGTGCTATTAATGTAGGTCTTGTCGGCTGGCTGAGAAGACGTAAAACGTTTTAGTTGTTGATGTTAATTATGCAATTAGTTAGACGGTGAATCGGATACAAAGAGAATGTAAAATAGTGTTTGAAAATAGATTATAAAAACTTCATCAAGAAAGGGAATGAAAGATGAAAAAATTATTGATGATTTATATGGTGTTTGTTCTGCTTTCACTCTGTGCTGGCTCAAGTAGAGCTGGGTGGATATTTTTCGACAATTTCGATAACTATCCCCACGAGTCTGACTGGCTTCCACCAGCTATTAGTGGTTGGAGTGTCCTCGATGGCACCGTGGACATCCACGGCGCACCAGGACCTTGGGACGTTTGGCCCGGTAACGGTAGATATGTGGATATGGACGGCTCATCTAATGACGCTGGAGTATTATGCAGGTTTATTTACCTACAGGCCGGCAGCTATGTTCTAAGCTACGAACTTGCCGGAACCGGAGAGAATCCTGATACCGGTGCTCAGAGAGGTGGTGATAATACGGTTGAAGCATTAGTCGCCGGAGTGTCGAAATCGATCACTCTGCCGTATACCACTCCATTTACGACGTACACCTTGCCCTTTACGGTTAATACATCCGGCTTGGTCTCAATCGCCTTTTATGATCCTATTGGGCTTTCAGGTACAGTTTTAGGTGACAACGCGGGCTTGTTTCTCGACGATGTAGGCGTTTATGTAATCCCCGCTCCCGGTGCTATTTTGCTCGGCGCAGTTGGTATAGGTTTTGTGGGATTTCTGCGAAGACGTAGAAAGCTCTGTTGAATAGCACAAAAATATAGGTATATATCACAAACGAACGGCAGAGAAGAAGTGAATATTTGCCTACACCTTCTTTGATTACTGTTTCGGAATAGAAGATATAAACTTAATTGTTAAAAGTCCGTACGTTAATTAACGGATTTATGTTAAGTTTATTTCGACGGGTGTATTTACGCGGACATATAAAAGCGATAAAACCGTAAGGATAGTGTGCCGAGTTATTTGTAAGAATTGGTTTTATTGGATAATTTAAATAATTCAGACCATTAACAAAGAGATGGAGCTCGCCAGCTTCCAATACCATCCCACCAAAAGCTGATATAGTCAACAAATGCTTTGTTCTGGTCAGTCTGTTTATATATGGCTATTGCCATGTCGCGAAGCTCTCGCATGCAATTGAGACCGCCAATTTGCCAGGCGCTTGCGCCAATACCAATCGCATCACGCTCAGCCTGATTGAGGTCACTTCTATTAGTTGTTAACAAACCAGCGAGCTCTTCGGCATGGGATTTTAATATTTCCTGCCACAGTTGCCGATCTGATTCCTCCTTCGCAAGCACCTGGGCAAGCAGATGCTCGCTGTCCTTCTGCTTCTTTTCTCGTTCCGCTTTAGCCTGGGCAAGTCGTTGAGCGCGGTGATTTCTGCTTGTGGGCAACAACATTTCTATCAGTCCAATTCCCGGATCAACAATCACCCAGACCATGAATGTCGTACCCAGGGTTCCCATTGCCACTCCCAACAGATATTGACTGGCTGTTTCTTCGCCTATCATGCCCAGACAGCTTGATAGGGCACCCAAAAAGGGTGTTACAACGTAGAAAACAGCGTAATATGATGTGCTTGTAAGCGGATGTTCTATCAGAACTTTTTGACTGCTGCTGATTCCTCGGAAGATAGCGAACAAGTAGAGACTGATTAGGATAAGGGTTAATAAAACACCGTGCCCGGACAGTGAAAATACAATCCACCACTTAATGCCAGCCTGATGCAGCGCTATAACAAAAATATAGCAGACGCATAGTATGAACCAAACCGTACTGGTAATGTGAATGAATTTCAGTGTTTTCTGTTTAGACACAGATTTATCCACCTTGTAATCCCGACAACTCTATAGGCATATCACAGTTAACCTGGCAGCGGAGAAGGAAACATGCGACTGCTGCTGAAAAGCCACTGCCTCATTCCTATACCTCTCCTCTAATTTCTGCCGTCGTTACACCGGCTCAGGCGTGCATCGTTTTAACACGCATTAGAAGCTGGATGAACCCCCTCCTGACGGCGACCCGTAGGAAGTAGGGGCGGGTGACGTCATTATGTAGTAGCCGGAGAAAGCTCTCGCAACTGGCCGGATGAATTCTTCTATCTTCATCGCCGCGGCAGCAAGGATCGTTGGTGGCACGTATATGATATCACCCGGCTCGAGTAAAATGTCCTTAGTGGCATCGCCGTGAGCAACCGCGCGGTCATAGTTGAATTCGAAGATTTTAGGTTTAACACTTTTATCGCTCGATGGCCTTGTTATCTGGATACGCTGTACCCACGCCAACACTGTCGGGCTTCCTGCGAGTGCGATTGCGCCGACGACTGTATCGCGTCCGGTGTAGACTTGAGCGCCCGGAGCAGCCACCTGACCGAAAACATAGTATCTCTTGCTTCGGAACGCAACGATACGAACATCGATAGGATTATCGCCCGATAATTTATAAAGCTCTAAAATCTTTGCTCTCAGAGCATTTGCAAGTTGTTTGGGTGTTTTACCGGCAGCATCTATCTCACCCAGGGATTCAAAACTTACTTTACCGTCCGGCCGGATCTGCTGTACTTGCAGGTCAACTTCCGGCACTTTAGAACAATGTATCTCAATCGTATCGGGTGGATGCAAAATGTATTCATCGGATGAGACATTGGCATTCTGAGGCTTTGTGAATGCCTCTATGTCTTTCGGATTGGACGAAAAACAACCTGTCAGACAGACCGTAATGAGCGATAAAATCGCCACTGTTGCTGTTCGTATATACATTGTAGTAATTCTCCTTTCTCTACGTGCTGTTAGATTTCATGTACTTTATAACATCTCACAATATCAACTTGTTAATACTATTATCGGCATATATTAGCGTAAAATCTACTTTATGCTTATATAAAAATTAAAAAAAATAGTCTTAAAACACTTATATTGGGCAAATTATACCCAAATGGGCATTCTTCGCCTTCTGTGGCAATTTGCTTGACACAGCCCCCTTAGTTTGATAAAATGGGGATAATTAAGATGTGTAGTTTTGGAGAAGGTGGAAGGTGTATGAATCCGTGGTTTGAGACTGCAGGTGTTGTCCTCGTTGCTGTAGTGGGCGTTTTTCTCGGTAGAGTTATTTCGCGTTTTCAAAAGCCCTGTTGGATGTTGGGCTATTTTTTCCCCTGTGTTGTAATAGTAATATTGGTTCTGGCCAGATACAGCAATACGGTGAACTTTGTCCAGCCATTTTGCTGGATTACAACCGGGCGTGTCAGATTCGTTGTTCTGTCCCTGGCTGTTTCGATGGGTCTGACCGTTTCGTTGTCACGTTTGCCTCGCAATTTTGAGAAGCTTCTGGTTTGCATTTTGATGGGTGTATTTGTAACGTGGTTCTCGGTTTTACCTTTCCTTGTTCCGGCTTTGGTAAGAAACCATCTCTCAAATCTTAGAACGAGGCTCGATTCAGATGGTATCTGCCGTCAGACTACATATTATACCTGTGGTCCGGCTGCGGCGGTAACGGCCCTTGGAAAATTGGGCCTGTCAGCCGAGGAGGGAGAAATAGCTGTTCTTTCTTATTCAAGTCCGGTTATCGGTACCCTCCCGGCATGTCTTTCCTCAGCTCTTCAAAATCGATACGGAGCCGCCGGCTTGAAATGTAAGTACCGTCGTTTTAACTCGGTCGACCAGCTCAGGAACTCAGACGTTACGTTAGTTGTGGTTAAAGATGCATTCCTGACAGACCACTGTATCGCTGTCCTCGAGGTTTCAGACCATACTGTTATTGTTGCTGATCCTGTAACGGGAACGAAATCGATTCCTCGTGAGCAATTCGAAGAAATATGGAGATTTACCGGCATCGTTCTGGAACGGGATTCCTCACAAAGTATCTGATTACAATACACCAAATTACAGATTTTTCAACAGACAGTGACATACCGTTGGCACAGTTCAGCCGCAAATATGTCTTAATCTTCATGAAATTGTCGATATTTCTTCGTATGGGGGGCTGTTTTTCCGGTAAAAAGAGAAGCAGATATATTTGCTTCTCAGTGTTCCTTTTCGTGGAGAACGAATGCCGGGGGCGATAAAAAATAGTAAGAATCTGGCCGGATAGACTGTTATGGGGGGGAGTCGGCCGGAATTATCATAAAACACCGCTTAGTTGGACTATTTGTTTGTTATTCAATACGTTTTCTGTAAAGTCTGGTTTGTAGAGCGCTCTTCCATGCCGTCCAGTTTGAATCTCCTGGTTCGTTGTTAATAGCCGCCGTTACCTGATTTATCTTAGCATCCAAATCATCAATAAAATAAACCATAAAGGCCTCTGCGGTTGCCGGCAGTTTTGGTGAGCCGAATTCGTATTGGCCGTGATGTGACAGGATAATATGGCTGAGCGTAACAAGGACTGTTTGTTCAATCTGGGTCCCTTTTGCTCTTAGCTCATCTGCTTTTTTATTTATCATTAGAATACTCTTGACGATATGGCCGATTAACTGTCCCGAATCAGTATATGAAAAAGCTATATCGTATGCAAGCTCCTCAGTTTTACCGATATCGTGAAGAAAAATCCCGGCCAAGACCAAATCTGCCTGCACATTTGGATACAGCGGTAATATCGCAACAGCTACTCGTAGCATGCTGTGTGTGTGCTCGAGCAATCCGCCAATGTAATCATGGTGTAGCTTAACGCCACCCGGCACATCGCAGTATTTCTTCATAAGCTCATTATCTGCTAAAAACGCATCGACCAGTGCTTTCAAATGGGCGTTTTTTATTCGGCTTATTATCGTTTTAACCTCTTTGAACATTTGTTCTACGTCTTTGTCCGTACGCGCGAGAAAGTTATCAATATCGACCGTGCCTGCATCAACGACGCTGATATTATTGATGATGACTTGCAGGTTGTTTTGGTATAGCTCGCTCCGACCTTGTATCTGTACGAAGCCGGGTTTCGGCAGCGATTTGTAAAGTGATTCGGTTGCCTGCCACATCCGCCCGTTTAATTGCCCGCTACGGTCTGAAAGGAACATCGCGATATATAAATCGCCTCGAGTTGTACTTCTGAGGATTGGGTCTCTGATAATGTAAGTATCGTCGATCGCCTCTCCCGGTTCGATTTCATTAATAAATTTATGCGCCATTATACACTCCTATTTACCCGCCACCGCTATTCGTTTACTTTTAATTAAAATCAAGCCATTTTAGCTCAATTTTATTGCAGTAACCAGCCAGTAACAAGAACCAAATTCAAATTTAAGCACTCAATTCTGTGTGATAGTCGTTTTTTCCGATAGGCACAAAGCTGGTTACGGAGATGGTTGTGGTTGCTGCTGATGGTTGGTAGAGCCGGGATTAGGCTGCTCGAAAAACTCGAATCTGTGCATCCCATCGGGGATTCGACCCTGAGAGACGTCGGTCATCTGTGGTCCATATATAACCGTATCGATATTGTTTAGCTGTGCGTCGAACAGGGCGATCATTCCCCCATCGGCTGAGAGTTTGAAATTCAGGTGGCCGGGCTGGCTACGGTCGTCTGCAATGAACACAGCGAAGTCCTGGCCATCTATAAAGCTCAATGGGCTGAGTTGAAATTTGTTGGGTTGGGTCATGGGATTGTCGGTTAGGTACATACCGCCCAGATCCACAGGAAAGGCGTGAGGATTAAAAAGCTCGATAAAGTCATTCTCATAAAGTACATCACCATGTACAAACCACTCGTTAATCTTCAGTGTGTCCGGATTACCGAGTGGTTGAGCGATATTGGCCAGACCAAAGGTGGGCACGGTCAAATGCCAATTTCCATTGTATCCGATCCTGCCAATAGATAGATCCGGCAACTGTTGGCCGAACTGAACCGCATCGAGTAGCACACCATTGTTATTATAGAGATAAACGCTCCCACTCTTATCGTCAAAATCGAAGCCGAGATGAATGCCTGAAGTAGTTGTGTCGGAGTCTGCACATAGGACCAGATATTCGCCGGGACTTATGGTTGTACCTGGGGCAAAAACATAAATGGTCGGATCATCCGGATTGTTGCTGATGCTCATACCGGATAAGTTCAGTGAGGCAGGGCCATCATAGTACAGCTCTATCATATCGGGAAAGGTCCCTTCGTGTTCGAAATTCCCGTTGGTCGCCAGCACCTCATTGATAATCAGCTTCGAATAAGATGTGTCGATGGTCCATGTCCGCGAGGCGGTTGGATTATCTTCGCTTTGCCAGAGGCCGGCGGAATTCTTGCCTATTGCATAAACAGTGTAGGATTGTCCATTGTGTAGGTTCGTTAGGTTGATGGGCATATCTACCGATCTTTCCTCGCTCCATAGCCCGTAGTTCAGGCGATATTGATAATGCGTGATACCAGGTCCACCGATGATGAGCGTGGCGTTAGTACGGTGGGTAACCTCGTCAGGTTCACCATATATCGCAGCGCTGCTGGGCACATAAGCTCCCATATCGAGACCATAGGGCCCGGAATCGATTGCCGGAGAAATGTCCTTAAGATGGAAGTCGGTATTTTGCTCAACAAAGAGCGGGTCTGCGTCAACATTGTTCTGGCCAAGATAATGCCATTGAGCCGGAATAACCGAATGGTTGACAGTAATATCAGTAGAAGCAATTATTTCGTTAAAAACGAGGCTTATATCCTGGAAAATACAGCCATCCACATATGCTCCGCGGCCTGGTTCTCTTGTTTGACCTTCCAGGTCGAAATATATGACTGATACATTCGCGTCCACGACAGTATTATTAACGAATGTCATGAAAGCGTTATCTTTAATGATAGTAGCATGATCGATGTCGAAAAAAACGTTGCGAACGACTACATATTCTTTTCCACCGCCGGCGGAGATTACGTTTGACTCACCCGGGTCATTATTAAAAATGTCCTCATGATAGTGCATAAAGACGTTGCCCTCAATATGAGCGTCGGCTTCAAGATCGAGCGCATCATCGCCTCCGCCAGTAAAGATATTGTTAAGTATCTCTGCTATGGGACCTGGGCGCGACGGGCCGTCAAAGTCAATCGCGTCGTTGTGTCCGGTGGAAGTTCCAAAAAGATTGTTTTCGATGATGAAATTACCACCTTCAGGAATACCGCGTCCCCATATATGCTCGTTAAGGTTATTGGTTGTAGGCGGTTGTTCCGGGCCGAAGATATCGGTGAAGACTGAATTACGCACGATTAACGACGAATCAATCGTGCGGATACGACGCAAGTCGGTCTTGTCCAGCGTGACATGGTCTAGCAGGAGGTTAGAGTTTTCAAGGCCGATCATGCCATCATTGGTTCGGCCATACTCAACCACGGTGTAAGTAATGCGGTTGTCGCTCATTGAATCAAGGAACTGAAGGCCTTTCCAGGTATCGTTTATCCAGGGTGTCCTTGTAAAGCGGATGAGGTTGTAATCCTTTCCTTCGGCGATAAGGCGGCCCTGAATGTCGATTTTTGTGTTGGGATCGAAGAACACTGTAGTACGCGGTTCGATTTTAAGTGTGACGCCTGTTGGCACAACCAAATCTTTTGTCACATGCCACGGGCCGGAAGCAGCATCTAAAATCGTATCTGTTGTAAGTGTTCCGGATATTTCTGAAACGTCACCGTCATCGTACCAGATGTCGATGTGCTCACGCTTCAATTCATTACCCATTCCGTTAGGACCGTCAAATGTATGAACAATGATACGGTTGATGCCCGGCCACAGTGTGCCTGAGCCGCCGGACGGAATGATTCCGTTAAGTTCGAGATCGAAGCTGATGTCGCTGCTCGTGCCGGAAGCCTGGTGTATCTCGACAGCTAAGACATTAACGCCATCAGAGAGCATATTCGAACTCACGGTGAAGTCGAGGAATGTAGTTTCCTCGGTACTGCTGGCGGTATTGCTGGTGGGTGTGAGGTAATCAATATCTCCACCCGGCATATTGCTCCGGACGATTTCCACTCCATTTAGATACACCACAGCACCATCATCGCGAAGCAATCGTAAATACAAGCTCGAATAGATTGATGCGTCGTCAACATTGAATGTGTGCCGAAAGTAGGTAGTAATGAAGTGGTCATTATTAGGTCCGCTGTTAACAACAGTGGCTTCCGGACGGCCTCCGGATGCGTCGCCATAGCCCAGTTCGGCCGGCCCTTCGAGCCAATACGAATCGTTGTAATTCGGATGAGCAAACCAGTTTATACCGTCGGAGGGTGTGCCCTGATTGGAACCGTCATCGAGATAATTCCAAACGGAACCGCTTTTGATAAGCGTTTCAGTAATAGCGCGGCCGCCGCCGAAGTACCATATCCTTTCTACCGGCGACCAGTCAGCTAATTGGTTATTGACCATTACGGAACGAGTCTCGATGGGATCCGCCGTCCCGTAGAGAGTGAAGACGTTCGTGTAGCTTTTGTAGTATCCGTCGGATTGTGTCAGGGTGCTCTCCATGGTCAACTCAGATGGGATAAGCGAAAGGACGTACGAATTGCGTTCAGCCATGAAAACCATCATATCTTCAATGACATCGGGAGGAACAAAATCGCCGAGTAGATTGTCTAAGGTTGGCCCAAGTTTTTCGGGTGAGAAGGTTGTCTCAATAAGGTCTTTTAAGTGAAAATAATAGCGGTTAATAAACTGAGGATGACTGAGTAAACGATCCAGTGTAGGTACCGCCATGGCGCGGAAGATGCCGCTTGTAGCGCTGCCGAGATGACCGAAAATAGTGTCCAAATCGTGCTGAATCAGTACGAATCGTGGATCTTCAACACCACGATAGAGGTAGTAGTCATCGCCGATGCCGTTGGCAAGGCTGGTCTCCCTGTTATCCAGCAAAGCGTTGATGGCGATGAAACGCAGCCATTGATCCACATTGATAACACGGTTGACCTCGTCAACGTAGGATTCGTCGGATGTGCCTTCGGATAAAACATAGCAAAGCTCTATGAGATCAGACCAATCGTCCTCAGAGATATTGGTCCTCTTGAAGTAGCTGTAGCGATAGGAGTCGGGATTAGGTCCTCGATAGTCCAGGTTGGCAGGGCCTTCGTCGCGCATACATTTATAAGCGTTGCCGGCATTATCGTCCGGGAAATGATTGTTGGCGTAGTCACTATCGATAACCTCGACATGGACATACGAGCCATACATACCAGACTCGAACTCAGCCAGGTTCTCGCCGTTAACTCGTAACTGCACAGCGGTCGCCTCAGGCTGTGGCAGTCCGGAAATGCGGAAAACTGCGCTACCGGCCAGTTGCAGGTAGGTGTACTTTGTGTTTAAGTTAATGGCATTGACA